>JAAEOP010001062.1 GCA_024223125.1 Chloroflexota bacterium
AGCTGTGAAAAACGCCAAAAGCAACAAAGCCCACCCCCAACGGGATGGGCCTGAATTGTTATTAAGAATCATATGCGGTCGCCGCTCTAAAGTTGTCAAAGCGCGGCAAGTATAGCAAAATCAAAGGCCGCGTCAAACGGGGATATGAGTGGCAAGATACAAGTGATAAGTGATGAGTATGAAAGTTTTGATGATTTCCAAAGCGTGTCTGGTGGGGGTTTACCAGACCAAGTTGGAAGAGATGGCACAATTTGATGATGTGGACCTGACGGTGTTGGCGCCGCCGGCGTGGTTAGATGCTTCCGGCGCTGTTGAACTGGAACGCAGCCATACTGAGGGCTACCAACTGCTAGTGGATCCCATTCGTTTTAATGGGCAGTTTCATACTTACCATTTTCCTACCCTGAAAAAACGGCTGGCAACCTTACAACCAGACATCCTGCATATTGATGAAGAGCCATACAATTTAGCTACCTGGCTAGCCTGGCGACAGGGGCGCCAAGTTGGCGCAAAAACCCTCTTCTTCTCCTGGCAAAATTTGGAAAAACAGTATCCCATCCCGTTCCGGCAAATGGAAAAACAGGTACTTGACGGGGTAGATTATGCCATTATGGGCAACCAGGAAGTGGCACAGGTGTGGCGCAACAAAGGTTATTGTGGCCCGTACCAGATCATTCCCCAATTTGGCGTAGACCCGGATATTTTTTCACCGCCCGCTCATCGGGATCCAGGACGAGGGTTTATTATTGGAGCGGCCAACCGGCGACTGGTGCCAGAGAAGGGAGTGGATTTATTGCTGTACGCGGCCGCTGACCTACCCGGTATCTGGCGGCTGCATATTGCTGGAGATGGTCCGACACGGCCGTCATTGGAACAACTAGCCCGCGAACTAAATATTGCCGACCGGGTTCACTTTGACGGTCCAATTTCATCAGCCCGAATGCCCGCATATTTGCAGCAGTTGGATGTGTTGGTGTTGTCATCGCGCACATTGCCTCATTGGAAAGAACAGTTTGGCCGGGTGTTGGTAGAGGCGATGGCTTGTGAAACGGCCGTTGTCGGCGCATGCAGCGGTGAAATTCCGCACGTTATTGGGGAGGCGGGCTTGACATTTGCCGAAGATGACACCGATGACCTGCGCCGCCAATTGATGCAATTGATGCAAGTTGAAGGGTTGCGGAATGAATATGGCCGTAAAGGTCGCCAGCACGTTTTAGCTCAGTACACCCAACGCCAAATCGCCGCCCAAACGGTGGCTGTTTATCGGGACATGATCGCTAAATGAGGTATACTTATGCCCGGTATGAATGATGTCCCCCCCCCGATAGAACAACAGCCGGAAGCGCCGGTTGAAACAACGTCCGCCCCCCATCGCTTGGCGCGTATGGTGGGGCTTGGGTTCATTATTATTGCCGTTGTGCTGGGCTGGTTGCTGCTGGTTGGTTTTTTAGGCTATCAGAGCGGGCAAAACCAACTGGCCGCAAAACAACAAGCGGAATATAAAACCCAAATCGAACGTCAACTTGCCCTGGCCGGCGAGAATATCGCTCAAGATAATGTCGGTCTGGCTATCAGGCGAATAGATTGGGTGTTGGAACGGGAACCCAACCATACCGAGGCGCTCCGTTTGCAGGAAACAACCCTGCAATCATTGGCCCCATCCCAGACCACGCCCACACCAAATTTACCGGCGCCAACGCCTACGGCCGTATCCGAACCCAGCGCAACGCCCGGCGTTATCACCAGCCCCGGAGAAGAACTGCAACGTATTCGCCGTCTCATTGTGCAAAAAACATGGTCCGACGTTATCCCCGCTTTGATAAACTTCCAAAACCAGTTCCCCAGTTATGAGCGCGAAGAAACAGACCTGCTTCTTTTTGACGCATACATGGCTTACAGCCAGGAATTATTAGAGAGTGAAAAGGTCGAATTGGGATTGTACTATTTGGATCGTGCCGAGTCTTTAGGGAACCTGCCCCAATCTCTGGTGGATTACCGTACATGGGCGGAACTGTATACGCAGGGTATCTCTTTTTATGGCGCTAATTGGGACGTGGCCGCTTACTATTTCCGCGATTTATGTCTGGCAGCTCCCTTTTACCAAAATTCCTGTCAGCGACTACATGAAATTTTGATCGCTTATGGGGATCAGTATGCAGCGGCAGAAGATTGGTGTCCGGCACAATTATTGTACGAAGAAGCGTGGCGGCAATCTTCGTCCACAGAGTTGAGCGATAAGCTGGACACAGGCCGCAGTGGGTGTCTATCTGCCACGCCAACGCCCATCACCGGCACATTACCCATCACTGCCAGCAAATCACTTTCGTTAACAGAGCCGCTGCCCGGTTCATTTTTTGCTGTACCTACATCTGAGCCGTAATAATGTGGATGGTGGATGGTGTTTAGTACCATCCACTAACCACCGCTTTTTTTATGCCTGAATTTGGCGAAGTGTTAAGCAAACGAGAATTAGAAGTTTTGGTATGCCTCTCTCAAGGAGCGGGTAACAAGGATATTGCCGCCGATTTGTCCATTAGTCAGAACACGGTAAAGGTGCATTTACGCAATATCTATACCAAACTAGGCGTCTCTTCACGCACGGAAGCGGCAGCCGTCGCTTTGCAGCAAGGGATGATTACGATGCCAGGGGTGGATGTGAAAACGGCCGTCCCCCCCCCTGATCCACCACCGCCAACTTCTGAGCCGGAAAACACACCTGAACCCGAACAATTGTCTCCCCCTCCTGCCAGACACCGCTGGCGAAACTGGCGTACAGCGGCCGTTCTGCTAACTGTTTTAACGCTGATTGTTTTGATAGTTGGTACAGTTTATATTATCCAATCGCTATCAGAAACAACCGTCTTTGAACCAACCGATTTGGGTGAGAATTGGAGCGCCATTCGGCCATTACCCCAACCTCGCGCTAATATGGCTACGGCAGCCGTAGGGCTAAACTTATATGTCATCGGTGGGGATATGGCCGGACAACCGGTAGATTCGGCGCTGGTTTATGATTCGGCCGTGCATGAATGGGTAGAAGCGGTCGCCAAGCCAACGGCCGTCACCGATACGACTGCCGCTGCCTTATTTGGGGAGATTTTTGTGCCCGGCGGCCGTTTGGCTGATGGTCAACCAACCAATATTGTAGAAGCGTACAGTCCGGCCAATAATTCCTGGCGGCCGGTACAATCTCTGCCCCACCCCATTTCTGGCGGATTAACTGTCACCGATGGCAGCTTCCTTTATTTATTGGGCGGTTGGGATGGGGTCAACTATCTGGACACAGCGTATGTGTATGATCCCGGCGAGAACCGGTGGCAACCTTTACCGCCTATGTCCCACCCTCGTGCCAATCTGGCTGGGGATACGCTGACGGGTAAGTTGCTTGCTGTGGGCGGCTATAATGGAGAAACGGCCGTACCTACCTGCGAACTGTATGATTCAGCTACCCAAATATGGACAGTATGCCCTGATATGCTCTCACCTCGTCAAGGCGCGGGTGCGGCTACTATTGTCAATAAATTGTATGTTATTGGGGGTGTGACAGATGAGGGAGAAACGGCCGCGTTCAGCGAAGTGTACAATCCAGCCAACGAAACCTGGACCATCGTCAACACACCTATGCTCACTGATAAACCAGCCTGGCCCGGATTAGGCGTCTCCCATGTAGAAACCCGGCTGTTTGCTTTTGGCGGCAAACGGGATGGGGAAGCGGCCGCAGATACCTATATGTATGCCCCCCTGGTGTATCAAACCTTCCTACCGGCCGCTTCTTCCGACAGCGATAAGTAACAGGTTTGTAGCGCCCGTTTAAGCGGGTACGGGCTAAAGCCCACACTACGAACGCGAGCTACTCCTCAAACGCTTCGGCAAAAAACCAGGTGATGAGCCTGGCTTCTGCCCACGGGGTCAGAGCTTGAATGAGCTTTACACCAGTTTCGGTGGCAACGGCCGTTTTGAACGCAGCCTCACTCTCAAAGTACAACTCTACCATCAGATAATAGCGAGATTGTCCGCCCGGTTTGCGTATCACCCGGCTAATCTCTCGTTTCACCAAATTTGGCAGCGCCTCAGCCAACGGCAAATGGACAGTGGTGAAGAAATCTTCCAACTTCTGCTCATCATTAACTTTACGGTAAATCGTTACAAATTTGAACATGGGTGCAAATTGAAATTAAAGGCAATAGTGCAAAAGACGTCAGAGAGTTGTACACACGGATAGGAGAGGTTCGGATAAATAACAAAGAAAATCGGCGTTCTTCCCATCCTTGTATACAAGAAATGCAGTCAAGTTCAGGCGAGTTTTACGCTACTGCGTTTTTTAGGCGAATCGCAAATGCGTCTAGCAAAGGCTCCACAACAACCCATTTAAGCAACTCTTTCAATCGGACTATGTCAGTGATCTCATCTAGCTGTGCCAACAATTCGGTCGGCTCTCCCTGAAAACGTAAGGTCAACACTTCAATAATGTCTTCACGAATGGATTGTTCAATACCTTGCTCAATGCCTTTGCGTTCAATTGCGGTCACATATTGCATTTTCTGCTCCTCTTCATACGCTGTAATTGCCGTCTGAAAATCTGCTTCCAACTCTGGCGACAATGTCATAATCCAATCTATAAACCGGAATAGCTCCAATATTTGGCAACGGGTGTAGCCTCGTTCATACAATCGCCTGCGGCCAAATGGCGATCAAATCTGCCTTTAATTGCTCACGTTGTTGGGCGTAGTCACTTTGGCCGATGTCACCTGCTTCGTAGGCATCGTCCAGTTCGGCGATGGTTTCTAGTAACGCTTGGGCTTCGGCATCATCGTCGGCCGTATCCTCTCCCATCTGCCATTTGCGAACCAAAAAGAGACCGGCAATTAACGCCAGCCCAAAGGCGCTCAGACCAATAATCAATTCCTGGGTGTCGTTGCGGGTGGCAATCGTATTGCCTTGAGAATCGGACAGTTGGTGGGGACGGCCGTCAAGCTCCATACTCAATGCTTCTGCCCCAGTCAGGCTGCTGTTCATGTAAGAGATAAATGTGCTCCCGCCAGTTGTTTGAGCGCCCTGACTTTGCCATCCATCCCCGCCAACTGTTACATTGTCATCTGTTAGGATGGCTGTGACATTGTTGAGAGGATACGTTAGTGGATGGGCCAGTAGCAAACCATCCTCATACGACAGTTGGTAACTGACCAGCAAGTTGGCGCTGCCGGTTCCAGGGCGTAAGGGCAAGGTGTCTGCCCAGCCGGTTTCTGTTTGGATGACTTCGGGGGCCGGGACAAAATTATCCAGCGACCCAAAGGCGCGCCGGAAATCCACCTCGGCCGCTCCGGCTGGAATCTGTATCGCCACCGTTCCCTCAATAGCATTACCCGTTTCGCCTACAAAAACAGCGTTGGCGTCGTTATTGAAAACATATAATTCAGACACCTGCAAGCCGCCAGGCACAAAGGACAAAATCATATGTATCTGTTCGATGGACACGACATCGGGATCGGAGCTTGTATCATAAACGATGATGGGCAAGTCTAATTCTGGGTTTTCCCGGCTGAGTTGGACGGCGTTGCTGTTGAAGGAGAGGTCGTTGTATTCGGCCGTTGCCAAATAGACCCAATCGGGCAGGACATCGGTTAGTTCAAAGGTGTAACGGCCGCCGCTGTCTACCGTCGTCGTCATGGTTAAAGCCGGTTCAAAATTGGTGTTGAAGGCACGTAATATAACCTGAGCGTCATTCACTTCTACGGCGGTGGATCCATTGACAACAAGGCCGCTGACAATGGCCGTTTCGATGGGTTCAAAAGCGGCTAATGGGTTGGCGTAGATATAATTTTGGGTACGGCCGTAATCCACAATTACCAACTTCTCCGCCTCCGTCAAATCACCGGTGTCCACGCCCCAATCGCCGTCGTCCAGGTCTGCCAGCACTGTTTCATTGCTGCGCGTAAACCAATATTCCAAACTGGGAATATCGGCCGGATCACCACCCAGATCTGCATACAGAGTTTCGCCCTGTTCCAATTCTTCCAGGGTAATGCCAAAGCTGGTTACGGCCGCAATCAAATCCCAACGGTCAGCCTCGTCCAGCGGATCGGATGAGCTGGGGCCGAAGGGGGGCATACCGTTGGCCAGACTGCCGTTGCTGATGACATCGAACATGAGTTGGGGTTCGGCCGTTAGCTGGTATGCCGGATCGGTAAAATTGCGCGGTTCCAGTCCGGCGCTGAGCGCTTCTTGCCCGTCGCCAGCGCCCAACGCCCCATGACAAACCACACACCGTTCGGCATAAATGACTAACCCCGTTTCCGCATCTGGCAGGGCCAGGGGCAAGACAGATTCTTGGGCAAGGGTTAAGGTATTGACGGTTAAGGTAAATAGGGTTGTTAGAGAAATGGTTAAGGTCAGCAGCCTGACAAAACCGGATTGGAGGATTTTTCTTAAATTAGGTAAGTTCATTATGTATGCCAATATGGAGTTCTGAAATAATTACTGCTACTTTCGGGAGCGCCCTGGAACATTAATCAGAGTCCTAAATCAAGTTGTTCTGCTTTCTTCTTAAAGTTGTCCACAGACAAAGTGTCCTTTTTGTTAGGTTTCTTTTTGTTAGGTTGAGCAACCGCAAGGTCGGCCTTTTGCTCTTGCAATACGGCAATCATTTTACAAACATCTGAAACGAGAGAAGCGTTACAATAAATCGAAAAATTCAAGGTCGAAGCGTCCTTGGGTGAATTTGAATGTCTGTCCGGATTCACAAAATCTCCCATAATATTAGTTCCGTACATGAAACGTTTCAAAATTGTTTCGATGGCGAGCTGGCTATTATCCACTCCAATCCATTGACGGTTTAATTGACTCGCCACGTCCAATGTTGTGCCTGAACCGGCAAAGCAATCTAATATAAGGTCATTTGGATTCGAGGATGCTTCAATAATTCGACGCAAGATGGCAGGATTCTTCTCCGTTGGATAACCTGTTATTTTGATGTTTTGATTATGCGCATCCTTGCCGTCTAGCCAAATATCCTGCACAGATTTCCCCTTGCTTTCATCAAGGTAAATCTTACGTCGCGGATTTCCTGTTGGAGACCAATAAATCTTTCCGCGCACATCCATCTCGTCTAGTTTTGCCGGCGTATATTGCCAATGCTTTCCGTCTGGCGGCATCTTACCGCGCCAAGCCTCGCCCGTGGCGCCATTTCTTGTGCCCGGAGCGTGTACCGGCACTTTTTTATATCGCCTACCCGTGTTTTTTTCTACACAGGGATATTCGCGCTTCGCGTCTTCCTCTGTCCATTCAGAGTATGCTCTGTTCCACACATAAGTTGCTGACTTTGTATAAAACAGTATGAAGTCAGAAATATTCCCAAAGGTTTTAC
>JAAEOP010001063.1 GCA_024223125.1 Chloroflexota bacterium
CACACTACGCCCGACAGCGATGATACCGCTGGACCATCCACCGCAGTAACATCGGAACCGATCAGCGCCCGCCCGCTGACAGTACTCCGCCACGCCCCTGAAGGGGAATTGCCCGGTGCCCCTTTTGTCAATATCACTTTTAACCAACCGATGGTGCCTCTAACCAATCTGGGAGAACTCGAGGCAGCGGACGTACTCGTCACCATTGCCCCTGCTCTGCCCGGAATTTGGCAATGGATCAGTCCGGAGACTTTGCATTTTGAATATGATAGCAGTGATGCCGCCAATCTACCCCCAGCCACAGCCTATACTGTTTCCATTCCGGCTGGCACAAAGTCGGCCACAAGTAATCAACTGGCACAGACAGTTTCCTGGACGTTTCACACGCCCCTGTTAAAACTCGTGTCGTCCTACCCCAACGGTGGTGTCCATGCGCTCAACCCCCTGTTTTTTACTGCTTTTGACCAGAAGATTGACCGGGATGCTGTTTTCGAGCATATCCAAGTGACGGCAAACAATCAGGTTGTGCCGGTACGTTTGGCAACTGAAGCAGAAATTGAGGCCGATACACGGGTCAGCCAGATGGCGAAAAACGGCCGTATCGATCAATTCCTCATCTTCCGTGCCCAGCAGCCTCTTCCCGCCAATGCCCAAATCCTGGTTAGAGTCATGCCCGGCACCCCCTCCGCCGCCGGACCGCTCCTGACGGCAGCCGAGCAATCTTTCAGCTTTCGCACTTACCCGCCCTTGCAAATCACCGATCATGCCTGCGTCGGGACCAGAGATATCTGTCCACCACTGTCGTCATTCAAGATTACGTTTAATAATCCCCTGACTGCCAGTGCCTCTATCGAGAGTATGCTCCAAATATCACCCGCTTTGCCAGATGCCCAAGTGGACATCAGCGGTAAGACCCTCATCATTCATGGTGCATCTCAGGGAGACACAACCTACCGGGTTCGGGTTGGCGACGATATACAGGATAGTTACGGTCAAACGTTGGGCCAAGAGCAAACGCTCACCTTCAAGACAGACGCCGGGCCGCAAGCTCTGAGCGGCCCCAACAAAAATCTGATCACCTTGGATCCATCGGCTAATTCACCCGTTTTCACCGTGTATTCTATTAATTATGAAAAGCTGAAGGTGCGGATATACGCTGTTGACCCCCAGGAGGATTGGCTGGCTTACCTGGAATATCGCCACCAATTTATGAGCGATGAACCGCTGCGGCCACCAGGCAGGCGTGTATTGAATCGCACGATTCGTCTTAACGGCGAAACCGAAACCCTTTTAGAAACGACAATTGATTTAAGCGATGTTCTGGATGGTGACACGGGGCATTTGCTCGTCATTGTGGAGCCGCCATCAAGCTTTTTTGGCGACAACCGAAATATCCGCCGCCGCACCATCCAAACCTGGGTACAGGTGACGCAGATTGGTTTGGATGCTTTACACGACCATAGTAGTATGCTGGTTTGGACAACGAATTTGCAAGATGGCGCCCCGTTGGCCGGTGTCACTATCAGCAGACTCAATGCAGCTCAGGCCACAACTGACAGTGATGGTGTGGCCCGTTTGGGGCTTGTGTCACGGCCGTTTAAACTCTTAGTCGCTCAACTAGGGAATGACACGGCCATTTTGCCCTCTGACGCGCACACTACTGACGCACCAGACAAAATGCATTGGTACTTGTTTGACGACCGGCAGTTGTACCGTCCGGGCGAGGAGGTGCATGTCAAAGGCTGGCTGCGTTGGGTAGGTGGTAATCAGGGCGGGGATGTGAGCTTGCCGGGGGATAATTTCACGGCCGTTTCCTACCAAGTTATCGGGGTGCAAAATAATCGATTGCACACCGGTTCCGTTGACATTAGCCCCTTGGGCGGGTTTGATCTAGCCTTTACCTTACCCGAAAACGTCAACCTGGGTAAGGCTCACTTGGTGCTCCAGGCCAATGGGCAGCGCTACCGGCATACCTTCCAAATCCAGGAATTTCGTCGCCCAGAATTTGAGGTGAAGGCAGGGGCCGAAACCGTCAGCTCCCATATTATCAATGATCCATCCATTATATCCGTGGCCGCCAATTATTATGCTGGCGGCCCTCTGCCCAATGCCGAAGTGACTTGGAATGTAACCTATGCGCCCGGTACTTACCGGCCGCCCAATTGGTCAGGTTTCACCTTTGGGCAATGGGATCCCTGGTGGCAAGAGGTCGAAGGTCCAGCCAACAATGCCACGGAAACATTTAGCGGCACCACCGATGGGGCCGGCAAACATTATTTACAGCTTGATTTTGAAACGTCGAGCGGTCAACAGTCTGTGTTGACCCAACCGTATACTATTTGGGCCGATGTTACGGTGATGGATACGAACCGGCAAGCCTGGTCAACCCATACCAGCCTGCTTGTCCATCCGTCCGAACTGTACGTCGGCTTACGCAGCGACCGCACTTTTGTGCAGCCGGGTACGCCTCTGGAAATCGACACCATCGTCACCAATATAGATGGCGAAGCCATTGCCGGCAAAGAGGTTCAAGTGACTGCTGTGTATAGAGGTTGGCAAAGTGGTCGCTGGACGTTGGCGGTCATTGATAGGCAAGAGTGCAGCCTAATCTCTACAATAGAACCAGCCCGCTGTGCTTTTACTACCGAAAAGGGAGGCGTGTATGAGATAACGGCCGTCATCACCGACGATCAGGGACACCCCAACGAAAGCCGCTTAACGCGCTGGGTAAGCGGCGGCCAACGCCCTACCTCTAACCGGGTGGCCCAAGAAACAGTCACACTTATCCCCGACAAAGAAACATACCAGCCGGGCGACACGGCCGAAATTTTAATTCAGCCGCCGTTCAGCCCCGCCGAAGCCTTGCTTACCGTCAGTCGCAATGGCATCTTATATACTGAACAGTTCCACATTGAGACAGATAGTCACACGCTGCAAATCCCCATCAGCGAAGCCCACGTCCCCAACCTGTTTGTGCAAGTCAATTTAGTGGGGTCTGTCCCCCGCACAGACAGCGCTGGTGAGGCGCTGTCTGACATTTCGCCTCGACCTGCTTACGCTGCTGGCAGTCTAAAACTAAGCGTCCCACCGCACACACGCGCTTTGTCGCTGACTGTCTCGCCACAGGCAACTGAGCTAGAACCGGGCGGGGAAACGGCCGTAGCAGTTACTGTAACCGATGCCAACGGCAATCCGGTATCTGGGGCTGAATTGGCGCTGGTTGTGGTTGATGAGGCGGTTTTGGCCCTGACCAATTACCAACTCCCGGACCCGCTGAGTCTGTTTTATGCCCAGCGAAGATCATGGGTAAACGGCCGTTATAGCCGGGACAACATCCTTCTGCTTGATCTCCAGTCCTTGCGCGAACAAATTCAAGCAGCAGCGGCTGCCCCAGAGATGATCGTAGAAGAGGTGGTCGAAATGGCGGAGGAGGAGATGGAAGGCACTCCCGAAGAAACAGTTCCCCAGGGAACCAGCCCTGGTAACGACCCCATCTCGGTACGCAGCGATTTCAATCCTTTGGCGACTTTCGCGCCCACCGTTTATACCGATGCCAACGGTCAGGCCACTGTGAATGTAACCTTGCCCGACAACCTTACTCGCTATCGGGTGATGGTCGTCGCTGTTGCTGGCGACAAGCAATTTGGCACAGGCGAAAGTCATTTGACAGCGCGGCTGCCACTGATGGTACGCCCCTCAGCCCCCCGGTTCCTCAACTTTGGCGACCAGTTTGAATTTCCCGTAATATTGCAAAATCAGACCGACCAGCCGCTGGCTGTGGCTGTAGCACTGCAAACGACCAATCTCACCCTGACGGCGAACCGTGGTTGGCTGGTAACAATCCCGGCTAACAACCGGGTGGAAGTCCGCTTCCCAGCGGCGGCGGCCAGCGCGGGGACGGCGCGTTATCAGGTAGCGGCCGTTTCGGGTCCTTATGCGGATGCGGCCGTGGGTGAGCTGCCCGTTTACACGCCAGCCACCACTGAAACATTCGCCACCTATGGTGTCGTTGATAATGGCGCGGTAGCCCAGCCATTGGCCCTGCCTGGGGAGGTCATCCCGCAATTTGGCGGCTTGGAAATCACAACCTCTTCTACAGCCCTGCAATCGTTGACGGATGCGGTCATTTACCTGGTCAATTATCGATATTCCGGCTCAGAACAGATCGCTTCTCGCATTCTGGCTCTGGCAGCCCTGCGCGATGTGCTGGCCGCTTTTGAGGCCGATGGGTTGCCCCCGCCAGATGCCCTGGAAACGGCCGTTCCCCAAAACATCGAACGTTTGCGAGATATGCAGAATCAGGACGGCGGCTTTCCCATGTGGGAGCGCGGTGAACCTTCAATCCCCTTCTACAGCATCCACGTGGCCCACGCGCTGGCGCGGGCCCAACAAAAAGGCTTTGATGTGCCGCCCGGAATGATTCAGCGCCTCAGCGGTTATCTGGTCAATATCGAACGCCGTTTTCCGGCCGAATACAGTCAAAATACAGGCTGGGCTTTGCGCTCATACGCCCTCTACGTCCGTAATTTGCTGGGCGATCCCGACCCGGCCAGAGCCAGCGCTTTGTATGAAGAAGCTGGCCTGGAGAATCTGACGCTAGAATCACTGGCCTGGCTGTGGCCCGTGCTGGCGCATGATCCCAATTTAACGGCCAAGGTAGAAGCCATTCGCCGTCACTTCAACAATCGCGCTGTGGAAACGGCCGCTGCCGCCAACTTTACGACCTCTTACGGCGGCGACACCTACCTCATGCTCCATTCCAACCGGCGCACAGACGGCATCATTTTAGAAGCATTCATTGCCAATGATCCGGAGAATGATTTGATCCCCAAGGTTGTTAATGGGCTGTTGGCTCATCGCACCCGAGGCCGCTGGCGCAATACGCAAGAAAATGTCTTTATTCTGCTGGCCCTGGATCGTTATTTCAACACCTATGAAAAGGAAACGCCGGATTTTGTAGCCCGTGTCTGGCTGGGCGAGGATTATGTGGCCGAGCATCAATATGCTGGTCGCACGACCGATAGCCAACGCACAACTGTGCCTATGGGCTATCTCATAGATGAATTGAGTGCCGCGGGCGGTAGGGCAGGTTTAATGTTGATGAAAGAGGGAAACGGCCGTTTATATTACCGCTTTGGTCTCAACTATGCACCGGCCGACCTGGATTTAGAGCCATTGGATAGGGGTTTCACTGTACAGCGCAGCTACCAAGCAGTTGACGATCCGGAGGATGTCTTGCGGGATGAGAACGGCATCTGGCATATCAAAGCGGGTGCCCTGGTTCGTATCAACCTGACCATGATTGCCAACAACCGACGTTATCACGTGGCACTGGTTGATCCGCTGCCAGCCGGGTTAGAGATTGTGAATCCCTCTTTGGCTGTTTCTAGCCTTCTCCCCTCCAATAATGTCCGCCCAGATGGACGGGGTACCTGGTACCAACACCAGAACCTGCGCGACGAGCGGGCCGAGGCATTCCGCACGCTCTTGCAGGAAGGCGTTTACCAATACAGCTATGTCGTCCGCGCCACCACGCCCGGCATCTTTGTGGCGCCCCCCGCCAAAGCGGAGGAGATGTATTCGCCAGAGGTGTTTGGCCGTAGCAGTAGCGATTGGGTGATTGTGGAGTAGATAGGAAAGGCGGGCCAGGTGGCAATGGCTCAGGTGGAACATTGAGAGAATCCTCTCAAGCTAACGAAACTCTAAAATCTATGTAACTGTACAGGTGTCTCTCGACTGTCATACCCGCGAAGGTGGGTATCCAAATTGTGGATTCCTGCCTTCGCAGGAATGACCTGTATAGTTACAAATCTAAATCTGAAAATTAGATAATTTGGCCGGGTTGTAAGAGTCGCTACCAGAGGTAGGGTTTGTGAGAAATTCTGGATTGAACCATTTTGAGGGGTTGGGCCAGAACCCCCGTCTAATGCCTCAACTGTCCATTTTGAATGCACGTCAGGTAATTTCAGCTTTGCAAAAGGCTGGTTTTGAAGTGGTTCGTCAAAAAGGAAGCCATATTCGTTTGGGCCACACCAACTTAACTTCCTGAGATAATTACCTGACACGGCCACACTCCCTGGTAAAGCAATAAGGGGGTAAGGAGAACGGCCGCCCCATTTCTTCATCAAAGTCACAGCCTGTAACCACAAAAACTGAGTATAATCGCAGATTGATGAAAGTTAGACTGATGAAAACGCACCTGAGCTTTTTTTTGCTTGCTGTTCCCTTCTTGATCTCCGCCTGTGGGTTGACTGACCGGCCGGAGATGCGGGAGATGCCGACGCCGGTGGCCACAGCCCAACCGTGGAACTTGGACACAGAATCGGCCGTAGGCGTGGTGTACGATCCGGTGAGTGATGTGGTTCCGGCCGTTGATGTAGATATTGCCGGGTTGGTAGCGGCCGTATCCCAACAGCAGTTAATGGGCTATGTACAATCCGCAGAAAGCTTTGGTACGCGCAACACCTTTAGCGTTACCGACGACCCCGCTTTTGGCATTGGGGCGGCGCGGCAGTGGATTTATGGCGAGTTTTTACGGGTGGGTGACGGCCGTCTTCAGGTTGAGTTTCAAGAATTCTCCGTTCATTATGCCGGCTTAACGGCCGAGGGCTGGAACATCGTCGCCACCCTGCCTGGTACAGCCCAAAGTAATGACGCCATTGTGATTACGGCCCATTACGACACCCGCCCCGCCGAAGCCACTGACGGCGAAAGTTTAGCCCCCGGCGCTAATGACAATGGGGCGGGCATTGCCTTGTTATTGGAAACAGCCCGGCTGCTCAGTTCCCGTGAATGGAAGCAAGACATTATTTTTGTAGCTACGGCCGCTGAAGAGCAAGATACCCAGGGAGCCAAACATTTTGTGCAGACTGGGTTTTTGAACGGCGTCAACATTGTGGCCGCCATTAACTATGATGGCATTGGCGGTGAAGTGGGTATTCCCCAACATATCCGCCTGTTTGCCCCCAATATTCGCCAATCCCCTTCCGGCGAACTGGCTCGTTATTATGAATATGTGGCCGGGTTGTATGTACCCACCTTCCCCATCAACATGATTGATTCGCTGGACCGTGACGGCCGTTATGGCGACCATCGAGAGTTTGTCAATGCCGGAATGCCAGCTATCCGTCTTACCCAATCTATAGAAAATCCTGATTTGTTGAATTCGCGCCGCGATAGGTGGGACCAGATTGATTATAATTATTTCCAGAAGGTTGTACAGATGAATGTGGCCGTGGTCGCTAATCTGGCCGGTGCGCCGGAGACGCCAGAAACGCCTCTGATTCGGGCGTTGGAGGAGCCGGGGCAATACCGTTTGAACTGGCTGGTGCAGCCAGAAGCGGCCGGTTATGTCATCGCTTTTCGGCCGCTAACATCGGTCACATACCCAACATTCCGTTTTGTACGCACCCGTGAAGCGGGGGATGTCGTGTTGACCAGTTTTGACCCTAACCTGACATATGCGGTGAGTATGGCGGCGTTGGATGGATACGGCCGTGTGAGCGACTTTACTGCTGAAGTAATTGTAGAACCGTTTGTGGAAACGGCCGGGAGATAAGGGAGATTGGAGATTCAATCTCAATAAAAGTTAATTCTCGTCGGGAACCAGGGAGTAATCATAAGGTTCAACGCCGGGGCCATAATGGAAGACGTTGGCGACGGGAATGTAATGACTGTTGAACAGCTCATCTTCGCCATAAAGGGGAATGCCATCCGCATTGTAGACGGTGCGTAAGACGGTCACATCGGCCCCTTCTGTGGCCCAATCTACTTGCTCTACCGTGCCCGGTTCCATCTCTTCGCGGAAAACCCATTTGTCTTCGGCCGGCGGGGGCACAATATTTTCCCAGGGCAGCAGTTCCTTTTCCACATGGCGGCCCAAACCAGTACTGTAAAATTTGAAGGTCAACGCTTCGTTTTCCGTTGAATAGTAGTTTTCGATGAGCAGATGGTGGGGTGTGTTATTGATAAACTTCATATCCACGATGGGGGAATAAACGGTAGCGTCCATGCCATGCCCGGCGCCATCCCGATAATAACCGAGCATGTAGCCGTGTTGATTGCGCTCGACGATGGGAAAGCCGGAAAAGAAGGCGGTCTGGTACAAGGTGGTGCTGACCTGACAAACGCCGCCGCCAATCCCTTCAATGGTCACGCCGCCGACGATGATGAGACCTTCGGTGTACCCGTCGGCTTCGCTGATGCTGCCCAGATATTTGTTGAAGCTGAACTCTTCGTAAGGGGCTACCACGATGCCGTAAAAGTTGGTTGCGGCCGTAGCGATGTTGTGCTTGCGGGCGTCGGAAGAACCATAAAACCAGGTTGTGGTCGAGGTGATTAGCTCGGTGATGCCTAGTTCGGCGGCCGTGGCTTCTGAATGGGCGGTGGGCACAATCTCTTTGACGACGAAGGGCACGGAGCGATTGGGCAACCCTGCCTGGGCGTTTAGCTGTTGGATGGTGGCTTCGATGTCTAGGGTACGGCCGTTGATATGAGGCGCTACCAATACCAATTCCTCAGTTCCATCATCAAAGTAAAAACGGGCATTCACCGGATCACGGATTAACGCATCTTCAAATTGGCGCAGCCAGTGACGCACAGCGTTTTCATCTAAGAAAACGTTGTGCTGCAACTTGTCATCAGCAGCGCTGTCTACTTCTACGCGCAGCCAGGCGCTTAAGTCTTGAGAGGAAAGGGTGACGGGCGCCAGATCAAATTCATCTAATGGCTCTTGCAAATAAAAGGTGATGGGGCTGCCGATTAGCTGTTGAATTTGGGCGGACACTTCGCCGCTGTCGGTTACGGTGGGAGATGTTTCTACGACGCGCAATTCCAGGTCAGCTTCGCGGAATTGGGTCAGGGCGGGCAGCAGCCGTTGGCGGGCGTCAGATATATCTACGAAACGGCCGTTTTGCCCCACCGCATAATCCACTTCACCCTCTACAATATCCAGGGCGGCATTGCTGGGTGGCTGGTTGATTTCGGCTGCCAGTTCAGCCAAATAGAGGTCAAGTTGGGCTTCATCAAAAATGAGGATGGGGGAAAGAGTACGACCGTAATACCAACTATCAAACATCGCTTGTGCCTGGGAAACGGGGTCGCCCTGACGGCCGATTTCGTAGGCAGCGGCAACTGTCGCTTCGGTATCAAATGTTAAGCCGAGGTCGGTGGGTGCGGCCGTCCACGTCTGGCCGACAGTCGGGTCGGTAAGCTGGATGGTTCCAGTTTGAGGATAGGGGAAAGCGGCTGCCAGTGTCGCCTGCACTTCATCAAGATTTTGACCGCTGAGGTCTACCCCCAACACGCTGATGCCGGTGAATATACGGCCGCTGTGCCGGCTTTGGAAATTGGCATAGGCCACAAAGGCCAGGATTAGAATGAGGATGACGGCCGTAATTGGCCCCATCATAAAAAAGGCAATATTCCGTAAGCGGTGATTTGGTTGGGCCTCAAGTTGTGGTACAGCTTGCATAAGTCTCTCTTTCAGTGTTCAGTTTGCAGTTTTCAGTGTGCAGATAATTGATTACTGAAAAGCATTGGCATTATACTTGCAAGCGGCCGTGCCACCCGCAAGATTCAGCTAAAACTCAGGCAAGTGTAATGTGGCAGAGTAGGAAAAACTGTGAGGTTTCCCACAATGAGCATCCAAATAAACCAGGACAAAATGTAATTGACGCCAGCGATTTCCAACAGTATGATCAAATGAAATTGGCAAAGAGGTGTTTTATGACCATAGTAACAATTACTGAAGTTCTAGATGATTTGCGAGCGGCCGATGAGGTGACACGTCGTTTTGAACGCCGCTATTGGCTTAGTTCGGCTGACTTTTTCAACCTGTACCAAAATGGCGATCTGGATAATGGCGAACATGCAGAAGATTTTGCAATGTGGGCTGGCTTCTACCAGATCAAATTAGATCGGGAAACTGCGTTGGAAACATTGTCACGCAAACGGCTTCATCAGCTACGCAACCGCCGCAGCAAAGGTTCATCTATTGCCATTGATCCCCGTGAACCTGCCTTAACGGCCTGACGTATGACTTTCCCTTCCCGCCACGAATACGAAACCATTATTTACGGTGTCGTTGAGGTTTATCCTGAAGTTCTTGCTTCAACCCTTCGTTTGTATAGTACCAGTGCTTTGACGGCCGTTGTTGAAGGCGAAATACATTTACAAAACGGTTTGAAACTTCGAGTTCTGGAAATCCTTGATTTTAAGATCGGGCGTATTCAAAACTATAGTTATGCCGTCTACCAGGAGAAAGAGAAACTTCGTTGGTACGATCCCCAACCTCATCCTGAGAATCCGGCTTTGGTAGAAACCTTTCCTCACCATTACCATGAAGACCCTAACATCAAGCACAATCGTCAACCCGCCACAGGAATCAGCTTTGAATCAATCAATCTACCAACCCTAATTGCAGATTGTCTTACTATTGGAGCAGTGGAGTAGAGGAGGTTAGCTTATGGATTCTTTGCCGGGTAAATCTGGGTGCTGTGCGGAGAAGTGTTCTAATAGTGCTCGATGAATGAATATCCAGCCGCCTCCTACCCGCCGCAATAAAATATGATCTACCATTTCATCCAGGAAGGTGATCATACGCTTGTCCCTAAAAAATGGTAACATACCTTGTCGAGCCAATATAAAGCGAAGTACATAATGTTGAAATACTGATATCCCACCTAAATAAAGAAATGTAACAGGTACCACAAAGTAAAGGGGGAGGATTGAAAAGTGCATCAAATTTTGCACTGCAATAGTCACTTCAATTTCATCAGCATATGGAAAAACGATAACTAAAACTAACGATAAACAGACCATAATAATAAAAGTGCTTAATAAAAAAGTTAGTTTTGTCGCATTTCGAAAGGAAATGTATATGCCCTGATTAGGTTTCGCGAATTTACTATAAGGTTGCGGTTGAAAGAAAATCATCATGATGTTTCCAAACAAAATTAATATCCCAACAATTAAACCAAATAACAAACCGATTGCTACATAAAAGAGGCTCTTTGAGGTTTTGTGTGGTAAAGGTGTAAAATGCTCTAATTTTGACTTGGAAACTTGGAGCTAAATTAAGATGAGCAAAACAATTCACGCTACTGAACAGGATCGCGAAACGCATCGGCTTTTGACGGAAATACTAG
>JAAEOP010001064.1 GCA_024223125.1 Chloroflexota bacterium
ACATGCCAAGGATGAATTTGTCTCTAATGTTTCCCATGAATTACGCACCCCCCTCTCTGTGCTAACCCTGGCCAGCGACAACCTTGACCAGCTTTATGACCGTCTGGATGATGCCCAACGCCGTAAAATGATCCGAAAAATCCAGAAACATACCCAGATACTGAACGAGATTATCAGCGATGTATTAGATATTTCACGAATTGACAGCCGGCGCGTCTCTCTGCAACGCGAGGCCGTAGATCTGGTTCAGATAGCTCAGGCTGAGGTCCAGGAACTTTTGCCCTTGGCCTCGGAAAAATCCCAAACCCTACAACAAGCCACAAGTGTTGAGCAACTCAACGTGCTGGGGCATCCTGTTCAGTTACGGCAGGTGATTCGCAACCTGTTAAATAATGCTATCAAATATACGCCTGATGGTGGGGAAATCAGGTGTGAGTGTGCCCTTATTTCTGACCAATTGGGCGTAAACGGACCGCGAGACGAGACAGGTTGGCCCGAGAGCGCCAATTTACCGGGCGGCCCCTGGACTGCTTTACGCGTAGGTGATACTGGGCTTGGCATTAGTGCGGAACATTTACCGCATCTGTTCAGCCGGTTTTATCGAGTAGAAACCCAACAAAAGATTCGGGGCACAGGGTTGGGATTAGCTATTGCCCGGAAGTTGATTGAACTGCATGGCGGACACATTGCTGTGGCCTCTGTACCAAACCAGGGCAGTACATTTGCTATCTACTTGCCGTTATTGACCGAAACCATAACCCAATCAGGAGTTAAATGATGAATCCATCTGCCTCTATTCTTGCCGTCGATGACGAACCGGATTTACTAGAGGATATTA
>JAAEOP010001065.1 GCA_024223125.1 Chloroflexota bacterium
AAACAGTATGTGGCCTTTCCTTCGCGAAGGCGATATGGTTGTTGTTGAACACATCCAATCCCACAAATTGCAAAATGGCGATTTGTTGGTTGTTAAAAGGAACGCTAATTTCATCACTCACCGGCTGGTTGACAAAAGAGATAGCGTGTTGGTAACGAAAGGGGATAATCGCTTTGGCTTTGATGCACCGGTTGTGCAGTCAGAAATACTTGGCAAAGTAATCGCGATAGAACGCGGCGCGGAGCATATTGTTATGCAAAAAGTTGTTGTTTGTCGTGTACTGGGGAAGTTGAGCTGGTTGGAAGGGGTAACACATCGGCTCGGAAAACGTGTCAGACACGTAAATGCAGGAAAGTGGATAGCAGCCAGCTTGCGCGCGGTTGGCTTTTCTTTTCGGATATTGTTGCGCGGATTAGTTTTTTTATCTACAAAGGTAGCCCGGCCCACAAAGCGAGGTCAATAGAATGAGCATTTCGGACAAAATCCCTACGGTGAGCGCTGAAGTCGTCGCGCGCGTCTTGGAAAAAGAAACCGTATTAGTACTTCCGACCAAAGGTAAAGTAAAAGTACTTAACGAAGTTGGCACATATATTTGGGGGCGAATTGATGGCTCTCGCTCGGCGAAAGAAATCGCCGCCACGCTCTGTGAAGTGTACAACGTTGAATTCGACGAAGCAGAAACAGACGTGATTGACTTTCTCAACCAGTTGGTAGAACGCGAAGTCATCACCCTGATATAAGGCCGTTCCGAACAGATTTCCACCACACTTTCCATGAATTGGTTGCACACTTCTAAAATGCGCTGGCATATTGTGCTGATCGTCGCACTATTCCTATTCACCGCGCACATTAGCCCCGCGCGGGCAGCGGTTGACCTGATTTTTTTTGCGGCCAATGTTGAGGGGAACCAAATTCGCCTGGATTGGGAAACGGCGACAGAGTTAGATAGCGTTGGTTTTTTCGTGAAACGGGGAACAGTACCAAGCGCAGATTATGAAAATGACTATGCACGGATCAGCCTTGTGGATGTTGAAAATGGGGATGATATCCTATTTGTCCCTGCTCGCGGAGACATTATTTCTGGGGCCTTGTATTCGTTTTATGATGACGCGGACCCTCAGGATGGCATTACCTATTATTATGTGCTGGAAGATATAAACAGCAATAATGAGTCCGAATATCATGGCTTAGAAAGCGCGACCTTGGGAGGGACGCCAACCCCAACGCCTACATCAACGTCAACCGCAACGAGTGAAATGACTGCAACGTTGACGACTACGCCAACCCCTACAAAGACGAACACCCCATCCGGGCAAACACCTGCCCCCTCCACTACTCCCACGCCCACGCGCACCCGCGTCCCCTCCGCAAATACGCCTACCCCGCGTCCGACGGCGACTCCTACGC
>JAAEOP010001066.1 GCA_024223125.1 Chloroflexota bacterium
CGCTGTCTGGTTTGGGGGGAGATGGAGTGATGGGGGGATGAGGTGATAGGGTGATGGGGGGTGGGGGTGATGGCGTAACGGCCGTGCAGCCTCCTAAAACCACCATCAATACCACAATAATTCCCCCTACTTGCAACTTATAACCGGCCCACTTGCAGCTCACGCCAACTCAATCTTCGTACGATGGATATGGCAGTCCAATGGGTCTAGCCCCAATGTTAGCAGTAGTTCATCCGGTCGGCCGGTCAGCCCCGGCTGCAACATTAAGTGCATGTAAATGTGGGGCAAATGGTCAGAAGTTTGAGTCAGGGCCAGGTCCAGAATAAGCGGCCGTAAATCATACACCTTCACTTTCCCTTTTCGTGTTCGTTCGCGGGGCAATGTTTCGGCCGCTAAAATCTCCTCCATCTTCTCTTGCAATACATGAAATTCAACCGGGTCTAGCGGCGTGGCGACATAACTGGATGCGGCCGTACTGGCTTGCAAAGAGGGCAGTGAGATCGGCACTTCTTCCATCTGATACACGTCAATCCCTGGCGCCATTTTAGCCATTAACTGCTGCCGTGCCGCTTCCGATTCCAATTTTTCCGTCAGCAGCACATCGGCCAATTCATGCTCGCTGGTATAGCCTAACGGCAGCGCGGCCGCTATTTGCAGCCGCGGCCGAGGATTAAAACCATGCGTGTAAGCCACCGGCAATCTGGCCCGGTTCAAGGCTCGTTCCAACGTCCGCGCCAAATCTAAATGGCTGATATACCGCGCCGGGCCATCCTTACTAAATGTCATCCGTAATCGTTGTACGTAATCTGCTTTCATGTATATCGTATTGTATCCTGCCCCCCTCGTTCGTGAAAATATGACCGCTAGGATACAATCGGCAACGACAATTTATCTTTGGGGCATGGTTCAAATTAACCTGACACTTTGTAACCATTCAGGTGCCCAGCACTTCATTACCAAGTCTACTGGAGTAGCACACTCGTTTATAAGTGCCGGGCACCTTGGGGGACGAATGAGCCGAATAGACAAATGACACGAAATATTGATTACCGATTACCGATTACCCTTTTCATTCTCATCATTTCATTGGCTGCCTGTGAACGTCCTGATCCGAATGTAAATATTATCTCGTCGGCTGGCGTCACGGCCGTGCCCCCCACCATTGCTGTGGCCTCATTCCAACAACAAATTGGGGTTGCTCCCCCCGAACCATCAGCCCCCACAGCTACCCCGCCGCCGCTCTACTCCGGCACGCCTACCCCAGACGCTGTCCATTACGATGCCAGCAGTAGTGAGGGGGGTCAGGTTCACATCGTCAACGCCGGAGAGACGTTAGGTTACATTGTCCAGTTGTACGGCGCCAGCCTAGAAGGGATTTTGGCGCTCAACGAAATGCAAGCCAATGATATTTTACAAATTGGACAGCAAATTCGTGTGCCCGGCCAGACCAGCCAAATTAGCCCCTCTTTCAAAATTATCCCCGACAGCGAACTGATGTTTGGCCCGGCCGCCAAAGGCTTTAGTGTACGCCAAACGGCCGTACCCTATAACAGCTTCCTACTGCATTACAATGAAGAAATTGAAGGCAAAATATTAGAAGGGCCAGAAATTGTAGAGTTAGTCGCCCACCGGCACAGTGTCAATCCCCGGCTGCTATTGGCTTTGCTGGAATATCGCGCCGGCTGGTTGACCCGCTCATCCGTCCCCGAAGCGCAGGAAAAGTTCCCCCTGGGATTGGGTAATCCGCTGCAAGAAGGGTTATACAAACAGTTAAGTTGGGCGGCCAATGAGTTGAACTGGGGTTATTACGGCCGCAGCGAAGCCAACATCCACACCATCACCCTGGCTGATAACAGCCGCATTACCTTTGCCCCTGATATTAATGATGGTACGGCCGCAGTGCAGCGCGTCCTCGGTGGCGCAGACACCGTTACCCTGGAAAGCTGGCAGCAGGATGTGGGGCCAGATGGTTTTTTCAATACATTTGAACAACTCTTCGGCAACCCCTTTGCTCTGGCGGTAGAACCGCTTTGGCCGCCGACAGTGCAGCAGCCTGCCCTTCAGCTTCCTTGGACGAGTAGTGAAACGTGGTACTTCACCGGCGGGCCGCATGGCGGCTGGAACACCGGTTCCGCCTGGGCAGCCCTGGACTTTGCCCCCGATGCAGACATCCTCGGCTGCTTCGATTCGGATGCCTGGGTGACGGCGATGAGCGACGGCGTGGTGGTGCGCTCCGGGTTTGGGGCGGTGGTAATAGACCTGGACGGCGACAAATATCCGGGCACGGGTTGGGCCATCACTTACATGCACCTGGCCGACCGGGATCGCATCCCCCTGGGAACTATCGTCCAAACCGGCGACCGGTTGGGGCATCCTTCTTGTGAAGGCGGCTATTCTGATGGGACACATGTACATATTGCGCGAACGTTGAACGGCCGTTGGGTGTCAGCCGATGGACAAATTCCCTTTAACCTCGGCGGCTGGATTTCACAGGGCACAGGCCAGGAGTATGACGGCTTCCTCATTCGCGGCAACATCAGCAAAGAAGCGTGCGCCTGCCGCGAAGAAAACAACGCCATCTCCAGAGAATAGTTCGTAGTGCGCGCTTTAGCGCGTTCTTTCGCGCTAAAGCGCGCACTACGAACCAGTTGACAATCGGTTTGGGAAAATGCTATAGTGCCAGCCATCAAAGCCGATACAAGACCAGTGCAACATTTACCGCAACATTAGGAGGAAAAATGAAAAATAGTTCTATTCGCAAACTTGCCCTGTTGGGGAATGGCCCTCTTTACCCTGTCCCCCAAATCCGAACCAGAAACCGAGAACAACCAGACCATTGCCTTGCACTTCCCGGCTTTTGTCTAGACTGTCTAGGCCGACACCGGCGAAGTTACCGCCTTCCCCAATGACGAAGCAGGCATGTCAGCTTATTTTCAAGCGCCGGGAACCATTGATTTGAATGATGTCCGCAGCCTGTATCGCACGATTGAGGTAGAGACTTCTGATTACATTCTTGGCTCCATTGCCGTGCCCGGTTATGCCAATGAATCCGAAGACGTTCATGTTTACATCCATGTAGACGGCTGGGTGATGGCTTATTATTTGGCCGCCGACCTCGCCGCTAAAATTATTGATTGGCAAAATTATGATGGCATCACAATTACAACCAAATTTGAAAACACCCTGACAATGGTTGCCGCTTCCCTGAGCATCACGCTGCCAACGGTGGAATATTACGATTTCC
>JAAEOP010001067.1 GCA_024223125.1 Chloroflexota bacterium
CTCATCAACATCAATCTACAGTTGTTAAAGAACAGTTGGTGTCCGTTCTTTACCGCCCATCCCCCGACCCGAAGGTCGGTTTCGGGCGAACGAATCGCACCAATGCAAATTGTACCGAATTGGAAAGCTGGGTTTTTATTGAGGTTGGTTGGGCCTGTGAAGGTCACAAGGCTACAATGTGCTGTTGCTATCCTTTCCAATCGGCACATTTGCGGGCGTTAGCGGGTAACATTTCAACGAGAATAATGTGCTACAACATCTGTAGCTAACTTCAATACGCTGATCCGCAACTCTTCTGGGGCAATTACATCCACGGATGCACCCATTCCCAGCACATATGTTTGGGCCTCTTCAATCCTTTCAAAAGTATAGTCCACTACTCGCCAACCTTCCGAGTCAGGCTGGGCTTGTTCAATAAACGACCGGACACCTTCTCCCAAAATATAGGGCAAAATAGAAACCAAGTCTGGCCCAATGCGTAGGGTTACCGGATATTTGGGCAGGCTAGTCTTGTAACCGGTCACCCAATCTGCCCAGAACTTGGCTAAATCAAAATCTTGGGGGCGGGCAAAATGCGTCTGGGACAATTGAATAGCTTCAATCCGAGATACCCGGTAAACGCGCATCCCGTTGTCAGTGGCAGCAACCAGATACGAAATACTTGCTTTGGCCACCAATCCATAGGGTGAAATTGTTCGTTCACTGACTGTGCCGTTACGGCGACGATACGAAAGAACCAATTGGCGATCTTGCCACGCTGCCTCTTGTACGGTTTTTAGGTGAGGCACCGGCTCATCTGTTTGAAACCAGCTCGCCGCATCCAAATGCAAACGTTGAC
>JAAEOP010001068.1 GCA_024223125.1 Chloroflexota bacterium
TAACGTGCCGGCACAATTATTATTCGATAAAATGCAGGCAGCGGCTGAAAATGGGCCGGTTTTACTGTTATTATCCCCGGGTCCGGGTGCGCCTCACGAGGCCGGTTGTATGCCAGAGTTACTGACTTTGGTTCAGGGCCACTTCCCGGTATTGGGAATTTGCCTGGGTCATCAGGCAATTGTGGCCCATTACGGCGGCAAAGTAGGCCGGGCCGAGGACGTAATGCACGGTAAATCATCGGCGATTACCCACACCGGCGAAGCCATGTTTGCAGGCCTCCCGCAGCCACTGCACGTTGCCCGTTATCACTCATTGATGGCGACGGAATTACCAGACGGCTTAACCCCTCTGGCGACAGTTGGCACAACGGTAATGGCGGTTTACCAGGCACAAGACAACATGCTGGGCTTTCAATTCCACCCCGAGTCGATTTTAACGGCCCAGGGCAGCCAGTTACTGTTGCAAAGTATTCACTATTTGACCAAAGGGGCCGAATCCCATGGCTGACTATACGGATATCATTGAGAAGCTGTTTGACGGCCAACATCTGGCTCAGGCTGAAGCCTTCTCAGTATTTAATCAGGTGATGCACGGTGAATTGTCAGAAGTGAAGCTGGCCACCTTGCTAACAGCGTTGAAAATGAATGGCGAGTCACCCAATGAAATTGCCGGCGCAGCCGGTGCCATGGTGTCGAATGCACGGCCATTCCCAACTCCAGATTACGCCTTTGGCGATATTGTTGGCACCGGCGGCGACGGTCATCACACTATAAATATTTCCAGTGCCGCCGCACTGGTTGCCGCAAGTTGCGGCATCAAGGTCGCCAAACACGGCAACCGCAGTGTGTCGAGCAAATCAGGGTCAGCAGACTTTTTCCGCGAATGCGGTATTAAACTCGATATTACCCCTGATATTGCCCGAACTTGTTTAGACGACACGAACTTCTGCTTCTTGTTTGCACCTGTCTATCACGCAGGCATGCGCTTTGCTGCCCCGGTTCGGGCTGAAATGAAAACCCGTACCCTGTTTAATATACTCGGTCCGCTGGCGAATCCGGCGGGTCCCACCTTTGGCGTTTTTGGCGTCTATACGCCGACGTTATTGGATGTTTACGCCCAGACACTGAATTTAATGGGCCAACAACGCGCTTTGATCGTACATGGTGATGGTCTGGATGAACTCGCTCTGCACGGCCCGACTCAGGTTGTGGAACTCGAGCATGGCAGCACAACACAGTACACCTTAACGGCCGATGACTTTGGCCTGCAGAGTGCGCCGCTCAGCGCTATCGCCGGTGGCGAACCGCATGAAAACAAAGCCATGATTGAGGCGGCGCTGTGTGGAAAAGGGCAAGAGGCCCATATTGCTGCTATTGCCATGAACGCAGGTGCGCTGTTAAAAGTTGCCGGTGCAGCAGACTCTTTTAAGCAAGGTGCCAGTATGGCACTCGATGCCATGGCTAACGGCGCCCCATTACAATTGATAAAAGACGTGGCTGAAGTCAGCCAGCAGGAAGTAACCGAATGAGCAACGTACTTGCCAAAATTGTTGAAGACAAACACGTTGAGTTAGAGGCTCGAATGGCCGCTTTGCCATTGGACA
>JAAEOP010001069.1 GCA_024223125.1 Chloroflexota bacterium
CTCAAATTCTTTGGCTGACGGCTGGGAAGAGGTGGGGAGCGTTTGGGATTGTTTGAGCCGCTGGTAAAACTGTTGGGGGGTGATGTCGACACCATCGCGGAGTTGTTTGTTATCCCAAATTAACCCCAATGGGATCACCGAAATATTCAACCCGGTTTGGGCGGTCTCGGGAATATACGCTGAACTGTCGGTTAAGACGGCGATTTTTGGTTTACTCATCGCGTTCTCCAGAATTTTGTTGCTTGAGGTAGGGGTTCAACGCCCATTATAGTACATGCAGCACAAGGGCGGGCGGGATAAGCGTATTCGTTTTTGTATCCTCTGTGGAGGGCTGCGATTTTTTGCCCTCGCTCGCCTGGGTTAGGGAGCGGCTTCCTTTTTCGGCCCCCGAAAATAAGCGTATACTCTGATGCTGTAAAAAAACACCAGGGAAGAGACCAATTCCTCGATTAGTTCTTGCTCCTGAGGCCGAACCGCCGCGACAAAAGCGATCAGCAAGCTTAATCCCACCAAACTGGGATGCGGCATGATGAAACGGTTGAACGAGAGCCAACGCGCTTTAAATTCAAGCCAAATCGCGATGAAAAAAGGGGCGGGCACAAGCACAAACAGCTTATAGACCGAAGGGAAATATGCGTTGAAAAAATTATGAA
>JAAEOP010001070.1 GCA_024223125.1 Chloroflexota bacterium
AGGTTGGGAAAGCGCTATGACGAAAAGACAGACAACGCATAAAGAGAATCAAAATGAAGAGTCTAACAAAGCGCGTCGCCGCGAGGAACAGGCTCAAACCAGTCCAGAGCAGATGTTTAACGATCCTGGGCTGGCGGTTCAACAAGCTGGCGCTGGCTTGCCTCCTCATCAAACAAATTTGCGGCTGCGGCAAGGGGCTGTTTTGCAAATGCAGCGGACTTATGGGAATTCATATGTGCAGCGAAGGATGTCATCGTCTAACGGGCGAAACGGCCGCGTTAAGTCAAACCAACGGCCGCTAAGCAGCATAAATGGCTCTCACAATGGCGTTGTGCAACGAGACCCCAATTGGAATGAGTTGATGGCCCAGTTTGGCACGGTTGGGAATTGGAGTGCGCCAGATATGGTGGAAACTGATTGGGCCACCATGGGTTTTATGGCGGGTTTAATGACAGAGATACCACAAAGCCCGGCAGAGGTGCAGATGGCCCTTCCCCAGGCTGTTCCGGCCGCGCCTTCGGGTACAACTCGCGGTGGAACGCAACAACCTAACACCGGTTTTAATTGCCCTACAGGACGATGCCATCCCAGCCACCACCAAACCCCAGATCGTTTCGATAGGGGGCGGTTTGAACAGATTGAATTGTCACTGGATCGTCAACGGGCATGGCAGGCGATTAGCCAGAAGGTCAGTGGCGTACAAACTGGATGGAACCGGCTTGTGCCCATGATCACCGCGTACAACAACGCGCAGGATGATGCCACATTGCAAAATCCAGAAATGGGTATGCAGGCTTTTCAGTCTGGACAAAGCGGTGATCTGGGGCAGTTAGCCGATCAGCAAAATGTACCCCGTACCGGGAGTTCACGAACATCTTTAGGCTCTTTATTTTCCGGTGAGAATAACACCGAATTGAATTTGAACCGGAGTGATAATCGGGCTATTGATCGGGCGGCTAATAATCCGGCTGTGGCTACGGCCGTACTGTCTGCTCAAGAGGCTGATGCAAATGTGAAAACGGCCGTGAGCAATGTAAGGGCGAAAATTAGAGGCGTGGAAACAGCCCTGCACAGCGTTTCTACTGCCTCGGCTAATTTGCAATTGGCCCGCGCCGAGAATGAACAAGAAACGGCCCAGAGCAGTTATAACAG
The DNA here is from genome assembly GCA_024223125.1 of Chloroflexota bacterium. Next base: position 1,153 of record JAAEOP010001070.1, read on the forward strand.
CGCCGTCAGCGCCCGGGATGGCATGAAGGCTAACGTTAAAGATTTGCTTGATCTGACAAAAGGACTTGTGTCTGTGGCTGGCGGCGATGCCAGCGCGCTGTGGGATATTGCTGGTTTAGCCGCCAATAGAATTGTAGACGCTTCCTATGCTAATCGTATTAGCCAGGCCAAACGGCGTCTGGATAGAGCCATTTCGCAGGTGCAAGGGGCGCGTATTACGGCTGGAGCGGCCGCTTTAAGGGAAGCGCAGTCGGCCGTTACGACAGCCCTGGCTGAGTTAACAACAGCGCGTGATGGAGTTAAAGCTCCCCTTATTGCCCGTCGTAACGCTTATAACAATTTGGCAACTGTAGCCAGCAGTCGCAGCGGCGGCGGATCGCAATCACGCAGCCGTATTGCCGGGGCCATTGCCGCCATTCCGCCTACAGAGGTGGTGGTGCAGCGCATTTCAGCTATGTCCAGCGCTGCGTCTGGCGCTGTGGGCGATGCCAGTTACAGTCGAGATTCAGGAATTGGCTACACCATGGCCCAACAAAATGGTCAAGAACAAACGATGGCTACCTTCGTGACCCATTACGGCGGGTTGCGTGCCTTGAACCTGATGATGAATGGGAAAAAAGCGCATTGGGAAGCCCGCCTGCAAAGTCTACGCGCTATCATAACCCGGTTGGGCGGCTTGGGCGGCGGTGGAACTTCAGGCCAGTAATTATTTGTCGGTTCATATACTGTTTCGCCAAAAGATTGGTGTGCAGAATTGACCAGGATATTTAAGATGAGTAAGAAGCGGGCACAACAAACAACACAAAAGGGAGAGAAGCCGGTTAAACGGCCGTCGCCTGTAGGCGCTTCCTATCAATCGGTCCAGGCTGAGACATCTTACCTATATTATGATTTAGATGAGCCGGGAGTGTATACACTTTCAGTCGTTTATGAAAATAAGTATCGGGGAGAAGATGTTGGCCTAAATGCCTGGGTCGGCAAACTACAAGCCAACACGATTATGTTTGAACTAATAATATGAATAATCTTATTGGTCAGCAGATTGATAATTACC
>JAAEOP010001071.1 GCA_024223125.1 Chloroflexota bacterium
CATTTGGATAGCTCCTTTAGTTAGATACATCCAGCCTATAACAAATTCTCGTTATGTCAAGTTATGTCAAGTTTTTACCCGTTTTTACTTACCCTACTTATGTATAACGATAAGCTTAGCAGGGGGGAATGAGGGGGGTAGAATCGCTGCTGGGAAGGCTTATCCCGGACTAAATTTCTTAAGTTGACGCATGTGGGGGCTGGGGGGGCAATTTTCTCCCCTTCCAACCCGGATGAAACACACCCAAATCTTAGGAGCATTCCAAAATGGCTCGCACTGCACAAGAAATTCAATTGGACAATCTGGCTGCCCTGGAACGGGATGCAGCCGGGTATGGGGCTGATACCGATGTTCCCCTTAAGCTGCGCAACCGTATTATCGCCCTGCGCCGGGAACTTGGCTTACCCCTGGCTGCCCCCTCTGGGGAAACCCCTAATCCATCAAGCGCGGAAGCAATTAAACGCGCCAATCTGGCTGAACTGGAACGTCGGGCGACTATGTATGGGGCTGATAGCGACGTACCGTTACTGCTGCGCAACCGGATCATCTCTCTGCGCCGGGAACTTGGCTTACCGCCGGTAAATTTACCCTCGCCGGAGCCGTGGACAGCAAGTCCAGCCCCTGCCGGCGATGAGGCCCTGGTCATTCAACTGTTGCAACCTCCCGAAGGCGGGGCGCCGCTGGCTCAGGTCACCCAATCGCCGCAAGGAGGAGAAAGCGCTCCCCAAACGCTCGTCTTGCCCTATTCTGAGGCAGAGCTGGAGGCTGTTCTGAAAGGGCTGGGCAAGCCATTTGGGCCACTAACCGCCACAAAATTGAAGCCGGAAATAACGGCAGTTCTGCAAGCGCACAATCTGAGCGACGGAAAGTTTTTATTGAAACAGATTTACCCCAGGGTTGGCAAAAAATTGTACGACAGCCTTTTTGCCGGCGACATTGGCAAGATGTTATTCGCCGCGCGTTTGGCCAAAGGAGCCACCGATGGTGCGGGGGGGGGTGTCCCTCCACTCTCTTCCCCGCGCCACACGCCCGGTATGATACCTGGAGAGCAGGATATCATAGGAGCGCCAAAAAGTTTGCCGGTTCGATTAGTCATCGACGCCAATAGCCCCACCCTGGCCGCTTATCCCTGGGAAATGGTATACAATGACCAGGCGTTGCTGGCCGATGGGGTCATCGACCTAATCCGCTACATCCCTTATCCCAATCCGCCCAAGTCCCTGAAAATTGACCTGCCGCTGCGGGTGTTGATTGTTTCGCCCCGCCCCAAAAATCTGGCGTCGCTCCCCCCCTACGCCGAGCCGGCCACAGTGATGCAAACATTGCAAGGCCAACTTTCTGCGGAACAAGTAACGGTTACTCGTTTGCCCAAGCCAACCCGCCGGGGCTTGTTGGCTTATTTGCGGCAACATCCGGTTCATTTGCTCCATTTTGACGGGCATGGCATTTATGGCAAACTTTGCCCTGTCTGCAGCCAAGCGCATACGCCAAACTCAAAAAAGTGTGTCAATGAGGCGTGTAATTATCCCCTGGCTGAAGAACCGGCGCAAGGTTATCTGGCGCTGGAAAATGCGCAGCAGCAGGCCAACTACATCTCGGCGGATGTTTTTGCCAATACCATCCTGGCGGGGTCGGCGGTGCAAGCAGTAGTGTTGAGCGCCTGTCAATCCGGCCTGGGGCGCCAGGTCAACTTGTTCAGCGGCGTGGCCCCCGCCCTCATTCAACGAGGTATTCCGGCCGTAATCGCAATGCAGTTAGCCATCGGAGTCAAACCGGCCATCGCCTTTGTCCGCGATTTTTACAAAACACTGGCGCAGTTCAAGCCGTTGGTTGCCGCCGTGCGCGAGGGGCGTCGAACATTGTATGATGACGCGTCGAACCCTCAAACCTGGTTTGTCCCGGTTTTATATTTGCGCAGCAAAGATTCAGAAGGACAACTATTCAAAACAACATAATACTTTAAGGAGAACTAAAAGATGTCAGACCCCTTATCTTTACACCAACTGATTGAGCATGTAAAAGAAGAATTGCTCACCCCTACCACAGCCAGATCAATGGATGAAATGTATCCCTTCCTCTTTGTTGATGAAGTGGAACTAGAAGTGAAAGTGGCTGTGGTTGATAAACTTGCCGGCGGGATGAAAGTTAGCTTACAAGTTCTGGAAGCAGGCGTTGATCCGGAGAAAAGTTGGGATCGCGCGCATACGGTAAAGATCAAACTCAGTCCGCTGCTAACCAAAGAAGAAATGCGTACCCGGTTGAAGCTGGATAACCGGTTGTGGTCGCGGATTGAGCAAACAACCAAAAAAGCAACCGTGAAAGGCGACGATGAACTGGCGGATGGGTCATGAGCAGGCACCGGCCGGCTGAATTTGCCGAAATCAAAACGGACGGTTCGGCGCTTTGTCATCTTTGCCCCCACTACTGCCGCCTGCAAATTGGGCAAACCGGCATTTGCCGCGTCCGTCATAATGATGCAGGCCAATTACAAACATCCGGTTACGGCTACCCGGTTATCCTGGCAGTGGAACCGATTGAGAAAAAGTATCTTTTTCACGTTTTGCCGGGATGCCAAACCTTATCACTGGCTACGCCCGGTTGTAATTTACGTTGCAAGTATTGCATTAACTGGCGTATTTCGCAGCAAGGCGTTGCCGCCGGTGAGGTATGGGTTGAACCGGCGGCGGTTGTTGATCGGGCGCTTGAAGCCGGGGTATCTGCCATTGCCTTTACCTACACTGAACCGGCCATCTATTTTGAGTATGCCCGCGATATTGCCCAACTCGCCGGTAAGGTTGGTCTAAAAGTAGTTGCCAAAAGCAACGGCTTTATAAGCCCCCAGGTGGTTAAAGCGATGGCCTCCTGGCTAACCGCAATTAATATTGATTTGAAGGGATGGCACTCTGCGGCTTATCAAAAAGTTATCGGCGGCAACTTAGCCCCTGTTCTGGAAAGTTTGCGCCTCTTTAAAGAATTGGGGGTGTGGGTAGAAGTGAGCACCTTGTTGGTTCCCGGTTTTAATACCAATTCGGTGGCCTTACAACAGATGAGTGGCTTCATTGCCAATACATTAGGAGCGGAGACGCCGTGGCATATTTTGCGCTTCTTCCCCAACTACCAAATGCTCAATGTGCCGGTTACCTCACAATCACAATTGCAGCAAGCGGTCGAAATTGGCGAGGCTGCCGGATTGAAGTATATTTATTGTAAAGACATAACCCACGGCGACCAATTTGAAACCTATTGTCCGCATTGTCGGCTGCGTTTGATTAGTCGCACCGGGTATCGGGTAAGCAACATTAACCTTAATGATGCCTATTGCCCCAATTGTGGATACCAGGTATCTGGTGTAAATCTTGATGCTGCAAAGCAGGTTGTGGAGGCAAATAATGTCTAAAAACCATGAAATTCACTATGTCGATCACTTGCCCGATTTAATGACTTGGGACGACTACGAAGTCTCCCACCGGAAAAAAGTGATTAAGATCCAACTCAAAGTGACCGACCAGGGGTTAGAGATTTTGGGCGACAGCCCTTACCCCGATTTATTGGAAAAACTCTTGGCCGAAATCGATCCCAAAACTATTGAGATGATGCTATGCGGGTGAAGGAATAGTTGCTAGGGTACAATGAATGTTGCGCTATTCCTGAGATACTGAGGCTGGTCGCTGCTCAAAGTATTGAGTGTCAACGGGGTCAAAATCACCACTGATCTCAAAGAATTTGTAATAACCATCAGGATATTTTGACTACCTTGAAATGAGATTCTCATTATCTTTGATATACGACATGTCGATAGCCCCAATCCATTCTTGGGTCGCAACCAATCAAAGTTCATATTGTCAACATAACGTACAATATGTTGACAATATCACCCTCCGAAGGTAAAATACCCTCACTTTTTACCCCTCTTAAGCCAAGAAATATTCACAACATAATTTATCAAGGGGCGATTTCGATGATCAATAATATACCCTACCCAACTGTGGAACAGTGGCTGACCGGCCTGGATCACCAGGGGAAAAGTCAACTGACCATCAAAAGCTACCGCCGGGGATTGGCCCACTTCATCCAATGGTCGGAACAAAGCTACGGCCAGCAA
>JAAEOP010001072.1 GCA_024223125.1 Chloroflexota bacterium
CGTTCCCCATCAAATTGAGCCACAAGATGGGGGCGCGGAACGAGGCTGGGGCGAGGTAAGGGGGTGTAGAGCTTGGTCTGTAGGAGATTGGTTTCCATGGTAGGATTATAGGGGAAAATGTGGAGGAGGGGGAAACGGCCGTTAGCCTTATTCCTATTCAACAGACAATATTTTGCCCGAATATCGAATGTCCGGCCAGGGGACAAGTGAACAAGGGAAACATCCATCCTCACAGTCAGGTAGAAAAACGATGCTGTTGTGATGTATGCAAGACAACATTTAGCGTGACGAAAGGGACATTGTTCTATCGGTTAAAGACAAACATCTCAGGTGGCGCTCATTCCCTCAAATGATGACCACCTGATTGTTTATTATGAGGGGGGGGACGGGGACACGGCCGTTTTTGTTTCTACTGTTGGCGTTGGGGCTGTGGTGGGGGAACGGCCGTTTTCCACCGATAGTAACGAGCGATTGAAGAATCCCGAAACAGCTACCAGAATTGTCAGCGCCCCGCCGACAACAAACCAGGTGCGTACCCCAAAAGCTTCGGCAAATGGTCCGGCAATAATCAGACTCAAAGGCGCCATCGCCATAGCAGCACTGTTGAGCAGCGTAAAAACACGCCCCTGCATTCCTGGTTCCACAACTGTTTGGAAAATCGCCATGACCGGCCCATTAGTCAATGAAATCATTACCCCAACTAAGAGCGCGCCCAGCAGCGCCAACCAAAACATCGTGGCCGAAGTCAGCCCCAACAGCAAGATACCTGCGCCCATACCGGTCAATCCCAATAAGCTGGTGACAATCTTTTGCCGAAAGCCGCCCCAGACGCTCAACAGCAAGCCGCCGCCGACAATGCCAATGCCAAAAGCAGCTTCCAGAACACCTAGATGAATAGCTTCACCCTGAAAATGTTCGGTGATGAGCAGTGGTAACAAAGTGACTGAAGGGGTCAGTAAAAAGTTGACCAGCATTGCCATAACCATGAGCATTAAAATAGCCGGCCAGGAAACGACGTAGCGTAGTCCCAGGCGTAGTTCTTCCCAAAAGGAGCTTTTTTCTGCCTCCTCTGCGGCCGTATCCGTTTCTGCTTTGGGTGGTTGGGGAATGAAGATGAAAAGGAGGGGGGTAATGGCGAACACGGCCGTGACCACATCAATCCCCAACAAAGCCGGCATCGTTAACGCGCTGACCAAAATAGCCCCTAGCGGCGCAGAAACGATGTTTAGCCCGCCTTGCAACATCTGGTTTAACCCTTGAATATGGGTTAACTGATCCTCTGGAACCATGAGACTGGTAGTGGCTTGCATGGCCGGCCAATGGAAAGCGCCGCCCAATGCTCGAATGAAAAGCAGAGCGAACACATGCCAGATTTGTACGCTTCCCGCCCAAAATAAATAAGCCAGCACAATGGAAGCCAGTGCAATGACAGAATCGGCGGCAAACATTGTCCAGCGACGGCTCCAGCGGTCAACCAGGACCCCGGCAAATGGGCCTAAAATGACCTGGGGCAGCAACCCCACTAATGATGCGACCGCTAAAATTGTGGCCGAACCGGTTTCGGCCGTTAACCACCAGATCAAGGCAAATTGCACAATTTGGCTGCCGAATAAGGAAATGGCCTGACCGCCCCACAAAATAAAAAACGGCCGTAATGATTTCTGTTCGCTTGTTTCTACATGGTTACTCATTTGTTTTTGTCCTTTGAATGGCTCAAATAGTAAATGAGGCATTTAAATTTGTCAAGAGTAAATATCAATAATATTGAAGATGGTATTAAATATAATGATTATAATCTAAATATATTTGAATATTAGATTGAGATAATGAATATTCTGCCATTATTTTGATAATCTGTAAATGTACGAAAAAGTCAGATGAGGCTGTGTAGAGTAACGGCCGTTAACAAAGCGCATCTGATAATATCGTGTTAAAATTGCTGCCACTCAACTCGTGAAGAGAGGTGCAAAAAGTAAAAATGGAAAACGAAAACATCATAGATGTATCCGAAGCGACTTTTGATTATGAAGTCATTGAACGTTCCCTAGAAATTCCGGTTGTGGTAGATTTTTGGGCGCCCTGGTGTGGTCCCTGCCGCATGTTAAGCCCTATTCTGGAACGGTTGGCAGCCGACCCGGATTTCTATTTTATTTTGGCAAAGGTCAATGTTGATGAAAATCCGGGTCTTTCGATGGCTTTCCGAGTGCAGGGCATTCCGGCCGTTAAGGGGTTTGTAGATGGCGACGTGATAGCCGAATTTACGGGGGTGCAGCCGGAACCCAACATCCGCCAGTTTTTACACAAATTGATACCGGATGAAACGGAGATGGCGATTAGCGATGCCAAAAGCTTATTGGCTACCCAACATTGGACCGAGGCAGAGAGCGCCTTTCAAGATTTATATGATGAATTTCCAGGACGGGTAGAGGTCAGTCTGGGACTGGCGCGAGCATTGTTGGCTCAGGGCAGCGGCTGCGAAGCGTTAGATTTCTTGCAGCAGGTACGGGATGGGAAAGCCCATGCGCAAGCGGAAATGTTACGGCCGTTAGCCAAATTTTTATGTGACACAGCCAATGTGCTGGATGCGTTTAACGAAATGGAACCATTAGAAGCCCAATACCGGCAGGCCGGCCGTTTGCTGATGCGAGACAACTTTGAAGCGGCTATGGATGGCCTGATTGATGTGCTGCGCCAGGACAAACGATACCGTAAAGGAGAACCGCAAAAAGTATTGTTGGGTCTATTTGAGCTGCTGGGCGACAACAACACGCTGACCCAGCAGTATCGTAACGAGATGGCTCTAGCTCTTTTTTAGTTTTTACAGTTTTTATGAGATTGGAGATTGATCTAATCTCCAATCTCATAATCTCCCCCATGATCGTTTCTTCAAAAGTACCTGCCGCATATAAACAGGTTTCCATTGTAGATTATCTGGCGGGGCGGTTTACTTACCGGTCACATGCGGTGTGGTTGGGGTTTGTAGTTGACGGCCGTGTTTCTTGCAACGGCCGTCTCGCTGCTCCAAAAACCATCGTCACTCAGGGGGATGTTGTGGCCTGCGATTTACCGGATGTTGTGCCTGCCGATGTTAACTTCGATTACCAGATACTCTATGAGGATGAATGGCTGTTGGGCATTGACAAACCGCCCAATTTGCGGGTGCATGATAAACGGCGTTACGCGCAGGCCAACCTGATTTACCATTTGCGAACACAACACCTGCCCCCATATCCAGAGGTAACGCTGGTAAATCGCCTGGACCAAAATACGTCTGGCGTTATTTTGGCTGCCAGAGACCCGCAAACGGCCAAACATTTGCAATCCCAATTTGCCAACAAAACGGTGGAAAAAGAGTATTTGGCGGTGGTGGCTGGTTGCCCATCTCCGGCTGACGGGGTGATTGATTTGCCGTTGAGTCGGCTGGACAGTTTGCCGGGGGTGTACCGGCATGGGGTCATGGCTAGAGGGAAAACGGCCGTTACCCATTTCCACACCTTGCAAACTTTTAGCAATCAATATGCTTTCCTTCAACTGCATCCCAAAACAGGCCGCACGCACCAACTGCGAGTCCACCTGGCGGCTATCGGCCATCCCATTTTGGGTGATAAGTTGTATCGGATGACGGATGAGGAATTTGTGGCCTGGGTAGTGGAGAAACGGCCGTCTCCCACCGACCTCATTCACCGGCAGGCGCTCCATTCTGTTCGCACCACGTTTATCCATCCAGATACAGAACGGCCGTGTACCATTGAAGCGCCCTTACCGGACGATATGTGGCAGCTTTTACAAAAACTTGGCGAATAAATTCGCTACAACATTTGCGAAGCCCACCTTCGTGGACTGGAACTTGGTTGGCTAAAACTCAGTCGGTGAAGGCCGACTTTGTAGATGTGGCGGCGGATTTATCCTACAACATTTGCGAAGCCCATCTTCGTGGACTGGAACTTGGTTGGCTAAAACTCAGTCGGTGAAGGCCGACTTTGTAGATGTGGCGGCAGATTTATCCGCTAAAATTCTAAAATTCTAC
>JAAEOP010001073.1 GCA_024223125.1 Chloroflexota bacterium
GCCCGGCGGCGGAGGCGGCGGTACAGGTGCGTCAGCCCCAGCACCGAGGCCAGATAGCCCACGAATCCCAGCGTGCTGGCTAACGCGGCCCGTTGGCAGGGGTACGTCAACCGGCGGGGGTTCGTGCCGCTCCGCAGCAGCAGCCAGAGGGTGGAGCCAAGCCCGATGAGCCAAAATGTTTTTTTCTTGTGATGCGCGTGGTGGGGGTGGTCGTGCGAGTTCATGTTACGCTCCCTTCGGTAGGTAGTTGGGGCGAAGCATTTGCGCACGGAAACTCAGTTTGAACCGGATTTCTGAACGCAAATGCTTCGCCCGTACAGGATGGTAGGCGGCAGGTTGCATGTGGCATGTTTCAGGTTTCAAGTGTGCGCCGTGACGCCAACCATGTCATAAAATAATTGGTGCAGTTGTTCAATTATCATACCATAAGCGATTGCCCTGTTCTATCGCCCCCAAAGGAAAAATAACGCAGAGAAATGCAATCTCTGCTGCCTGACAGCTTTGCCGAGCCACTCAATAATGGTACGCAGATTTTCGCAGATAAACGCAGATTTTAATGTTTTTGTTGTGATAGTCAGAGGTTTGTAATACGGAGTTTCGCAGAGAAAAGACAGCACATACAGAGAAATTCTCTGTATGTCTTCGCGGAATGATGCTTTGCCCGTTACAATCTTCTGTTTTTATCTGCGTTCATCTGCGCAATCTGCGTACAAAATCTTTATCCTGTGCATCCCGTAAATCCTGTCGAATCTTCAA
>JAAEOP010001074.1 GCA_024223125.1 Chloroflexota bacterium
ATCAGATAATTGATGGTATGGTCGTTGCTTATGAAAATAAAACAGAAAACTAAAAAGAACAAACGACCCACTATCGTTGACCAAAGTATCACCCGATTGACAAAACTGAGTGCTTCCCTGCCAGATAAACGAACAGGGAAAAACATTCAGTACCAGATGGACGATATCGTGAAAGCAGCTTTCGCCGTGTTTTTCACACAATCACCTTCATTTCTAGCTCGTCAGCGGACATTGAAAAAATTGCATTGTAGACTAAAACATTCGTTAGCCTTTCAATATCCCCTGCTGGATGCTCACCGACACGGCCGCAGCCCGTGAATCCACCCCCAGTTTGTTATAAATATTAGTCAGATGCGCTTTGATGGTGCGTTCGGTGACGCCCAATTGGAGAGCGATTTCTTTGCTCCGGTCGCCACGAGCAACGGCCGTTAACACCTCCAACTCCCTTCCCGTCAAAATTGCCGGCTTAGTTGATTTCGCCGGCATTGGCCTGGCTGCTTGCCCCGTATACGCCAGCACCCGCGCCATAATCTCCGGTTGCAACAGCATTTCGCCGCGGACGGCCGCGCGGATGGTGTGGAACAAGGTTTCGCGCCCTGTATCCTTGAGCAAAAAGCCACGCGCCCCGGCCTGCAAGCCACGTATCATCAAATCATCTTCATTGTAAGTGGTAAGAATAACAATGGCCATCTGCGGCCATTGTGCCAAAATCTGCTCAATGGCCTCCAGTCCACCCATGCCCGGCATACGCAAATCCATGAGTACGACATCTGGTTGCAGCTCCCCGGCGAGGCGAACGGCCGCTTCCCCATTTGCCGCCTCACCCACTACCTCCAGGTCATCTTCCATGCTCAAAATTAACCGCAACCCCTCACGTACTACGAGATGATCATCGGCGATTAGGATGCAGATCATGCGTATTCTCCGTTGTTCTTTGACCTTTGACCATTGACCGTTGTCCGTTGTCCGTTTGGATGGGGATGGTCATGGACAAAGTTGTGCCTGCCCCCAGTCCGCTTTTGATGGTTAGTTCGCCGCCAGCGAGACGGGCGCGTTCGCGTAGGCCAAGCAGACCATAGTGACCGTCGGCCATACGGCCGCTGGGGTCGAAGCCCTGGCCATTGTCGCGGATTTGAATGTGTAAACGGCCGTTTTCCTCTCCAACAGTCAGCCACACCTGCGTCGCCTGGGCGTGACGGGTCACATTAGCCAACCCTTCGCTGACACAACGTACCATATGTTCGCCATTGCGCTCAGACACGTTCAGCGTTGGCGGCATCTCCACAGTACAGAGAATACCAGTGGCTGTCATAAACCGGGCAACTTCACGGTTGATGGTTTCAGTCGTGGTCGTACCAGTAGCGCGTAAATCATCTATGGCGCGGCGGGCATCGGCTAATGTAGTGCGGACACGTTCCTTCGCTTGCCCGGTAATTTGCAGCGCTTGGGCTGTGTTTCCTCGTTCCAAACTTGCTTCCACCGCCTCCAGTTGCAGCGCCAACCCGGCCAACCCTTGCGCCAGTGTATCATGCAGTTCGCGGGCCATGCGCTGCCGTTCTGCTTCCAGAGTGAGCGTTTCCACCTGCTGCGCGTATTCGGCCAACTGTGTATGTGCCTCTTGCAGCTCTGACAGCAGATGTTGGCTCTCCATGCGGGCATTAAGCTGCCGCAAGAACAACATCACGTAGATCAACACAAACAGCAGCATCATCAAGGCCATTCCCAGCCAGCCCGGTGCGGCATCCCAGCCCCAAATAAGCCCATACGTGAGTCCCATCAAAACCAGATAACCGGCAATCGCCACCAGAGATCGCCGCCAATCTTCCAGAATACCAATCGTTTCCCCGGCCAGCGCCATGTAAAGGCCAATAACAATGCCCGACTGCTGGCTAATTAAAATCAACAAGATTACCAGGAAAATCTGCACTGCCAGATAAGCTGCCAGCCGTCGTTTTTGGGTGACAAGGTAGGGCATGTACCAGTGCAACCCGATGTGGATGCAGAACAGAGTGGTGTAAGGAATAAAACGGGACAGCTGTCGCAGCGTGGGATCAGAGGTGATGGAAATACCATACAGGAAGATGAGGACGAGGATCAGAAACCAGAAAAACGGCCGTGTTTCTTCCAGCCCAGCCTCAACTTCAGGATCGTTGGTTTGACGCAATAGATTCTTCATAACAATCATTATTATAACAACACCCTCTGGTACAAGGTATTGTCCAAAAGGGTATTGTACTTTTGTACACTTTTCCCCACTTCCCTAAAGCACGATGGTTGGAGGGCGGCCGTTGGCTACAATGCCAATGTTCAGTTTTCGGACTGCACACTGAAAACTACGTAAAAGGAGATGTCCAAATGACTCAACCCATCATTACCGTTACCAACTTCCGCAAAGTGTATGATGATTTTGTGGCTGTAGACGATATTAGTTTTGCCGTGCGGCCAGGTGAAATCTTTGGCTTGCTAGGGCCTAATGGCGCTGGCAAAACGACGACACTGGAATGTTTAGAGAGTCTACGCCAGCCGGATAGCGGTTCACTGCAAGTGGCTGGTATTGATCCCACGAAAGAGCCACGTAAACTGCGCCACGTCATTGGTGTGCAGTTGCAAGCGGCCGGAATGCCAGAAGCAATGACACCAGACGAAGCAATGACGTTTTTCTGCGCTTACCACAATGTCGCGCCCCGTTTTGATCTGCTTGACCGCTTTGGGCTGACAAATAAACGCAAAACCCAGTTTCATGAACTATCTACCGGGCAACAGCGGCGGCTGTCTCTGGCGCTGGCCATTGCCCATGAGCCGCAGGTTTTGTTTCTGGATGAACCAACGGCCGGGCTGGACGTAGCTTCCCGCACTGAACTGCACACAATGATGCGCGAATTAAAGGAGCGGGGCACAACCATTATCCTGGCAACCCACGATATGGCGGAGGCAGAGCAGTTGTCTGATCGGGTAGCGATATTGCTAAACGGCCGTTTATCTACTACTGGAACTCCCCTGGAAATCACGGCGGCCGGAGCCGGCCTGACGAAAGTATCCGTTCATACCAAAACCAATATCCTGCTGGCTAATCATCACACCTTCCCGGCCGTCAGTCAGCGCCAGGTTAAGGATAACTATGCTATCTATTTTAGCCACGACATTTCCCAAACGGTGCCAGCCCTGATTACCACCATACAAGAGATTGGTGATGAGCTGATTGATTTGCGGGTGGAACGGCCGTCTTTGGAAGAACGCTTTTTAGAATTGACAACAGATTAAACCGGAGGTTACTCATGTCTGCATTCACAACCCATTTTTCATTTGAATTCAAAACTGGCATTCGCAATAAAAACTTACTGCTCATGAACTATTTGTTTCCACTGGGCTTCTATTTGATGATGGGCTTTATCATGCCTGAAATCAATCCCTTCTTCCGCGAGACGATGATTCCGGCAATGATTACTTTCGCTATCCTGGCAGCTACTTTGCTTGGCTTACCAGACCCGCTAGTTAATGGCCGTGAGACCGGTATTTTCCGCAGTTACAAAATCAACGGCGTACCAGCATTTTCCATCTTGTTTATTCCAGGGCTGACAACTGGTTTGCATCTGGCGCTTGTGTCACTCATCATCCTATTTAGCGCCCCCGTTTTATTTGATGCCCACGTACCCAGCAATGGATTAAACTTCTTCATTACGGCGGCCGCTCTAACGTTAGCCTGTTCTGGCATTGGTATTTTGATCGGTGTCGTCTCCCCTTCCACGCGGATGACTGTACTCTACTCGCAGATCATATTCGTACCGGCAATGATTTTGGGTGGGCTGATGCTGCCGTTTAGCATGTTACCGGAAGCGGCACAAACCATTGCCCAACTACTGCCCGCCACCCACGCTATGAATGCTTTTAATGGTTTGGCGATGGGCACGGCCGCCGATTTTAACCCCTGGGCTTCGGTCATCATGCTTTCAGTCAGCGGTATTCTGGCCTTTTTGCTGGCGCTCACCCTCTTTAGTTGGGATAGTAAAAACAGCAAACGGCGCGGTCATCCTGCTCTGGCGCTGTTGGTATTAGCGCCTTACATAATCGGGATTTTGCTTCTATAATGCAGCGGAAAACGGTATAAAGAAAACGGTGGCAATTATTTCCCGATATAAATCTTATTGATGTCAGTGTAAGTATTGTAAAAGTTGTCAAAGCGGCGGTAATTGTCGAAGCGAACTTCGGTAGCAGAACTGCCTACATATGTATCCAGGCTAAAGCTGGGATTGATTATGACTGTCCGCTCTGTATTACAATTCAAGGGGGAATCTGGATTACCAAATCGCTGTACAAAGCTGCCGTCAAGGCTCACTTCAAAGGCATCAAATTTATCTTCACTGGGATCAGGTAGTTGATCATAGGTTGTCATGATGGCATCTATGTATAATTTGTAGCCAGAGTCAGTAGGCATATCCAGGTTTATGACGGCCGTGGCCACACCTGGCGGTGAATTTGTACAAGAGGAGGTGGAGTCGCCCAAACGCAAATTGCCATTCACAATTGCGGCCGACAAACCGCCAGATGTCACCCAATCAGCCAGAGAATTATCG
>JAAEOP010001075.1 GCA_024223125.1 Chloroflexota bacterium
ATACTAATGATGAGGACACAGCCCCACAACAAAAGGAGCAGATCAACAGGGGAGGGGGAAGGCCAGGGATACGGCCGTATGATGAGGGGTAACAGCCAGATGACGGCCGTGAGGATCAGGGCCAAAAAAGTTGCTTCAATATGCAGGATGGGGAATAAAAGAAAAGGCGCAGATGCTAAGAGCAAAGCGCCTTCTATCCATACAGGCCATTGTAAACGGGTGGTAGGTTTTTCAATAAGCGCCCTTACCTCTCATCACCACCCAGGGGGTTTTAAGCAGAATGTAGATGTCCATCCACAGGGAGTAGTTTTGCACGTAATGGAGGTCGTCGTCGGTGTTCAGGTGCATGGGATTCTCGGAACGGCCGTTGACCTGCCACCACCCCGTCATACCCTGGGGCACGGCAAAACGTTTACGCTGCCACAACGCATAATTTTCTACCAACCAGGGCAGTTCGGGTCGTGGTCCAACCAGACTCATGTCACCCTTGAGAACATTAAATAGCTGCGGGATCTCATCCAGGCTGGTGCGTCGCAAAAAGCGGCCGACACGGGTAACGCGGGGATCGTTGGGCCGCTTGAAAAGCAGCTGTCCCTGGCTGTTAACTTCCATCAATTTAGCCAATTGTTTGTCCGCGTCCGGCACCATAGTACGGAATTTATACATGTTGAAGACACGGCCGTTTTCTCCAACACGCTGCTGGCGAAAAATAGCTGGCCCCGGAGAATCTAGTTTAATCAATAAGGAAATCAAGCCTAATAAAGGTAAAAGTATTAATGTAGTAAAGCCCGTAATCATCAGATCAAACAATCGCTTAGTAAACCGCTGCACATCATTGAGAGCCGGATCACGCAAATTAATCATGGGAACGCCGCCAAAGTCATCTACCGAGGCGCGATAGAGGGCCAGACTAAAATAATCGGGCACAACCCGAACCTGTACCGGCAAACTGTGCAATTCCAGAACCAATTTATTGACTTTACCATAAGCCCGCTGAGGAAGGGAGATGACGACATCGTTAATATTATATTGTTCAACTACCTGGCGTACATCTTCTAAACGGCCTAAGATTGATAATCCTTGTTCTCGTTTGGCGGGATCATCGTCAAGATAGCCGGTCAATTCCAGGCCTGTCCAGTCATACTTGCCAATCATGTGACTGACCCGCTGGCCTGTGTGCCCGGCGCCGATAATTAAGACCTGCCTGACACGGTTGGCTGACCGGTTACCCTTGAAGGCAAAACGGGCTACAACGCGCCAGCTCAAGAGTAAAATGAGATCAATCAAGACAAAGGAAACCAATAACCAGCGTGAAAATTCTCGGAAACCTAAATAAAGTACGCCGGCCAGCATGAGCGTGGACAAAGTTACGGCTAAGGTGACGATTTGGAATTCATCCACAACCTTGTAGATGTGTTTGGGATCGTAAACGGAAGTAAGTAGAAAGGTGCCTCCCCAGATGATGGGCACAATCACAAACAAAATAAGTGGAATTTCAATGCCGGGGACAGGAACAAGAAAGGGGAAGTTGGTGGGGAGATACGGCCGTAATGTCTTTGCCAATAAAAGAGCTAACAACGTTAACCCCATATCAAGTACCATCGAGAAAATAGCATAATTAACTGTATGCCGCCGTAACATAACCCCTCCTTTCAAACCACCTCTAAAAATGAATTACTGCCATCCTTGATGGAACGGCATCCTGCTTGTTGCTAGATAGTAATAGTAGTCTGCCCAAACCAAGCAGACAACGACCGTAATTATAACCCCAATTTCAGAGAGGCCAACTAATCAGAACCTCCGTGTATCTTATAAAATAGGGTTTCATACGTATCAGTAACAGACTCCCACGAATAACATGTCTGGGCATGTTGTTGGGCCAATGTTGCATATGTTTGTACCAATGTCGGATTTGATAGTAATTTCTGCAACACTTCATGCAAACTATCGGCGCCAATGTTCCCATCATAAGCAAAACCAGCATCAGCAATTGTTTCTAAACTCTCTGGTGTATCGTGGGTGATAACACAACTGCCAAAGGCCATTGCTTCCACCAAAGCAGGGTGTGTTCCGCCAACACCAGATGTTTCCACAAAAATGGCAGCATTTGAACCTAACTCATGATACCCTTTGCCAAAAACATACCCTGTAAAAATGATACGTGGGTCGTTCGCAGCATGGGCTTTAAGAGAAGCAATGTAATCTTCCGCATAGACCGCATCCCCAACAATGACACATTTGAAATCGGTATCCAAACCCTTAAAGGCATCTACCAGATGGTGGGCACAATTTTCAGGTACAAGACGGCCGACAAACAACACATATTTCTGGAGATATAATCAAAAGTTATGGATCAATGTTGGCGTAAAAAAAGAGCGGCGTATTCTCAAGCGTGACGAAACGCAACGGACAGAGGCCCAAAGGAGAATACACCGCATGGAAAAGCGTGGAGTTCTCCCGATTTAGTAGACACCCTAATTAGAGCATAAAGCATAGGAATTGTGACATGGTTCAAATGAGGGCAAAAAAAGCCCAAAGTTCCTTTACAGTGTTTGCCGACCTATTTAGTCGCTTTGCTAAATTCTGCAGTTGCGTACAGGAGTAAATTCGCCCAAAGCGTACAACGTAGTTACACAAT
>JAAEOP010001076.1 GCA_024223125.1 Chloroflexota bacterium
GGCATCAATGTGTATCCCAGTGCAGTCGAGAATCTGGTACGGCAGTTTGCCGAGGTAGACGAATTCCGCGTTCAGATCATTAAGCGGCAAGAAATGGCCGAATTGACGCTGGAAGTGGAACTGGCAGATGGAACCGACGCGGCCGAAACTTGCACGGCCGTCCAACAAAAATTTCATCAAATATTGAATTTACGGCCGTCCGTCACGGCCGTGCCCCGCAACAGCCTGCCCCGCTTTGAATTGAAAGCGAGGCGGTTTTTCTATTTGTTTAATGAATAGGGAGGGATTGGAGATTTAGAGATTGGAGATTGGGAAATCTCTAATCTCCAATCTCCAATCTCCATTAAAATTATGAAACAACTCCTTACCCTCACCATCAACGGCGAAACACATGAACTGTGGACGGCCGTACACAAAACCCTCCTGGAAATATTGCGCGAAGAGTTGCACCTGACCGGAACCAAACATGGCTGCGAGTTAGGGGAATGTGGCGCTTGTACGGTGCTGGTAGACGGCCGTCCCACCCTCTCCTGTCTCACCCTACCCATCACCGTCCAAAACAGTGACATCACGACGGTTGAAGGATTAGCTGACAGGGGCGAACCCCATCCGCTGCAAACTGCTTTTGCCGAACTGGGAGCTTCTCAATGTGGCTACTGTTCCCCCGGTATGCTCGTCACCGCCAAAGCGTTATTGGATGAAACAGCGCACCCTGACCGGCAAACAATTCGGGAAGCATTAGCCGGAAATCTGTGCCGCTGCACTGGCTATTTGAAAATTTTGGAAGCTGTAGAA
>JAAEOP010001077.1 GCA_024223125.1 Chloroflexota bacterium
AAATATCCGGTTGTTTTCGTAGCGAAGAAGGTGCCAGAGATTTTTGTACCATTCGCAGCTACATTTCGACCATGAGAAAACAGTCGGTCAATGTATGGGAGGCGTTAGGATCAGTTTTTTCCGAGAAAATTCTTACCCCCTCTGTTCGCCCCCACCTGTATAGTTACTAACGATTAACTCAAACTCCCTCTAACCGCACAGGGAGTTTTTAATTTGCTATTGGAGAAAGAAAACTTGCCTAAAGCCAATCAAAAACCTCCTTCGATTTATCGTATTCACGTCACGCCGCGCCAGAGCAACGGCCGTTCCCACATCCAAGCCGCGCATCAATTAGGCATAACCGGGCTGAAAGCGTGCCATGCCAGCCAGTTGTATTTCTTGTACGGCCGTCTCACCCTCATTAACATCCAACAAATCGCCACTAACCTGCTGGTCGATCCCGTCACCGAGCAGTGGGTGGTAGGGGATGGGTTAGCGGCAGATGGGCAAACCGCCATCGAAGTCACCCTGCATCCCGGCGTGACTGACCCGCCCGCCGAGAATCTGGTACGCGCCGCCCGCCAAATGGGTATTGACGGGCTAGAACAGGCCGCGACCGGCCAGCATTTCCGGCTCAGTGGGGATTTGAGCGATGTTGATTTGCACCGATTGGCTAACGAGGTGTTCGCTAATCCAGTTGTTCAGCATACAGCCGTTAACCACCCCATCGCCCCCCCCTTCGTCCCGGCCCAACCCGCCGACGATACCGTTGAAACCTTCCCCTTGCGCGAGGCCGGCGACGACCAATTGCTGGCTGTCAGCGCAGAGCGGCGGTTGGCGTTGGATTTGGCCGAGATGCAAGCCATCCGCGATTATTTCCGCGACGAAGGGCGTGATCCGACCGATGTGGAACTGGAAACATTAGCCCAAACATGGAGCGAACATTGCGTCCACAAAACGTTCCGCGCCGCCATCAGCTATACCGGTCCCGACGGCGAGACGGAAGAGATTGACGGCCTGCTCAACACCTACATCCGCGCCGCCACCGAGCAGGTAAACAAGCCATGGGTACATTCGGCGTTTGTGGATAATGCTGGCATTGTGGCGTTTGACGACCATTTTGATTTGGCGTTTAAGGCCGAAACGCACAATCACCCCTCCGCGTTGGAGCCGTTTGGCGGCGCGAACACGGGTGTGGGCGGCGTGGTGCGCGATGTGCTGGGCGTGAGCGCGCGCCCCATCGCCAACACCGACGTGCTTTGCTTTGGTCCGCCCGATTTGCCGCTAGATGAGTTGCCAGATGGCGTGTTACATCCGCGCCGCATTGCCGATGGCGTGGTGGCGGGCGTGGAGGATTATGGCAATAAGATGGGCATCCCCACCGTCAACGGCGCCATTTTGTACGACGCCGGCTACACGTCCAATCCGTTGGTGTATGTGGGCTGTTTGGGCATTTTGCCGCGCGGTTCGCACCCCACAGAGGCGCAAGCGGGGGATATGATTGTGGCGATTGGCGGGCACACGGGCCGCGACGGT
The DNA here is from genome assembly GCA_024223125.1 of Chloroflexota bacterium. The sequence goes on from JAAEOP010001077.1 coordinate 1,516, forward strand.
TTGCGCGGGGCGACGTTTTCGAGCATGGAGATGGATGTGGATACGGGGGAAGTGGCGGGAACAGCCGTCCAAATCGGCCATCCCATCATGGAAAAAATGGTGCAGGAAGTGGTTTTATGCGCCCGTGATGAGCGCTTATACACGGCCATTACCGACTGCGGCGCGGGCGGTTTTTCATCGGCGGTGGGTGAGATGGGCGAGGATTTGGGGGCGCGTGTCCAACTAAAAAACATCACGCTCAAATATCCGGGATTGCGGCCGTGGGAAATCTGGCTCAGTGAAGCGCAGGAGCGGATGGTGTTGGCTGTGCCGCCGCAAAATTGGCCCCGCTTGCAAGAAATTTGTGCCGGGCAAGATGTGGAGGCGATTCAGTTAGGCACGTTCACGGGAAACGGCCGTCTGGAAATAGATTACGGCGATCGTCGCGTTGGCGATATGACGATGGCCTTTTTGCATGATGGCATACCGCGTCGTCATCTGAAAGCGGTTTGGACGGGAGCGGCGACTAACGATCGGGGGAGCGGCGACCAACGGTCACTTGCAGCAGGGGAGAATATATCTCCAGCTAAAGCTCTTTTGAAATTGTTGGCACATCCTGATATTCGCAGTAAGGAAGGGGTGATTCGGCAGTATGATCATGAGGTACAGGGTGGAACGGCCGTTAAACCCCTCACCGGCCTCCACAATCATGGTCCGTCTGATGCGGCCGTTCTCATTCCCGCCAACCAGCAATCAGCCACCAACCACCAGCCACCAAAAGCCGTCGCCCTCAGCAACGGCATTCGCCCCAACTACACCGCCCTCGACCCGTACCGGATGGCCTGGGCGGCAGTGGATGAGGCGTTTCGGAATGTAACGGCCGTTGGCGCCGACCCCGATCAAGTTGCCATTCTGGATAATTTCTGCTGGGGCAACCCCAATCTGCCCGACCGATTAGGTTCGCTGGTGCGTTGCGTTCAGGGCTGTTACGATGCGGCCATCGCCTTCAACACGCCCTACATTTCCGGCAAAGACAGTTTGAACAATGAGTACACGGAGGGAGACGGCCGTAAACACGCCATCCCCGGAACCCTGCTCATCTCCGCCATGGGCATCGTCCCCAACGTAAACCAAACCGTCACGATGGATTTGAAACAGGCGAGCAACCTCCTCTTCATCATCGGCGATACGGGAACGGAATTGGGCGGCTCTCACTACAAGCAAATCGGCGGGACTGTCTCGCAACGGCAAGTTCCGCACCCGGTAAAAGATGGATTAAACCGGATGCGTGCCTTGCATCAAGCCATTAAAACCGATTTGGTACAGGCTTGTCACGATTGTTCCGAAGGCGGGCTGGCCGTCACGCTGGCCGAGATGTGTTTGGCTGGCGGCCTCGGCGCCGAAATCCAACTGCAAAACATCCCCCTAAGCGAACCCATAGCTGTGGCCAGTCTTCAGACCGCGCCACCCGCCGCCGCCGAAACCATCCTGTTTTCCGAAACACTCTCCCGCTTTGTGGTCGAAATACGCCCCGAAGATGCCGCCCGTTTTCAAAAAATCATCGCCGACCACCCTCACGCCCAAATCGGCCGTATCAGCGGCAACCGCCTCCACATCGCTAACCAAGACACCACCCTCATCGACCTCCCTATTACTGACTTGGAACAAGCATGGCGCGGGCAGAGTTCGGTAAACAGCACTCAATTATTAGCAACCAGTAAGCAGTCTCCAAGCCCCAATCTCCAATCTCCAATCTCCCAATCCCCCCGCGTCCTCATCCTCCACGCCAGCGGCACCAACCGCGACCGAGATGCGGCCTTGGCGTGCGAATTGGCTGGCGGGCAGCCGGAAGTGGTGCATGTGAACCAGTTGTTGAGCGGGGAACGACGCTTGTGCGATTACCACATGCTGGTTGTTCCTGGCGGCTTTTCGTATGGGGACGATTTGGGCGCAGGTGTGTTGTGGTCGCGGGATTTGCAGGCTGGATTGAGTGAGTCGATGGAAAGGTTTGTGGTGGACGGCCGTCCCGTCATCGGCATTTGCAACGGTTTTCAGGCGTTGGTTAAGGCTGGTATTTTGCTCGGTGGTGAGGGAAACGGCCGTTCCGTCACCCTCACCTTCAACCAATCAAGCCAATTTGAATGCCGCTGGGTCTGGCTGGAACCCAATCCACACAGCCCCAGCCTCTTCACCGCCGGGATGACCGAACCCATCTATTGCCCGGTGGCGCATGGCGAAGGGCGTTTGGCCGTCAGCAATGAGACTGCGTTAACGCAACTCCAATCGCAAAACCTCATCCCGTTAACTTATGCCAACGCGCCATCTGCCCCTGCTCAAACCATTGCCTATCCCGCCAATCCCAACGGCTCTGTTCTCAACGCAGCGGCATTATGCAATCCGACAGGCAATGTTTTAGGTCTGATGCCTCATCCCGAAAACCACATTTTCCCCTGGCAACATCCCCGCCGTCATCGTGGCGAAAAAGGTGGGTTAGGGTTAGGGTTATTTATTAATGGTATTAAGAATGCGTAGCATTTGTACATGCCCAAACAGAATTTTATCTCAAAAAGGAAATGAATTATGCTTACTCATGAAGAGTTACTAAAAGCAGTTCCCCACGCGCTGGCATCGGTTGATGTGGCGGGTTGGGGCGAGAAGGATGAAGGGAAGGTGCGAGATATTTATAAGAGAAACGGCCGTCGCCTGCTTATCACCACCGACCGCGTATCTGCCTTTGACTGTGTGTTGGGGCTGATTCCGTACAAAGGGCAGGTGCTAAACCAGCTAAGCGCGTGGTGGTTTGAGCAAATGACCGACATCGTTAACAACCACATCATCTCTATTCCTGACCCCAATTGCGCCATCGTCCATGAAGCAGAGCCGTTGCCGGTGGAGATTATCGTGCGTGGTTATATTACCGGCGTTACCAAAACATCATTGTGGTATTTATATGATCAGGGGGATAGACGGCCGTATGGCATCCCCATGCCCGACGGCTTGCAGAAAAACGACGCTCTGCCCACGCCCATCATCACTCCCACCACCAAAGCGGAAAAAGGCAGCCATGATGAAAAACTAACCCGCGATGAGATTTTAGAGCGCGGCTTGGTCGCGCCCGATTTGTGGGAGAAGGTGGAAACGGCCGCTCTTGCCGTCTTCGCACGCGGTCAAGAAATCGCCGCCTGCGCGGGCCTGATTTTGGTAGACACCAAATACGAGATAGGCTTGGTCAACGGCAAATTGACCCTCATCGACGAAATCCACACCCCCGATTCCAGCCGTTACTGGATTGCCGACACCTACCAATCGGGCACAGAACTGAAAAACTTCGACAAAGAATTCCTGCGTAAATGGTTCGCCGAGCAAGGGTATCGCGGCGACGGCGAAGCGCCCATCATGCCGCCCGAATTCATCGCTCAGGTCGCTACCCGTTACATCGCCGCCTACGAAAAGCTCACCGGACAAGAATTTGTCCCCGGCGCGCAACCCGCAGCGGCACGGATTGCTGAAAATTTGAAAGATTAGGCAAGATTAGAGATTAGGGTAATCTCCATCCAATCCCTAATCTCAAAGGACGTTATGATGAAACCAATCGTACCTATTTTGATGGGATCCAAGTCTGATTTGGAGTACGCGCAGAAAATTGTGGCTGCGTTGGCTGATTTGGGTGTTGAAAGTAAAATGCGGATCGGATCGGCACATAAGACGCCGGCTCATGCGCTGGAAATCATCGCCCAATATGAGGCTGACCCGCGCCCGAAGGTGTATATCACCATTGCCGGACGTTCTAATGCGTTGAGCGGATTTTTGGACGCGCAAGTGACTGCGCCCGTCATCGCCTGTCCGCCGCCCTCCAACAGTTTCGGCGGTGCGGATATTTTCTCTTCGTTGCGGATGCCCAGCGGCGTGGCTCCGGCGGTGGTGTTAGACCCCAAAGGCGCGGCGTTGCTGTCTGCCAAAATTTTGGGGCTGTCCGATCCCGCCATCAAACAAAATGTAGCCGCGTTGCAACAAAAAAATGTTGACCGCATTTTGCGAGATGACGCGGAGATAACCAAGTAGTCCATTCCAAGAGGATGAATATGAAAAACGCCGATTACTGGAACAATGAGGGCGCTCAGAAAATATTTTCTCATCCGCTTTCAGGAAAAAAGTATGAATTTTTGGTTTGACGACGATAAAATGCACGATGAATGCGGCGTGTTTGGGGTGTTTGCGTTGGAGCGGGAGGTGGCACGGCTGGCGTTTTTTGCTTTGTATGCGTTGCAGCATCGCGGGCAGGAAAGCGCGGGGATTGTGACCAGCGACGGCCGTTTAGCCTATCAGCACAAAGGAATGGGGTTGGTGGCGCAGGTGTTTGATGAAGAGAATTTACGGCCGTTGCTAGGTCATCTCGCCATCGGACAAACGCGATACTCTACCACTGGCTCATCCAATCTGCGTAACGCCCAGCCCTACCTCATCGAAACCATCTACGGGCCGCTGGGCATCGCCCACAACGGCAACCTGACCAATGCTGAAGCGCTGCGCCAGCAACTTCTTGAACGGGGCGTCGGCCTCTCCTCCACCAGCGACAGCGAAGTGATTACCCAAATGCTGGCCGCGCCGCCCGAAGTGTGGGGAGAATCAGAACCGACGGACGACCGCTGGATTGCACGTATCCGCGCCTTTATGCAAGTCGCTGAAGGAGCGTATTCGCTCACCTTGCTCACCCACGACGCCATTTATGCCGTCCGCGACCCGTTGGGATTACGGCCGCTTTGCTTAGGCCAGCTAAACAACGGTAGCTCTGACAGCTATGTCGTCGCTTCCGAAACATGCGCTTTAGGAACCATCGGCGCCGAACAGTTGCGCGATATTGAGCCGGGCGAGATTGTACGCCTCGATGCCGACGGTTTGACTACCTTCTCCGGTGTGCAATCTAACAAACATACTCTGTGCATCTTTGAACACGTCTATTTTGCCCGCCCCGATTCGACATTGAATGGGCAAACGACCCATCAGGTACGCCAGCAGTTAGGTAGACAATTGGCAAGGGAAACGGCCGTTGCCGCTGATGCAGTCGTCGGCGTTCCTGATTCGGCCACACCCCATGCCATCGGTTACAGTCTGGAATCGGGCATCCCGTACACGGAAGGGTTGACAAAGAACCGATACATCGGCCGTACCTTCATCCAGCCAGACGACCGCCTGCGGAAGGAAGGTGTACGCATCAAATACAATCCGTTAACGGCCAATTTGCAGGGCAAACGGATTGTTTTGGTAGACGATTCGATTGTGCGCGGCAACACGGCCGGACCGCTGGTGCAACTGTTGCGCGATGCGGGGGCAACCGAAGTTCACGTCCGCGTCGCCTCGCCGCCCATTCGCCATCCCTGCTTTATGGGCGTGGATATGGTGACGTACAGCGAACTAATCGCCTACCAGCTAAATGTGGCTGAGATTTGCGACCGGATTGGGGCTGATTCGTTGGGATATTTGAGTTTGGAGGGGTTGGAAACGGCCGTTAATTGGAAAAACGCCCAACCCCAATCCCACTGCACCGCCTGTTTTTCCGGCCAATACCCCATCCCCATCCCCGAATGGCTGTTCGAGGAAAATCGGGAGAAATTGGTGTTTGAAAAAGCATTAGGGTAAGGCCAATTCCAAAAAATAATAATCCCGAATTGATGCCATTTTGGGAATTGGCTAGAGGCTTTTTCAAAACGGGTAGGATCATTTAATTTTTGAAAAAGCCTAAACCAAAATCAAGAACCAATGTAACTATTCAGCTTTCAGAGGTGCGACACACTTGCAAAGAGCAGCGGCATTGACATTACTCTGGGAAAAAGTCCGTCGCACCTGTACAGTTACAAATAGTATTCATAATATAGGATGGCAAACAATATGAATCAACAAATTGAATTACGGTATGGGTGCAATCCGCACCAAGTCCCGGCCTCCGTTTACATCCCGGATGGGCAACTGCCCATTCAAATATTAAATGGCACGCCCGGTTACATCAATCTGCTGGATGCGCTGAATGCGTGGCAGTTGGTACACGAGTTAAAGCAGGCATTGGACATGCCCGCCGCCGCATCCTTCAAGCATGTTAGCCCGGCGGGAACGGCCGTAGCCGTACCCATGTCTGACACATTAAAACAAATCCATTTTGTAGACGATGTGGAACTCTCTCCATTGGCGACTGCCTACGCCCGCGCTCGCGGCACCGACCGGCTCTCCTCCTTTGGCGATTGGGCAGCTTTGAGCGATGTGGTGGATGTGCCGACCGCTAAACTGTTGCGCCGCGAAGTGTCCGACGGCGTTATCGCCCCCGGCTATGAACCGGATGCGTTGGCGATTTTGCAGAAGAAGAAGGAGGGTGCGTACCGCGTGGTGCAAATTGACCCCGATTATGAGCCAACGGCCGTTGAAACCCGTGAGGTATTTGGCGTAACGTTTTCACAGCAGAGGAATACGGCCGTTCCTACCCCTGCCGACCTAACCCAAATCGTCACTGCCAACAAAGACCTATCCGAAGTGGCTAAACGAGACATGATCATCGCCCTCATCGCCCTCAAATACACCCAATCCAACTCCGTCTGCTACGCCTACGACGGCCAGATTATCGGCGTGGGCGCGGGGCAACAATCGCGTATTCATTGCACACGATTGGCCGGGCATAAAGCAAATACCTGGTTCCTGCGTCAACATCCGCATGTCCTCGGTTTACCATTCCGCAAAGGCGTCAAACGGCCGGAACGAGACAATGCGATTGACCAATATCTGCTAGACGACCTAACCCCCGCCGAAGAACGATATTGGCTGCAAAGTTTTAGCGAGCCACCAGTCCGGTTAACGGCCGTCGAAAAACAAGAATGGATTGCCCAATTCAGCGGCGTAACCCTCGGCTCCGACGCCTTCTTCCCCTTCCGCGACAGCATAGACCGCGCCGCCCAAAGCGGTGTCGCCTACGTCGTCCAACCCGGTGGCTCCGTCCGCGACAACATCGTAATTGAAGCGTGCGATGAATACGGCATGGCGATGGCGTTAACGGGAAGGCGTCTATTCCATCATTAAAATGAACTTTATACAAAACGCAAACGATAATTTTGAGAAACATATTCAACAAAACAGCTATCCAGGACGGGGATTGGTCATTGGGCGCACAGAAGCTGGCGAGTGGGCGATTGTGTACTGGATAATGGGGCGTAGTCCTAACAGTCGCAATCGTCGTTTTGTGGCCGATGGCGTGGCTTTACGCACAGAACCGATTGATTCATCCAATATCGAAAACCCAGAGCTAATCATCTATGAGGCGATGTTGGAATTGCCCGGCATTTACTTGGCCAGCAATGGCGACCAGACGCGTACGCTGTATGAAACTTTGCAAGCGGGCGGCACATTTGACGATGCGCTCCTCACTCGTGAACGGGAACCGGACGCACCCAACTACACGCCGCGTATCAGCGGCATGATTACGCCCGAAAACAAGGCTAATCCGGTTACGATGAGCATTCTAAAAGCCAATCCCGCCGACCCCGCGTTGACGGATCGGTTCACCTATCGTCCCGCGTCGCCACCGCCCGGTTTTGGCTACTGCCTGACGACGTACATGGGTGACGGCAATCCCCTGCCCAGCTTCACCGGCGATCCATTATGGCTGCCCATACAAGGCAGTGCGGAAGAGATTTTGCAAAGTTATGGGGCTGGGTTGGATGTGGATAATTTGGTGGCGTTGGCGGTGAAGGTTGTGGGCGGGAACGGCCGTTCCCGCCTCCTCATCCGCAATTGGAGTTAAGGGATTGAGAGATTGGAGATTAAGAGATTAGAGATAATGCGCTTGCAATCTCCAATCTCTAATCTTCTTAAAGGGACAAACCATGAATAACAAAACCATTTTAGTCATTGGTTCTGGTGGACGGGAACATGCGTTGGTGTGGAAGTTGACGCAATCACCGCAGGTGGGGCAGATTTATGTTGCGCCGGGAAATGCAGGCACGGCCGAATCTGCCACCAACATCCCCATCGCCAGCGACAATATCCCCGCACTGACTGATTTTGCAAAAGAAAATGGGGTAGATTTAACCATCGTGGGACCAGAAGCGCCCCTTGCGGCTGGCATTGTAGATCATTTTCAGATGGCCGGATTACCCACATTCGGCCCCACCCAAGCGGCGGCACAGTTAGAAGCCTCCAAAGCATTCGCCAAAGAATTTATGTGCCAGCAAGGCATTCCCACCGCCGATTATGCCATTTTTGATGATTTTGATACGGCCGTTACCTACGTCGAGCAGAAGACGGGGCCGATGGTGGTAAAAGCCAGCGGTCTGGCAGCAGGAAAGGGCGTGTTGATGTGCGCTGACCGGGAAGAAGCGTTGGCCGCCTTACGACTGACGATGCAAAATCAAGCCTTTGGCGATGCTGGCAATGCGGTCGTTATCGAGGAATGGCTGCAAGGGCCAGAAGTTTCGCTGTTGGCGTTTAGCGACGGCCGTACCATCATCCCCATGCTGCCTGCCCGCGACCACAAACGCGCCTACGACAATGACGAAGGCCCCAACACGGGCGGGATGGGCGTTTACGCGCCGCCACTCGATGTGGATGAAGCACTGGTCGCCGAGATTATGTGTACTGTTTTGGAACCGGCCGTGCAGGGTATGGCTGAACAAGGTACGCCTTACGTCGGCGTGTTGTACGCGGGCATCATGCTCACCGCCGAAGGGCCGCAGGCGCTGGAATTCAACTGCCGCTTTGGCGACCCGGAAACGCAGGTGATTTTGCCTATGCTGGATGGCGATTTGGCGGAAATTATGCAAGCGTGCATCGAAGGGCGATTGTTGCCGGAGATGGTCAAAGTCAAGCCGGGCGCGTGCGCGACGGTCGTCATGGCCGCGCCCGGCTATCCGGGCAGTTATCCCAAAGGCTTACCGATTTCTGGCTTGGATGATTTGCTGGATGGCGCGTTTGTTTTTCATGCGGGTACGGCCCAGCAAAACGGCCGTATCGTCACCAGTGGCGGTCGGGTATTGGCGGTAAGCGCGGTGGGGAATGATTTGGATACGGCCGTTGCCCACGCCTACGCTGGCATCAACTGCATCCATTTTGATGGGGCACATTACCGTACCGATATTGGGAAAACAGAGATTGGAGATTAGAGATTGGAAACTACATTTTTCCAAGACTTCTCTAGAAAAAATCTTTATACAGATAGTAAAGAACACCAATAAAGCAGAAAGCAGTGTTCCTTCCTATCCATGTAAAAAACTAAGGAAGATCTAAATGAGTAAAAGTGCATACGCTCAAGCCGGAGTAGACATTGCGGCGGGGCAAAGGGCAACGGAATTGATGAAAACGGCCGTTCACGCCACCTTCGGCCCCGAAGTGTTGTCCGGCGTGGGTAATTTCGGCGGTTTGTTTGACATAAGCAGTTTGGCGGGGTTGGCTCAACCCATCCTCGTCGCCTCCACCGACGGTGTAGGCACAAAAACAATGATCGCCGCCCAGATGGGGCGTTGGGACAGCATCGGCCATGATATTGTCAACCATTGCCTCAACGACATCCTCGTGCCAGGCGCGATGCCCCTCTTTTTCCTCGATTATGTCGCTTCCGCCAAACTTGATCCCGAACAGATTGCGGCCGTTGTGGGCGGTGCGGCGCGGGCGTGCCAACAGGCTAGCTGCGCCCTGCTCGGCGGCGAAACGGCCGAAATGCCCGGCGTTTATCAATCTGGCGAACTGGATTTAGTCGGCACAATCGTCGGTGTGGTAGACCGCCCCCACCTTATTGACGGCTCATCCATTCAGGCTGGCGACGTAATTCTCGGCTTGCCCTCCAGCGGCTTGCACACCAACGGCTACACGCTGGCTCGCACCGCATTGGCCGATTTAGATTGGCAAGAACAGCGTCCCGAATTAGGCGCATCCATCGGCGATGTTTTATTAAAACCACACCGCTCTTACCTGACAAACATCAAAAAATTACAGCAAACTGGGGTTGATATACGTGGGCTGGCGCACATCACAGGTGGTGGGCTGATTGATAATCTGCCGCGCATTTTCCCAGAGGGGTTAGGCGCAGTTATCCAGCGCGGCAACTGGCCGGAACCGCCTATTTTTGAGTTGATTCAACGACACGGTAACATCCCCGATGCCGAAATGTTCTATGTTTTCAACATGGGGCTGGGTATGTTAATCATCCTCCCGCCCCAAGAAGTCGCGCTGGCGCAAGAGACACTGGGCGCAGAATTGTATGTTGTTGGCGAGATGGTGAAAGGGGAAACAACCGTGACCATTAAGATGGCGCTGTAAAAATTATAGGCACGGATTGGAGAAATACGGATAAAAAATTGGTGTTCGTGTCTTACTTTCAGGAAAATATAGATGTCAAAACCATGCATATTAGTTTTAATTTCAGGTTCAGGAACGAATTTACAGGCGATTATTGATGCGGTAGGAGACGGCCGTATCCCAGCCCACATCTCCCTCGTCATCTCCAACCGCAAGGCGGCCTATGGCTTAACGCGAGCGGAGCAAGCCGGTATCCCCACCCTCTATTTTCCATTCAAACCATATCGCCAAGCCGAAAAATCCCGCCAACAGTACGATGCTGATTTGGCCGCCAAGCTCAAAACCTACCGCCCCGATTTGATTGTGTTAGCTGGTTGGATGCGAGTTTTATCTCCCGCCTTTTTGGACCAATTCCCGCAACAAGTTATCAATCTGCACCCCGCTTTGCCGAGACAATTTGCGGGTACACACGCCATCGAACGCGCTTTTGACGCTTATCAACAAGGAGAAATCGCGTACAGCGGTTGTATGGTTCACTACGTCATTCCTGAGGTAGATGCGGGTCGCGTTATTGCCCAGACAATTGTACCCATTCACCGGGAAGATGATCTGGTCGATTTTGAGTCTCGTATGCACACTGTTGAGCATCAATTGATTGTTCATGCCATCAAACTTGCTCTTTCCGTGCAGGCTGTTTCGCAGAGTGTAGGTTTTTATTATTGAAGAAGGGTGGCAGGAAACGGCCGTAAGTTGCGGTCAAGTTTTGGGAACGGGCAAGGTTCTGGTATGCTGGTATTGGTTTTAGAAAACTGCAAGTTCAAAATTTACAAACTTTTTGCTGGTCAGGCTGTT
>JAAEOP010001078.1 GCA_024223125.1 Chloroflexota bacterium
TGATTTTTCACCCTTATTTGGTGGAGTTTTTGCGTCATTTGAACTTTGCATAAACTCCAAGCCGCACCTTAGGAATCTGCGGTATAGCATGAAGTGGTTACACTATATGTAGTGTGTAAAATCTTATACCACTAAATATAGTGTAACATTTTTGGAGTAACACCCATATTTCCTGTGCGCAATTCAAATGACGCACTCCAGGAGGCGAAAAATCATTTATGGGTTCGACCTATTGTCATAAACTTAATCATTTCGCTCATATTACTCTCCGGTATTGCCTCTATCTCAAAAGGCGATACCCCAGAGCGGCTTGGAACTCAAGCCACACCAACCGTCACGATTAGTAATCCAGGCGAATTCTATTCTGAGGCAGATCCGGTCACCCATGAGAGTACCAACGAGTTAGCCCAACAAGCTGATGATGAGATAACGCCACAGGCCAGCGTAAGTCGCCACGATACCTGGGTCATTGAGAGTTATGATGTTTTTGGCATGATGCAAACGCTTAAAACTATTTCTTGGAACGGTCCCTTGCCCACCCCGCATAGACTCCGTCTAAGCGCATTAGATCCGAGCTTTTTAACCGATATTACATTCACCTGGACCGGTAGCGGCAATTGTGTTCAGGAACCTGACAATGATATTTATTGCACAGGGATCATTAATAGCCATACAGTTTCTTATCGCCATGCTTTTTTTCCTACTATTGCGGGCAATATCGTCACCCTTCAAAGAAGCCCTGGCGGCTTTCAAGTTGACTATATGTTTGACCTGTTCTACCCAACCTATCTCAACTATGTTAATGCCACCAAGACTCCGGTATTAAATACAACGGAACATCTGCAGTGGACACAAGCAAATGTGAATACCTTTTACCTTGACGTGACATTTCACGACTCCAGGATAAAGCAGGTGTTTCTGCCAGCCATTATGAAATAGTAAACGATAACTACCCATCAGGAGGTAAGATTGATGGCATTTAAGAAATCCTCGATGAACCGACGTAATTTTATCAAAAGTGCAACCGCGCTGATGGCGACATCGGCTCTATTTGGGCTGAAACATCTACAAATCTCTGAGGGCGCTTTCGCTCAGGCCGAGCAGCCCCCCAGCCCGTATGGCAGCGACAGCTACAGCAGCCAGACGTACGGTCAGCAACCTGATCATCAAATATTTTTACCCATTGTAACCAAGGAGAAAAAGTAAAATGACAGCCCGTTTACCCAATCCCGGCAGTGATAATGGTGCCTGGGGCACCATTCTGAATGATTTTCTACGCGTTTCCCATCATGAAGATGGCACCTTACGTGGAGGTTGCCAGACCCTGAGTGTCAAAGATTTTGGCGCGGTTGGCGACGGTGTAACCGACGACTTACACGCTTTTGAAGCTGCGATAGATGCCTTGAAGCCGTCTGATCCACCGATCTATGGCTCAGAAACCAACGTGGGTGGCACAATTTGCGTGCCCAGAGGCAACTATAAACTTGGCGGCAATTTGGTAATCGATCGTTCTATCCGGCTGGAGGGAGAAACCGGTGCCTCCCGTTTTCCCGGCAGCGTGCTGATATTTGATGGGGACAACGTACCGGCCGGCATCATCATCGAAACGCCAGACGGTGTGGCTTCGGCTCCTCGCGGAACATACAGCATCCTGGCTCACCTGGCCATTATGTCGGCCAGCACGGAAAATTCTGCCCATGGAGTCTGGATGAAATCGCGGGCATCCTTACTATGGTGTCGGGTGAAGGGGTTTGGCGGGCACGGCATCTTTATCGATGGTCGCGGCAACCAACCCCAAAAACTCAATGCCAACAACTGGCAAATCATAGGCGGCTTTACCGAGAATAATCTGGGGCATGGCCTCTACGTTCAGGGTCAGGACTCAAACGCCGGCTGGTGTCTGGGTTTAAGTGCCGATGGTAACGGTGGCTCGGGTATCTATGACTCCAGTTTTTTGGGTTGCACCTATATGGCTTGCCACACTGAGGCAAATGGTGAAGCGGCTTACCGGGTCGATTCTACAAGCCGGACCGTTTTACTGGGCTGTTACTCGGAATTAGGCCAGCCGCCCAGTATTGTACAGCATCCTTGCCTGGTGTTAAGCGGTGACCATGGCGCAGGATTTGGATCACCTCCGGCGGGTAAGCTACCGGCCTTACGCATTCTGGACACCCTGAACGTTTCAGGCTTTGTGGTGGAAAATCCATCCAACCCAAACAAGATTAGAACAGGCCTTGGCAGAATCCCGCATACTGCCCTTCACTGGCAGGCGGACAATGAAAGTGACGAATATAGTTTGAAGTACGACGCCGGCTGGTGGCACTTCTTACGGGGCAGATCGACCAACCATTCTGCCCTGGCTATGTCCGGACCAACAGCCAGTGAGGGGCCGGCCAACCTGTGGCTGCCAAAAGGATACTTCCTGGGTAAAGGAGCGGATCGTCACCGGGTAGCAGTAGCGGATGCAATCCCAACCATCGCCGGTGACATTGGTGACCGCGTGTACAACGCCAACCCGAGTCCGGGAAGCTACGTGGGCTGGGTCTACACGTCGTCAGGTTGGAAAGGGTTTAGCTTGATTGAAAGTTAAGGTCGAGTGCTGATCTGAAATCATATCTGGAGAGAAAAATGAAACGCATATCAATGTTAACCTGCCTCATTATCGCCCTAATCTGGGCCGGCCTGCCTCTGGCCATATTAGCCGGGACCCTGGCTTCACAGACATTTATTCAAACCGACAAGCTCTTGGCCTCGGATAAAGTGGGGTATGCCGACTTTGGCTCGGTGGTTGTTCTTAGCAATGACGGCAAATTTATGGCGGTGGGCGCCCACCGACACCCGGTTGCCGGTCGAAATGGCCAGGGAAAAGTCTATCTCTTTCGACGCAATGATGATAGTACCTGGAGCGAAGTCCAACGGCTCGTCGCCTCGGACGGCGCGGCAAATGATAAATTCGGCCATGCTATCGCTATGGCGGCTGCTCCCGATTATACCCTTATCATCGGCGCCCCCGACGACGACACCGGGTTCGATAGGAATTTGGGCGCGGCCTATGTCTTTGCCTACAACGGTTCGAGTTGGTCACAGCAGAGAAAACTGCCTGTGGTCGATGCGCGGAAATTTTCGTACGATACACGCGGTAAGACGGTTGCCATCAGCGCCGATGGGGGAACAGCGTTTGTCGGTGCGCCGGGGGTCGACGGGGCAGGGGGCAGTACGCCTGGGGCAGTTTATGTCTTCTCTCGGAGCGGCAGTCGCTGGACACAAACGCAAAAGATTGAAGGGCCTATTGGCGGTGCGGCCGGCATCGGCCGGGGGATGGCCTTGAGCGATGATGGAAAGACCCTGCTGGTCGGCGGTGTTTATTCTCCCTCCGGCCCCATTATTGGCCACGGTATCGTCTACGCTTACAAAAAGTCAAGTGGCGTTTGGGGAGAAGTCGCCTCGCTGATCCCCTCGGGTGGGGTGCAATTTGATGAATTTGGGACGGCCATTGCCACCAATCATAATGCAACGACAGTTCTGGTCGGTTCGCCCAATAATGGGTCAGGCAGAGTCCATATTTTTTACGCTAGTTCGGACGTCTGGACTGAAGTGGTCACTTTAATCCCCCGCCCCCCAGCTTCATTTTATGGTGATTTTGGGACCGCGGTAGCTTTGACCCCGGATGGCCATGAGGCGGCTATCGGGGCCTGGCTGAACGGCAGCGGTGCGGTTCACCGGCTGGTAGGTGCCGGCACTGCCTGGGAAATTATCCAGACGCTGACCACGCCTGATGACCGCCAGGAACATTTGGGCTTTGCGGTTGCTATGACAAATGACGGTCAACTCATTGCCGGTGGGGCCCGATCGGCCCATTCAAACCGTGGGACCTATGATGTGGTAGGAGCGGTCTATCTGTTTGAGCCGGAAACCATCGAGCCGGAACCGGAAGAGCCGGCAATTAGTGTATATTTGCCGCTTGTTATTAAGTAAACAGCCAGTACAAGCCAAATTTAACATTGTGAGAAAGAAATAAAAGAGAACAAGGTGATAGATATGACAACATTTACGAAAACCCAACCTGCTTTCGAGACAAGTGTTTGCTACAAGCACACCAAAGTGACGACCCGGTTGCACTGCAACCGCTGTAATCGGCCAATGTGTGTTAAATGCGCCAAATTGACCCCAGTCGGCTATAAATGCCCGGCCTGCGTCAACGAGATTAAGGGCGTCTATTTTAACGGCAACCGATGGGATTATGGGCTGGCCTTGTTGATCACCCTGCCGTTATCCCTGGTCGCCGCCTTTGTCTTTACCTTTATCATCGCCGGCATTGGTTGGTTTTCCTGGTTCATTGCCTTCCTGGCCGCGCCGGTGGCCGGCAGGTTTATTGCCGAAGCGGTTCGCTGGGGCGTTCGCCGGCGCCGCTCTCGATATTTAGCCCGTTACGTTGCCGGCTGCTTTAGCGTAGTTATTGTAGCGCTTATGATATTTGTGCTGGTCATGGACGGGCCTCTGGTCGGCAGCTACTTTTTGGTTGAGCCGGGGCTGCTGCTGTTCGTCGGGGCCGGGGCGATTATGGCTCGGTTACGGTAAAAAATATTGATCTGAGAGAATAATTCTAGTGGGGACCTCCCAAAATTCTCTAATAAGGAAAGGAATATGTCATGAAAACGAAAATGTACAAATTTTTGGCAATCGCAAAACAGTTAATGTTTGCCGTAATGCTTCTGTTTGTCCTTGTGTTTGGCTGGAAACAAAGCCAGGCCGGCCCAAGGGTCCAATCAGGCCCGACTCTAAATGTCAGCCCCGGCTCTGGCCTTGCCGGCAGTACGGTGACGTTGACCGGCAGCGGCTATATCCCCGGTGGGTATGATGGCACGCTTCGCTGGGACGGAGCGGATAGAGCAATCTTCCCGATCCCGGATGGCGGTTCATTTTCAATTTCTTTTACCATTCCCGCCAGCGCCTCATTAGGGGTGCATACAATCACCGCCTGTTCGGGCTCGCCCTGCTTTACCGGTGAGTTTGAACAGTTGGCTAGTGCTTCATTTGAAGTGACCCCCCAAGTCCCAGCCATTGAAGCGGATGTCTTCTATGGTACAGAGGGGCAGGTTCCAATCCAAATTGCGCTCGACGAGATCGGCGTCCTGGCGCAGGAAGGCATTTCAACCCAGGAAATTCAAAACGTCCTGGGACAGAAATATGGGCTTCAGCTTGGGGATGAGTATCCCCGGGGTATTTTGCGATTTAAGCTGGCCAACGCTCAACCGCGAGACGATCTGGTTAATTTAACAAGAACCATTCTGGCCAATGACAATAGCCTGGTAGCGCAGGCCGGTCTGGTGCTGCCGCCGCTTGGCCTGGAGCCGGTGGCAATCACCAGCGATCAGTTCATTGTTCAATTCAATCCCATGTAATGTTGAGAGAGCAAAATAGGCGTCATTCACGTTGAAAAAGTCGATTCCGCAACTCAGGAGCCTTGAGGGGATAAAGAGGTCGATGAGGGGTTAAGCTAAATTGGAAAACCA
>JAAEOP010001079.1 GCA_024223125.1 Chloroflexota bacterium
CTTAAGCACAACGAACTTTGCCCTCGATGTCGCGGCTGGCTTGCCAGAGGTGATCTATACCAGCGAGGGTAATGCCTATTTACACCTGCCCGGCCTCATCGTCGCCGAAAGCAGCACGGGCGAGACTCGCTACTTGTTGAGTGACGGACTCGGCTCGGTGCGGCAGGCGGTGGATGAGACCGGCTCGGTGGTCACTTACAATGAATTTGACCCCTACGGTAATCCCGTGCAGAATGGGAGTTCGCCGTATGGCTTTACGGGTGAGTGGTGGCAGAATGAGGTTGAGTTGCTGCATCTGAGGGCTCGGTGGTATATGCCGGAGACGGGGACGTTCTTGAGCCGGGATGCCTTCCGCGGAATCCCAAAACTACCTCAATCGCTCAATGGATGGAGTTATGCTGAAGGAAATCCAGTTTTATATGCAGACCCGACAGGATACTATAACTGTGCGACCTCTCCACAGCAATGGCCCAAAGCTCTTCGTGGTTTGTGCTTACGAATTCAAAACGATTTATCTTTTCGCAATACCTTTTTCCAGGAAGTGGTTTTCCCTGCACTTGTGCAGCTGAATTATATTGATGCAGGGATACTACTTCAGAACTTTTCCCTCAATGCTGGACAAGATATGTATTTGGGACACAGAGTAACTTCGTCTATTGAACGAGCCGTAGCAAAGTCAACAAAACAATGGGCGCGTATGACGTATTTGCCCAGAGCTAGAGGGAATTTAGCAGTTTTGGAATCGAAAGATCTTCCAAAGATGAGGTGGACCTCTTTTCTATCTAATGATAAGGACGAAATGGCAAAGGGATCAATCCCAATGGACAAGCCTACGTGGATAGCGCTTGGAGGGTTTCAGTTATTTATTAATCATTTTGGAAAAGTGGAGCGTAAAACAGATGATGAGTATGTTATTACCCTTGAAAAACGTTTCAGTATGAATAAGGGTTATAATTTTGCCCCTAATGAACCGGGGAAGGAAAATAATCCTGCTGAGTTTGACCTGCCGGGACTTGGCACTGTGTACTTTCCAGATGAATGGGCAAATGAGTTAGATACAAAAGGCTATGCTGAAGGTTTTACTGCCTACGGAGCCTGGACTCGCACAGAAGAAATCAACGTCTATGATCCTAATTGTGATGGTAATTGGGCTGACGGGTTTGTGACCCACTGGAAGGTCGTGAAACATGTCAGGCCCAGTAGTCTACTGACGTCATCATCCGCAAGTTACGAAACGGTAAATCACTGGTGGATCGATGGTGATCTTCTGCTCGGCCCCAAGAATCCTATGGAAAAAGTTACCTTACCTTAGCGATTACTGGTTGAAGAGTGTACAATCTAGGAAATTTACTTATGCGAAGAGTCTCAGTTCAACATTTGTTCTTTACGTCCATAGTCCTATTCTTAACAATTTTGGCGTGTGATGGTAGATTTAAAACACCACCCCCTGCCCCCACCGTTATTATTCCGACTACAGTGGAGGAATTAGCTATAGCCCTCTCTGATCCCAATTATGCTGTCCGATCTCGAGCTGCGAAGGCACTTGGGGAGATGGGGCCCAAGTCCGCTCCAGCAGTACCGGCCTTAGCTATAGCCCTCTCCGATCCCAGGTATGAGATGCGTCTTTTTACTGCTGAGGCTTTAAGTAAGGTTGGTCCTGCCGCAGCACTAGCACTCCCTGAGATCATAACGACCCTTCGTTCAAATAATCGGGGTCAAGAGGAACCCCATCTCATCATAACGCTGGGTAACATTGGTCCTGCTGCTAAATCGGCCGTTCCACTGCTCATAGAAATCTTGGAACATGAAAATAATGATTTTACTCGTTCATTAGCAGCTGAGTCATTAGGCAAAATCAATGATCCAGAAGCCCTACCTACCTTGGTGAAGGTATTGGAGGCAGAGAAGGGTATTATCTTCGATGTACGAGAGGAGGCAGCTCGAGCAGTTGCCAACTTTGATGAGCAAGCTCGTTTTGCAGTACCTGTCCTTGCGAAACTTCTCGACGATGAAAACCGTTATGCCGCTTCACTATCTGCTTGTGCAATTGCCAAGATTACTGGCGAGGCTTTCCCCAACTCAGAGGATGATTGTGAGGGTTTCACTATAGCTGAGAGTGGGGAAAGTTACATTGTTATTGTTGCACGAGAGTGGTGGGAGAAAGAAGGTCAGTTTCAGGACTGGGATAATCCATAGTTTTAATTGGGCCTAAACTGTGACTGTAATCGATCCCAAACAGTGTTTGGGGTTGGTATTGGGTAGAAACTCCAGTTTCGGGGTGGACTACAACAAAGGGGCTGATCATCAGCTTCTTTTTGATTCTCACGTTATTGGGAAGTATGGCCTTCCAGGAAAGCGAGGGGCTGGTGGTCATGGAAGCCGAACACGGCCAGCGCACCAATGGCGCTACCCACAACTGGCTCTATGTCTCAGCCCTGACGGGCTATACCGGCACCAGCTATCTGCAACCGTCGCTGGATAACAACACTTTGATCTCTACTGATAGCCTGACCACCAGCCCCCGGCTCGACTACCCCCTCAACATTACCCGCCCGGCCACCTACACCATCTGGCTGCGAGGCTACGCCCCCGATGCCGCCGGAGATTCGGCCTACATTCAACTGGCCGGCACCACTCTGACCGTCACCAACTTCATCGACCGGGCCTGGAGTTGGGCCAACGGCGGCCTGGCTACCATCCCCATTGAACAAGCCGGCACCTACACCCTCAGTCTTTTAATGCGCGAAGACGGCCTCCGGATAGAC
>JAAEOP010001080.1 GCA_024223125.1 Chloroflexota bacterium
GCCGGAAGCCAGCGAACCGGTGCGCGACCAACTGCTCTGGCAGTTAGGGAAATTGGACGACGATGGCCGGCGTCAGCGCAGCGTGGCTCAGGACTTTATTCAGACGCTGCGGGAGATTGGCCTGCTGGGTCAACCAGTCTGGCTGTTTGGCGAAGCGAAGCTGCTCTGGCAGGTCGTGCCGGTGCAAGCCTGTCCGGGCGTTCCGGTGACGTTTAATGGTACCTGGTTTAATTACTACCGCATCCAACAACCGGATGTGAAACGGATGAGCCAGATACCGCCGGCCGTTCGTAAGCAGGTGAAGACCAAGGTTAAGCAGATGGCGGAAACGACGTTTACCGGGATGCCGCTGACAATCCGTCGAAATGAGAACGGCCGTGCTGTGGCTGTCACCGCACATGGCAATCTCTTTGGGTATGTAAAACGGACGCACGAAGAGATGGCTTGCCGGCAGGAAGAATGGCGCATTGCCTGGGCGACGGCCGTGGACGGCAATGTGAACGCGATTCTGGTGGCCACTGATGCAGATTGCGCTGAGGCCCAGTCGTTGCAGTAATTTACTGTTGGCAGTGATGAGAAAGGTGGTTGTTGACCCCAACGGGTTGGCAGCCGCCTTTTTCTTTTTTTTGATTTGTCTACCTGGACAGCATTGAGCCAACCTCTCATCGGTAAGCGTGACATTTGTCATGCCTGAAGTCAATCTCTCGCAGTTGACAATAGAACCGTCAAAGACATCCGCGACGAGACAGCCTAACGGCTTTTTTGTGGTGAAAGAATCGCTGTGTCTGGTATCTGCGCCAGACAGTTGTCGGACTCGTGTGATTGACGCCTAACGGCGATTGTTTTGTGAATAACTTTAGCGCGTGAGCGCAACTTACACTTACCAATAGGAGGTATTGACGATGTATCAAAAGTTTATTGTAGCAGGGTATCTGGGCGGCGATCCGGAGATGCGGTACTTGCCGGATGGCACGGCCGTGACGAATTTCAGTGTCGCTACCACCCGTCGTTTCAGCGACCGGGAGGACAATCCGCGTGAGGAAACCACCTGGGTTCGAGTAGAGACATGGCGTCGGATGGCCGAGAATTGCAACCAGTATCTGTCTCGTGGCAGCAGCGTCATTATCGAAGGTCGTTTGAAACCAGACCCGAAAACGGGCAGCCCGCGTACCTTCACCCGTCAAGATGGCACAGTGGGCGCTTCCTATGAGGTTGTGGCCGAAAATGTGCGCTTCTTGGGCCGGGGGAATGGGAATGGCGCCGACAACGGGGCTGCCGGTGAACAGGCGGCCGCCGCTCAGGTTGAGGATGAGATACCGTTTTAGACGAGATTGAGAGGCGGTCATAGAAGAATCTGATCGCCTTTTTCCGCTTTTTGTTTATGTTTCCTACTCATTTCTGGCCTGGATTGGCTCCACATGACAGTTTCCGGCTCCCAA
>JAAEOP010001081.1 GCA_024223125.1 Chloroflexota bacterium
GGGTTGCCGATTTTGACATTGTTTAATGGTTCCATGGCTACGCCAAGCTGCTCAGGCATAAATGGCTCGGCTGGCAATGATAAGGTTTCTCCAGGCGTCAATGGCAGCGTCCACAAATGGCCGGCCCCAAAATTCCCCAGATATAATGTCGTTCCATCGGGGGCAATGTTCACGAACGGTACGCCAGACAAATCGCCTGAGTCCCGACTGCTGGGCAAACCGGAAATGAGGCGGCCAATACGGCCGTCTGGCGTCATTAAACTCACGCCGGCGCTTAAATCGTTGTTGCCCGTCCCTTCTTCGGCAATGAGCAGCGACCCATCTGGCAACGCTGCCAGCCCGACCGGATTGAGCAACCCTTCGGCTATAACGGCCGTATGGGGCACAATCTCAACTGGCTCTTTTTGGCAGGCGGTAATGAGGAGGATGAGGATGGTAACGGCCGTTAAGCCAACCATTCTTAAATTGCTATTGTGTGTTCTTCGTTTAATTAACATAGGAATTCAATTAGGTTTACAAATAGTAAACATTCGTGTTAAAATATTGCAATGTATGCAGTTGAATATAGCAAATCATCTCAAAAAGTATTGCGTCGTCTACCACGTAATCTAACAAATCGAATATTCAACAAAATGGATAATATTGCACGTAATCCATACACCCACCACAATAATGTCAAATCATTAAAAGGTTCGCAATATTATCGTCTGAGGATCGGAGATTGGCGAGTTATTTATGAAATTCAGGATGATCAGATACTTATCGTTGTCCTGAAAGTTGCTTCGCGTGGAGAGGTATATAAATGAAAGAAATGAATGTTGAGATCATTAAAGAGGGCGGCTCCCCTGCATATGCTGTACTTCCGTATGATGACTATATCCAACTCACAGAGAAACTTGAGGACCTGGAAGATATTCAAGCCGCTGATGAGGTTAGTTATCGTATCAAATCTGGTCAGGAAGAAACGATTCCAGCGCATGTGGTGCGGGAGTTGGTGGATAGTGAACGGCCGTTACGCATTTGGCGCAAATATCGTGGATTAACTCAACAAAATTTGGCCGACCAAATCGGCATCAGCAAATCCTACTACTCCCAAATCGAGTCCGGTAATCGCTCAGGGTCTATCGCCGCGCTAAAGCGAATTGCAACAGCTTTGAATATATCGTTGGATGACATCGTTTAAGCATTATTATCCCGAAAACTGCCAGTTTCTGGGATAATAAAGTCTACGGCTCTAAGTTCAACAAAATGTCTGGTCTATCGCTGATAATGCCATCAACCCCCATCTCGATGAGGTCTTGCATATCCGCAGTCTCATTGACCGTCCAGGGGATAACAAGCAGTCCAACTTTGTGTGCTTTACTTACCAATTCTGGTGTCAATGCATTGTGATTCATAGACCAGATATTGGCTCCGGCCGCCACCATTCCGGTGATGTCGGCGCTCTCGCGGGAGGTGAGCGCGGCCAACCGAATTGTTTCATTTACCGAGCGGATAGCCCACAATGAACGATGATCAAAGCTTTGCACAACAACCCGATCTTCAACGTTAAATTCACCTATAATTTGCAAGATGTCTAGCTCAAACGAGCCGGGATTTTCGCCGTCAAAACTATCTCCAATAGCCTTATCTAAATCTGGTTTGCGCTTTGTTTCGATGTTGAACATCACCCGTTGGGCGTTGGCGCGTTGGGCGTCGCTCTTTAGCTCAGATTGGCTGTAGGTTTCTACAAATTGGAACAGTTCTTCCAGGCTGATAATTTGGTATGCGTCACCGGCAAGCGGTGTGGGGGCGCTGCTTTGGTCTGGATATTTGTCAGGGTTGGGGTTACGGCCGCAGCGGTATGATTGCAATTGTTGGTGGGTCAATTGGCTAATGAGCAGCGCTTCGCCCCATTTAACCAGGCTGTCTGGGTCTGGCGTATCAACGGCCGCATCTGGGTCTAAGCCGCATTTATCGCCGTCAATTTTGTCGTCATGCCAAACGACTACAACGTTATCGGCCGAATAATGCAAATCAAGTTCCAGGGTTGTAACCCCTAAATCGAGGGCGGTTTCAAAGGCTGGCAATGTGTTTTCTGGCTTGAGACCGCGTGCGCCGCGATGACCCTGGGCATCAAACCCATCAGGGAGTTGGTTATTAATGATGTCGGGGATGGAAACGGAAGCGGCCGTTTCTCCCTTCCCAGACCCTTCTCTACCACAAGCAACCAAAAACAATAAAAGCAACAACCAAATTATATAATTTCTCACATCTTCCCTCTCGCACAAACAGAAACAGCCGGGATTAAGTATAAAAACCTAATTCCGGCTGCTTGAAAAACCTCAAAGGTATGAGAGACCTTCAAGGTTTAAGTGAAGTAATTAGTCGCCAAAGAACTCGTTATAGTCAGACAGTTCCTGATTTGCCTTTTCGGCCGCTTCGTCCAACGCTTCTTGAGGACTCATGCCATCATCTAAAACACGGCTGTACGCATCCACGATGAACTGTCGGATGGCCGGGAATGGACCTGCTTTACCGCCCAAAACGGCATAGTTCGGAGAACCATCAGCCATGGTGGTGTTGGTGCTGGCAAGCTGGTCAATTGCGGTACGGAAGTTCGGATTTTCTTCCCAGAAAGTCATCAGGTCAGCATTGTCATCCAAATCTGTACGGACTGGGAAGTAGCCTGTTTCACTGTGCCAGGTCACCTGCTGGGCTGGTTCAGCCATGAACTTCATCACTTCCCAAGCGGCGGCATTCACTGCATCATCGTCAGAGTCGATGAGCCATAAAGCGGCGCCACCAATGACAACACCATTCCGGTCGCTGCTGTCGCTGTGGGGGATGTAGGTAGTGCTAACGGTGAAGTCAGCCCCTTCCTGCATGCTCAATGCACCAGAGGTGGAGTCAAAAATCATGGCTGTTTGTCCAGCTTGGAAAGCAGCATCGGTGTCGGTCCAGGTTTTACCCAAGTTTGGTGCATACCCGTCAGCCAACAAGCCAGAGAGGAAGGTGAATACGTTGACAGCTTCGCCTTGGTTGAAAACGGCTTCGGTTGCGCGAGCGGTACGGCCGTTATCATTGTTGAAGTAAAGACCACCACTGTTTGCAGTGATTTGCTCGAAGTACCAGCCTACTTGGCCAAAGGTGACACAGAATTCTACGTCAGCGCCCTGCAACTCATCACAAAGGGCGATAAAGTCAGAGAATGTCCAATCCAGCGGCGGTGGCTCAATACCTAGCTCTTCAAACATGTCTGCATTGTAGTAAACAATGGGTGTACTGCTGTTGAATGCCATACCAACCATACCTTCATCATCTGAATAGTAATCGCGAACGGCGGGAACAAAGATGTCGGCGTCGAAGCCTTCAAAAGAGTGGGCTGAAACCAAACGACCCGTATCAAACATCGTTTGAGCGGCAAGGTCAAAGTTCTGGGTGATGTTTGGCTCTGTGCCGGTTTCAAACGAAGCTAAAAGTGCGTTGTAGGTGTCGTCATAGGTGCCTTGGAAGGTAACGTTTACCTGGATGTCATCATGGCTATCATTGAAACGACCAGCCAATTCCTCAACTGTCTCACCTAATTCGTTGCTCATTGCGTGCCAGAATTCGACGGTGATGACTTCATGTTCCATCTCTTCTTCTGCCATTTCTTCTTCTTCGGCAGCGGGTTCTTCCGCCGATTCTTCAGCGGCTGGTTCTTCGGCAGCTGGCTCTTCTGCGACCGGTTCATCGGCCGCACCACCGCCACAAGCTGCAAGAACAAGGGTCAATACTGCTAACAGTGCAATCAACTTCAATAAATCTTTCATAATCTTCTACCTCCATAGTGAAGATACAAACACCTGTCTCCATTAGAATTTTTTGAGAGTAGGTGGGAAACAAAACGGCCGTTTGCTTTCACATGCAGCCGCTGAAAACAAAATAAAACTTCAAGAAATTATCCCTTCAACCCGGTCATGGCAATCCCTTTTACCAATTGTCGTTGAGCAATCAAAAAAAGTATCAATGTTGGCAAAAGGGCAATAACGGCCGCTGCCATCACAGCGCCCCAATCGGCGCCGCGTTCCTGGTCAAACAAAAAGAAACGAATGCCAATTTGAATGGTACGCATATTTTCGTCATTTGTAATAATCAGTGGCCACAAATATTGGCTCCAGGCGCTTAAAAATGCAAAAATACCAAATGCACTGATTGACCCCTTGCTTAACGGAACCAAAATTTGCCATAAAAACCGCCAGTTGCCGGCGCCATCAATTTTGGCAGAATCATGTAACTCTTTTGGAATGGTGAGAAAGAATTGGCGTAACAAAAACACCCCAAAAGCGCTTGCCAAAAAGGGAACGGCCAGACCGGCATATGTATTCGCCCAGCCCCATTTTGAAACCATAATAAAGTTTGGAATGAAGGTTAGTTGGAAGGGAACCATTAAGCTGCCTAGGATCAAATAGAACAATATGTCACGTCCAGGAAACTCCAAAATAGAAAAAGCATAAGCAGCTAGAATACTAAAAAACAATTGGCAAACAACAATAATACCCGTTTGAATAAGACTGTTGCCAAAAAATCGCCACAGCGGTGTAGATGTCCAGGCTGTAATATAATTTTCAACAGTCCACACTTCAGGCAGCATCGTAGGTGGATAATTGGTCACATCTTCCGGAAGCTTAAAACTGGTAAAGATAGCCAGGAAAATCGGCGATGCTACCAATAACCCCAAACTAATCAATAAAATTTGTAACAATATTTCATTTGTTTTCAAACCGGATCTGCTTGATTTTTTAGGGGATACCATTAGTAATGCACCTTTCGACCAAAGCCTCTAAACTGAATAAAGGAAATGAGAAGTATTAGCAAAAATAGCAGATATGCCTGGGCGGAAGCGTAGCCGCGAAACGGCGTACCCACAAAGGCGTCATAATAAATTGAATAGAGCAAGGTGTTGGTGGCACCACCGGGGCCACCCTGAGTCAAGATATTGATCTCGCCAAAAACCTGCATACCGTTTATCACATTAATAATCATCAAAAAGAAAAGTGTGGGAGAGAGCAGTGGCAACGTAATGTGGCGTATCCGATGCCACAGGTTAGCGCCGTCTACTTTGGCCGCCTCATAATAAGTGCCATCAATATTCTGAATACCGGCCAATGCAATAATGACGTTAAACCCTAACTGCCGCCAAATAACAGCCAAAATAACGGCGATTAAGGCCCATTGTTTTGAAGAGAGCCAATTGGGGCCAGGATCAACGCCAACAAAGCTTAATAGATAATTGATGTAGCCCACGATTGGATGGTAAATCCATCTGAACAATACGCCTGTGACCGCGCTACTAATCACAATCGGTACAAATATTAACAGCCGATGAAACCATGTCAGACGTTTAAGTGGATAGGAAAGAGCGATAGCCAGGATAACTGCTATGGCAATTCCCCCGGGAACAACGCCCAAAATAAACAGCAACGTTACTTTTAAGCTGTTAAGATACTCTGGATCGTTTAATAGGCGTATATAGTTACCCAAACCTACATCAATTGTTTGGCTGCCAAATGGGGCTACACGAGTTAAGCTCAGGCGAAATGAGGTGAAGATAGGAATAAAAACAAAGATGGTTAAGATGATAAGCGTTGGCGCCAAATAAAGATACCCTTCAATGGCAGATTTAAGTTTGTTTTTTCTTCTGGTACGCACTTTTTCGGCAGATGCAGAAACAGTCTGACTACTATTTGCAGGCATTGATTGACTCATAATTAACTCGTTGCTTGATTTGTAGCTTTGTAGTTTTATACCGTCAATTAACGGCCGTTAAATATAACAAACGCTAGTATAACACGAATAAAACTGTCGCCAAAGTGGGCTGTGGGGTGCGCTTCGATACAGAATTATCTTTTATTCCACCCATATTTTGGATGATGTACAGTGGGTGAGTGATACGGCCGCTATAAGGTGACAAAATTCCCCAACTTCCCCTCATATAATATTCTCGTGGAAGTATTATTGCTGAAAACCAAACTGCATAAGCCGCTATTACGGCCGTCCCTCTTCGTCCCCCGCCCCCATCTCATTGGCATTTGTGGGACGTTGGGTTAAGGTTCAACAATGAATATTTTTGAACAAACATTAAACAACATTTCTGGTGGGCAGGTTCTTGATGTTGCCACATCGCGCGGCGGTTTTGTTGAGCGGTTGAAAGAACATCTACAAAACTACACATCCATAATCGGTATTGACGTTGACGCACAAATTTTGGAAATAGCGCGAGACAATTTTGATGACGAGAACATCCGATTTATGCTGATGGATGCGGGGCGATTGGAATTTGAAAACGGCCGTTTTGACACCGTTACCGCCTCCGCATCCCTGCACCATCTACCCGACATCCCCCAAGCGCTTGCAGAAATAAACCGCGTCCTAAAACCAGGTGGAACCTTCATCTTCATTGAAATGCACCGGGACGCGCAAACAGAAGCACAGCGTACCCTCGTCCAAATGCACCACTGGGCGGCAGACGTAGACACCATGCGCGGCGTCTACCATAATAAAACCTTTACCCGCCAAGAATTGGTAGATTTCATCGAAAGCATGAGGTTGCAAAACGTTGTCATGCACGATTTTTTGGAAACAGATTCAGATCCAAATGATGAAGAATCAATCAAGCATTGTGAAAACGTGATTGATAAAGTTTTGCAGCGTGCCATCGGTTTTCCTGAATACGAATCGCTCAAAGCACGCAGCAAAGAATTGCGAAAACGATTACATGATAGTGGCGTTCATTGGGAACCCGCACTCTTTATTATTGGTCAGAAACCGTTTACAAACAAGACAATATTCTGATTCTTAACCCCACGCCTGGACTAATCTCAAACGGAGAATGGCTTGATCAAAATAGCTAATTCCGAAGACAAGTGGTTGGTTCACCTTATCATAAAACGTTTCTGTTAACTGCAAAAGAGGGGTGTCTGCGCTGCGGCGCAGAACAGCGTTTATCGGGGCAGCGGCCGATTTTGCTTCAATATCGGTGATGGCATAAGCAATATCCTGATGACAATATTCTTGTAGTAGTTTGTGGATTGGCAGTTGGCTATTAAATTGGGTGAGATCTATGTTCACATCAATGAATGAACGAGATATGGCATTGTTCGTGCAAATAGCCGGTTGATTATTGGCCATGAAGAGACGTTGTAAGTTGATCACGGCCGTATTTCCATCCAGCCCCAACGCCTGAGCTTCTTGTTGAGTTGGGTTTCGCTCCTCTACTAACAGCGTCTTAATCGAATGGGTATACCCATTGTCTTCTATCAAGCGAGAAAAATCCCAAATACCTCCATAACGAAAATCTACATCCCGTATACGTTCATTGACATACGTTCCATCCCCCTGTTTACGCAAAATCAAACCTTCAGTGGCAAATTTTGCCATAACTGTGCGCACAGTTGCCCGGCTGACCCCTAACTCCAACGCCAATTCGCTTTCCGATGGCATCCGGCTGCCGGGTGGGTATTCACGGTTGCGAAGACGCTGCCGCAGAATATCGCTGACTTGTTCTGTAATTGGTTTGGGACGTTGTACACGCATGAGTTTGATTGTTTGTCAAAGCATAAATGATATGTTATAAAAGGTCTGACGATTGCCGACTAACCATTGGTAGTTTAGGGAATGACTACAAGATTGTCAAATTTGTTCTTTGGGATTTTGGCATAAAACGTAATGAGTATAACGTGATAACTCTCTTGTTGCGTTTCACGTTTCACCTATATGAACCATGCACGA
Organism: Chloroflexota bacterium; assembly: GCA_024223125.1. The sequence goes on from JAAEOP010001081.1 coordinate 7,753, forward strand.
CTTACAAAAAGCTGGACAGCGAATAACACGCTACGAAACCCCAAGTTCAATTGATTCTGCGTTGTCATTGCTGGCAGAATATGGGGACAGCGCTCGTTTGGTAGCCGGTGGATCAGATCTGCTGTTAGAGTTGGCTCGTCGTGAACGGCCGCATGTACAAACCCTTATTGACATCACCCGCATTCCAGGATTGGATGAGATACGGTCAGATGATGATGGCCGACTCCATCTTGGCCCCCTCGTTACTCACAATCAAGTTGTAGCCTCTTCCTTATTAAGAGAGAGAGCCTTGCCTCTGGCCCAGGCGTGTTGGGAAATTGGCTCGCCGCAGTTGCGTAACCGGGCGACTGTGGCTGGCAATCTCATCACTGCCAGCCCAGCGAATGATACGATTTCTCCGCTGTGGGCTTTAGGCGCGGAAGTGAAACTGGCATCGTTGCAGGGCGAACGAATGATTCCCCTGAACCAGTTTTACACCGGTGTGCGTCGCACGGTTATGCAACCAGATGAGATGTTGGTAGATATCTCCTTCCCCACTATGAAACCGGAAGCTCAGGGCTTGTTTGTCAAATTGGGACTGCGCCGGGCACAGGCGATTTCGGTGGTTCATCTGGCGGTGATTTTGGAATTTGATGGGGATGTGGTCACGGCCGCAATTCTAACCCTCGGCTCTGTAGCCCCCACCATTATTGAAGCCCCCGCAGCAGCAAACTATCTCATCGGTAAGCCACTGACAGACGAGACAATTCAGGAAACAGCACAGTTGACAGCAGCCGTGCCAAAACCGATTGATGATATTCGGGGCACGGCCGTCTATCGAACCGAAATGTTGCGGGTGATGGTGCAACGCGCCCTGACAACGTTACGCGATGGACAGGAACGCAGCCAATGGCCGGCCGATCCGCCCTTGTTGTGGGGAGATGTTGCCCACGGCCAACACCCCACCGGCCACAAATTCCAATCCAGCCATAATGATCAAACGCCCATTAAAGCAACAGTGAACGGCCGTGCCCTTTCTGCGGCCAATGGAACCGATAAAACCTTACTCCGTTGGCTGCGTGATGAAGGATTGTTGACCGGTACAAAAGAAGGGTGCGCTGAAGGAGAATGTGGTGCCTGTACCGTTTATCTGGATGGGATGGCGGTGATGGCTTGTTTGGTTCCGGCCGCGCGGGCGCATGAGGCCAACATTGTAACAATTGAAGGTCTGACGCAAAACGGCAATCTGCACCCGTTGCAACAAACTTTTATTGAACAAGGCGCGGTGCAGTGTGGGTACTGTACCCCCGGATTTATTATGGCCGGGGCTAAGTTGTTAGAGGAACGGCCGTTGCCCACACCAGAACAAATCAAACAAGGTTTAAGTGGCAATCTGTGTCGCTGTACTGGCTATTACAAAATTATTGAAGCAGTGGAACGAACAGTTATAGAGATTGGAGATTGAGAGATTGGAGATTTGGGTTTTCCTAATCTCTCCCCTTTTATCATGGCAATTGGAAAATCAGAATTCCGAATTGATGCACCAGGTAAGGTGACAGGTGAAACGCTATATCCGGGTGACTTGAGTCATAAAAATATGCTCTATGCGAAGGTGTTGTTTAGCGGCAAACCTCATGCTCGTATGGTAAGCATGGACACGCAGGCGGCCGCAGCGGTTCCGGGCGTGATTGCTATTTTTACGGCCGCGGATGTCCCCGTTAATGAATATGGCCTGACGATGTTTGATCAGCCGGTTTTTGTAGGGGTGAATGATACGAGACGTGGCCGGGTTCCGGCCAATGTCAGCCGTTGGGAAGGCGATCAGGTGGCTCTCATTGTGGCTGAAACGGAAGCGTCTGCCGCCCGGGCACGTGAACTTATTCAGATTGAGTGGCAAGATTTGCCCATACTTTCCGATTGGCAAACGGCCGTGCGCGACGAGATCCTCATCCACCCCGAAAACAAACATAACAGCAATGTTTACCATCATTACAAAATACGCAAAGGGAATATGCAAGCAGGCTGGGCAGCGGCCGATGTGATTGTGGAAGGTGAATACTGCCTCCCCTGCCAGGAACACGCCTTTTTGCAGCCAGAAGCGGCGCTGAGTTATGTGGATGATGACGGCCGTGTTACTGTAGAAATCGGTGGGCAATGGACACATGAGGATCAAGAACAGATTGCCCATGCGCTTGATTTACCGTTAGACAAAGTGCGGGTCATTTATCCGGCTATTGGGGGCGCGTTTGGCGGCCGTGAAGATATGTCCTTGCAAATTGTGATGGCGCTGGCTGTCTGGAAGCTGCATGAGCAGGGCGAAAGCAGGCCGATACGCTGTGTTTGGTCTCGTGAGGAAAGCATTATCGGCCACCACAAACGGCATCAAGGCACAATCAAAACGAAATGGGGCGCTACGATGGAAGGGTTGATTACGGCCGTATCTGCCGCAGTTTATCTGGATGCCGGAGCGTATAATTACACCAGTAATAAAGTGTTGGGCAACGCTCATTTATCTGTAGCTGGCCCTTATGAGATTCCTTGTGTTTTTGTAGATAGCTATACTGTCTATACGAATAATGTACCCGGTGGTGCATTTCGTGGATTTGGTTCGCCACAAGCTGTTTTTGCGGCCGAAAACCAGATGAACAAATTAGCCGAAACCCTTAACATAGACCCCGTGGAAATCCGTCTAAAAAACGGGTTGCGCGAAGGCAGCGAAGGTATTACCCAAACCGTCATGCCCGCCGGAGTCAGCCTACCAGAAGTGATTAAACGATGCGAAGCTGAGTGGCAAGTTGCAAGTGGGCAGGCAGATCGATCCGCAATTCGCAATCTGCAATCCGCAATTCCCTACTCTCCTTTCCAATCGCTTCCGCCCAATTCAGCTGCTTTACGTTACGGCCGTGGCTTTGCCTGCGCCTATAAAAATATCGGTTTTTCCTTTGGCTTTCCAGAACGATGTGAAGCGACAATTGAGTTACACGGGAAGGAGGAAATTGAACGAGCGGTTTTGTATCATGCAGCGGCCGAAGTGGGTCAGGGAACACATACAGCGCTGCGGCAAATGACGGCCGAGGCGTTAGGCATACCACTGGAAAAAGTAGAAATGGTGGTTTCAGACACGGCCGTGACCGGTGATTCTGGTTCTGTTTCTGCTTCTCGTATGACCTGGATGGCTGGTAATGCAATTCGACAGGCGGCCGAAAAAGCGCTGGCCGATTGGACAGATGAAGATCGACCGGCCATAGGCCAGGCTCGTTTTGTACCTCCGGCAACCCAGCCATTGGACCCCGACACAGGCAAATCTGTACCCAACTTTGCGTATGGGTACGTGGCCGAATCTGTTGATCTGGCCGTAGATATTGAAACCGGCCATATTTTTATTGAACGCATCATTTGTACAACTGATGTAGGCAAAGCAATAAACCCCAATTTGATTGAAGGCCAAATTGAAGGCGCCGTTGTACAGGCGCAAGGGTATGCGGTAACAGAAAATTTGCAGGTGGTTGACGGCCGTATTCTCAACCCCCGCCTCAGTACCTATCTCATCCCCGGCATATTAGACATCCCCACCCAGGTTAAATCCGTCATCATGGAAATTCCCGACCCGCGCGGCCCCTGGGGAGCGCGTGGCATGGCTGAAATGCCTTTTATCCCCTTAGCGCCGGCGATTACGGCCGCATTACACGATGCCACCGGCGTTTGGTTCGATGAAATACCGTTAACGCCAGGAAAAGTATCAGAAAAATTGAAGGAGATTGGAGATTAGAGATTGGAGATTGTTGTAATCTCCTCTCAGGAAAAACCAATGCAAGAAATAATTCAACAAATCAACCAAAAAGTGTCCGAAGCACACGACGACATCCTTACATTTTTCCGTGAAATTGTAGCTATCCCCAGTATGGACAGCGATATTGAAACAGTAGGCAAACGGATTGGCGCAGAGATGGAAAAGCTGGGCTACGATAAAGTGTATGTAGATAAATATGGCTCTATCGTGGGTAAAATTGGCAGCGGCCCTAAAATTTTGCTGTACGACACCCACATTGACACAGTGGGCATCGGCGACCCCGATCAGTGGGAGTGGGATCCGTTTGAGGGCAAAGTGGAAGATGGCCTGTTGTATGCTCGCGGGGCGCTGGACGAGAAGAACAGTACACCGGGCATGGTTTACGGTCTGGCCTTTGCCCGTGATTTGGGACTGCTAGATGGCTTTACCTGTTACGTCTTGGGCAACATCGAAGAGTGGTGTGACGGCGTCGGCTGTGCAGCGTTCCATGATTGGGAAGGTGTCCAGCCTGATTTTGTAGTCATTGGCGAACCGACGAATATGAAGGTGTATCGCGGCCACAAAGGGCGTTATGAATTGGAAGTGACCTGCAAAGGGAAAAGCGCCCACGCTGCCAGCAATTACATGGGCGACAATGCTGTTTACAAGATGATGCCGGTGATTGAAGCTATTTCTAAACTGGAAGAGACATTTACGCCGGATGAGTTTTTGGGTATCGGCCGTATCAGTGTCACCAAAGTCAGCAGCGTCAGCCCCAGCAACAATGCCGTCCCCGATGAATGTACCATCTTCATTGATCGTCGCATCACTTTTGGCGAAACAAAGGCCCTGGTACGGCAGCAAATTGAAGCCATCATCCCCGCTGCCACGAAAGGCGATTTTGAAATACGGGGGCTAACTTACACCGAACCAAGCCACACCGGCGCCGTCTACGAATACGAACAATATTTCCCCTCCTGGGCTTTCCCAGAAGATCATCCGTTTGTAACGACCGGCCGAGAAACAATGAAAGCACTTTGGCCAAATATTGATGATTTACATGGCCAAGGAAAATGGGATTTTTCTACGAATGGTAACTATTGGGCCGGCAAATTGGACATTCCCTGCATCGGGTTTGGCCCCGGCAATGAAATTTATGCCCACGCAGTTAATGAGCATGTACCCCTGGCGGATGTGGTGGAGGCGACAAAGTTTTATGCGTTGTTACCGGTGATGGTGAAAAAAGAGATTGGGGATTAGACGGCCTGTCCTAGTTGTATAGGAATGAGGAGGATTAACAGTTACTTTTTCAACCAGGAAGCCTTCCAAAAGTTCAAGGCGATCATTTTCAGTGAGCAGACCGACTTAAATCATTCTGTGATAGCGTTCAACGCTGATCTGCCAGATCTGCCAGAGTTGAGGCTGATACATCACTTTGTTTGTAGAGGGATTCAAAAGGAATGTCATTTTTCTGCTCCACAAGTGTAACTCATCCTTGTTGGGGACCATTATACCATGATTGATTATATTGAATGCCGGTCAATTTATGGTGACACCAGACAAATTCCCAGAGAAAAGTTGGTGTTCCGGCCATCAGTCTATGGAGTTATTGTTCATCAGGGTAGAATCTTATTGCTCAATTCTCGTTCTGCCAATCTACTGGCGCTTCCGGGTGGAGGGATTGATATTGGGGAGCCGATGGAACAAGCATTGAAACGCGAAGTACGGGAAGAAACTGGACTTGATGTAAAGATTATTCGATTTTTGCATTTTGAAGAGAGTTTTTTCTACTATGATCCGGAGGACTTAGCTTTTCATAGTTTTCTATTTATTTTTGAATGCACCCCTCTTACATTTGAACTGGTAAAGGATGATGAGGTGGATGATGTGGAAGTGGAGAAGCCTCGTTGGTATAACATCGAAGGATTAAATAAAATTGACTTTCAGATCTTTGGTAAATTTATCATAGATTATCTAAATCAAATTGAGTTGGAGGAAAGATAAATGCAAACATATTTACGTGGTCGAGACATGATCACAACCCAGGAATGGACGAAGGATGAAATTGATACCATTATTGATGTCGCCTTGGATTTGAAGCGGAAGCGGGCGCTGGGGGTTTCCCATGCTTCTTTGCGCGATAAGGTGCTTTCTATGCTGTTCTTTTTTACCAGCACCCGCACCCGCAATAGCTTTGAAGCGGGGATGGCTCAGTTGGGCGGTCACGCTCAATTTATTGACAGCACCACTACCCAAATCAGCCACGGCGATACGGCTAAGGAGATTGGGGAGATTTTGGGACGTTACAATGATGGCATCGCTATTCGCCAATGTGATTGGGGCGTGGGCAACAAGTACATTCGGGACGTTGCGGCCGCCAGCCGGGTTCCAATTCTAAATATGCAGTGCGATCATTTTCACCCCTTCCAAATTTTGGCCGATTTACTAACCATCATTGAAAAGAAGGGCGATCCGCGCGGTTTGACGATGAATGTGAGCTACGCTTATGCTGCCAGCTACCAAAAACCGATGAGTGTACCCATCAGCCTGATTTTGTTGATGACCCGTTTTGGTATGAATGTGCGTTTGACACGGCCGCCAGAATTCAAGCTCATCCCAGAATACATAGAACAGGCAAAGGAAAATGCCCGCCAATCACGCGGCTCGTTTGAGATTTTGGATGATTTTGATGCCGGTTTTCAAAATGCTGATGTGGTTTATCCCAAAGCGTGGGGCTGTATGTTGACAACGGAAGATTTGGAAGCATCGGCCGAAATTAGCAAGCAGTATACCGATTGGATCACGGATGAGCGACGTATGTCCCTGGCCAAAGAGGACGCCATCTACATGCACTGTCTGCCAGCTGACCGCAATATCGAGGTGACAGATGGGGTCATTGATGGGCCACAGAGCGTTGTTTACGATGAAGCGGAAAACCGCCTACATGTGCAGAAAGCGGTGATGGCGTTGACGATGTAGATACCAGTTTTCAATAAACAGCAACTTTGAACTGAACACTGAACACCAATTTATGGAACATATAACGTCTTTGAAATGCCTGATTTGCGGTAAGGAGTACCAGCCGGATACAGTTGCGTATGTGTGCCCGGATCATGGGAATGAGGGGATTTTGGATGTGCGGTATGATTACGACCGTATCGCCCAAACCATCTCTCGCACATCCTTAGCAACTAATCAAGAGAACACAATCTGGCGTTACAAACCACTACTGCCAGTAGTTCCCGGCGCCGAAACGCCGCCGTTGGCCGTTGGCTGGACGCCCCTCTACAAAACAGACCGCCTGGCTAATGAGTTGGGTTTGCACAGTTTATGGGTGAAGGATGACGGCCGTAACCCCACCGCCTCCTTCAAAGACCGTGCCAGCGCCATTGCCATCGTTAAAGCGAGAGAAGTGGCAACGGATCCCGCAATCCGCAATCCACAATCCGCAATCATCACCACCGCCAGCACGGGGAACGCGGCCGCTGCTTTGGCCGGACTGTGTGCCAGCGTGGGGCAGCCAAATGTGATTTTTGTGCCTGCGGCCGCTCCGCAAGCCAAGATTGCCCAACTGTTAGCTTTTGGGGCAACGGTGCTATTGGTGGATGGGACGTATGATGATGCTTTTGATTTGTGTTTGCAAGCGGCCGCGGAATTTGGCTGGTACAATCGCAACACTGGCTACAATCCATACATGACAGAAGGGAAGAAAACAGTCAGTCTTGAAATTGCCGAGCAGTTAAATTGGCAAGCGCCGGATGTCGTTTTTGTTAGTGTGGGGGATGGCTGTATTATTGGCGGGGTACATAAAGGGTTTAAGGATTTACTGGCGTTGGGTTGGATTGAGCAGATGCCGCGCATCATCGGGGTACAGGCGGCAGGCAGTAATTATTTGGCCGAAGCATGGAAAAATAGAGAGGATGTGCTGACAAAACCACCTATCCAGGCAGAGACGATTGCGGACAGTATTAGCGCCGGTTTACCCAGAGACCGGATTAAAGCGATGACGGCCGTAACCCAAACCAACGGCGCATTTATTACAGTCAGTGATGAAGAAATTCTGGCAGCCATCCCCAAATTAGCGTGGGGCTGTGGCGTTTTTGCCGAACCGGCCGGCGCAACTGCCTATGCAGGATTGGTAAAGGCAGTAGATCAAAATCTCGTCTGGCCCAGGGACCGGATTGTGGTGATTAACACCGGAAATGGGTTGAAGGATGTGCAGTCGGCTATGAAAGCGGTGGCAGGTGTGGGGATACGGCCGTATCACATCCAACCCACCTTAACTGATGTAAAACAAGCCTTAAAGGGGTCATTATGATTGACTTAACAACTCGAAACGAAGCAGCATTGGAAAGAGCCATACAACGTGCCCGTGAACGAAACATTATTATTCCCACCATCAAACAGATGCGGAATCCAGATTTAATACCGGAGACGATAAAGGCAGAACTAACCGATGTTGGCTTGTGGGATTTGAACCCTCGTAATCTATTCCGCATTAGCTGGAAAAATGAACCCCAATCCCAGGGCGGCCAATTTGGCGGCGTCAATTATCTGGAATTTCCACCTGAGCTAACCGGCGTACCGGCCCGGATTGTTATATTAGTGGGCAAATGGTTTCCCACTGGGGCGCATAAAGTTGGAGCTGCCTTTGGTTGTTTGGCGCCCACACTCGTTACCGGACAATTTGACCCCACCAGCCAAAAAGCAGTTTGGCCCAGCACTGGTAACTACTGTCGCGGTGGGGCGTATGACTCCAATTTACTAGCCTGTGATTCTATTGCCATTTTGCCTGAGGGGATGAGTCAAGAGCGATTCGATTGGCTGGCAAACGTGGCTGGCGAAACGATAAAGACTCCTGGCTCAGAGAGTAACGTTAAAGAAATCTTTGATAAATGTTGGGAATTAATGGCCTCCGGTGATGATCTGATTATCTTCAACCAGTTTGACCAGATGGGTAATTATCTCTGGCATCATGAAGTCACCGGCTCGGCAATGGCTGAAGTGTTGGAACAGGTGATGCGGCCGCAAGACAATTATCGCGGCGTGGTCTTGACGACCGGCTCGGCGGGAACCATTGCCAGCGGCGACTATCTCAAAAAGCTATTCCCGATGAGTAAAATAGCAGCCAGCGAAGCGTTGCAATGCCCTACCCTGCTCAACAACGGTTTCGGCGCTCATCGAATTGAGGGTATTGGCGATAAGCATGTGCCCTGGATTCATAATGTTAAAAATACAGATATGGTAGTGGCAATTGACGATGCGGCCGCGGTAGGATTAATTCGTCTGTTTAATGAAACGGCCGGACAAGAATATTTACTCAGACAAGGCGTTGCGGCCGAGATTGTGGAACAGCTTGATCTGTTGGGTATTTCTGGCTGCGCCAATTTGTTGTCGGCCGTTAAGTTTGCCAAATATTATGAGTTAGGCAAAAACGACATTGTGTTGACAGTAGCCACCGATTCAATGGAAATGTACGGCAGCCGTCTGCGCGAATTAAATGATGAAGAAGGTGAATTCACACCTTTAGATGCGGCCGGGGTTTTCCAGCGCCATTTGTTGGGGCAGAGTATTGATTACGTGGAGGAGTTGACGTATATCGGCCGTCAACGTATTCACAATCTCAAATATTACACCTGGGTCGAACAGCAAGGTAAAACCTATGAAGAAATCCAGGCTCAATGGTACGACGACGATTATTGGGCGAACATCCCCGCCAAAGCAGATGAAATTGACACCCTGATTGAAGCATTTAATGCCAGGGTGGGTTTGTAAGTAGAGCGAATTGCAAATTCGCCCTACATAGTGAGAAAGGAGAAAGGAGGAATGTGAATAGAAAATCGAACCGGCAGTTTAACTGGATCATAGATAACCTTTTGCTGCCTTTTACGGCCGTTTTACTAGCCTTTTTGGTTGGTGCAATCATCCTCCTGCTGCAAGGGGAAAACCCGATTGAGGCATACACAGCCATGGTAGTGGGCGCTTTTGGCAGCAAAAACGGGTTGTCTGACACGTTGGTTAAAGCCGTCCCCTTAATATTGGTTGGCCTGGGAATCGCCATCGCTTTTCGCGGAGGCATGATCAACATTGGCGCCGAAGGTCAACTAATCATGGGGGCGTTGATTACAACCTTTGTCGGTGTGCAATTGGGCGAACAATTACCCGGTTTCTTGGCTATCATTTTAGGCTTGATTGCCGGAGCGGCCGCGGGGGCGGCCTGGGGCGTTGTTCCCGGCTACTTAAAAGCCAAAATGGATGTCAATGAAATCCTCAGCACCATCATGATGAATGCAATTGCCATTCAGTTTGCTTTTTTCATGCTGCGCGGACCGATGATTGATCCGGCCGAAGTGGAGGCGGGAACCAACATTCCCCATTCAGCCCGGCTACCCAAACCGGTAGATATGCCCCGCTTTACAGACATCGCCGAGTGGCTTGGCTTTTCACAATCAGCCAAAGAGTTGGGGTTAGAAGGGTATCTTGGAGAATTGTATGGGGTTTTGGTGGAACCATCCCGACTGCACAGCGGCCTGATTTTCGCCATCCTCATGGCAATTCTGGTGTACATCTTTTTATGGCGCACGACGATTGGTTTTCGTATTCGGGCGGTAGGCTTGAACCGGCACGCTTCCCGGTATGCTGGTATGAATGTGCAACGCACAATGGTGCTTTCGATGACCCTCAGCGGTATGTTTGCCGGGCTGGCTGGCGCAGTGGAAATCTTGGGCTTGCACCATCGTATGTTTGAACCAACGGCCGTGTCCGCTGGCTATGGTTTTTCTGGCATTGTGGTGGCTTTGTTCGGCAAGCTGCACCCGCTGGGCATTATCCCCTCGGCCATTTTATTTGGGGGGCTGCTGGTGGGCGGCGACAAAATGCAACGAGCGATACAAGTACCCCAAGTTTTAACGGTAGCGATGTTGGGGCTGGTCATTCTCTTTGTGGTCAGCACCGATTATTTTGTACGCAAACGGCACAATCGGCGGAGTTCGGTGGAAAAAGATAATGATGAGGATACGGCCGTGCCCCACAAACCAGACACACCTATGGCGACGGAGGCCAGCGCATGAACGAAGAATTAACCGCAGCCGCAATTATTCTGGGCATTCTACATTCCGGTATTCGCCTGGCTACCCCTTACCTTTATGCAGCCATCGGCGAGACTTTTTCCCAACGTTCCGGCGTCCTCAACCTGGGTGTAGAAGGGGTCATGCTCATGGGCGCCTTCTTTAGCTTTTTTGTTGTCTCTGAAACGGGTAGTCCCTGGTTGGGAGTGGGGGCGGCCGTTGTTGTGGGTATCTTAATGGGATTATTCATGTCTGTTGTTAGCATCACCTTCAAGGCAGAACAAGGTATCAGTGGCATTGGTCTTTTCCTGTTTGGTTTAGGTATGTCCAGTCTACTGTTCAAAACAATAATTGGGACTGTAGAAGGGGTAGACGGCTTTTCTGAATTGCAATTTTGCCTCACCGATAGTTTTTGTCTGGCCGATATTCCCGTTCTCGGTGATATTTTCTTTAGCCACAGCGTTCTAACTTATGGCGCCTTTCTGATGGTGCCGGTAGCTACCTGGATCTTAAATAAAACAACCTGGGGTTTAAAAGTACGCGCTGTGGGTCAAAACCCGGAAGCGGCCGATTCAGTAGGTGTCAGTGTTGATTGGTCTCGTTACGCTTCGGTCATGCTTGGTTCAGCTTTGGCTGGTGTAGCTGGGGCTTCCCTTTCCATTTCCCTACTCAATATATTCCAAGAAAATATGATTAACGGTATCGGCTTTATTGCTGTGGCCCTGGTTTATTTTGGCGGCTGGTCGCCAGTGGGGGTTATGGTGGGCGCTTTGTTGTTTAGCACGGTGAATGCTTTGCAATTGTGGGTGCAGGTATTGGGCTTAAACATCCCTTCAGATGTGGCTGTGATGATGCCCTACTTGCTTACAATTATTGCTTTAGCTATTCCCTTTCGCCGGGCCGCACAGCCGGCAGCGCTAACGAAGCCATTTGAGCGCGGAGAAAATTAGACCGATTGTCACCCCCGTGAAGACGGGTATCCAGGTGTGTGAATTCCTGCCTTCGCAGGAATGACCTGTATAGTCACATCAGTTTTTTTAAAGCGCACTGGTAATAAACATTGTACCGTTCGCACGATCTATAGGAGGATCGAAAATGAAGAGAAAGTGGTTTGTATTATTGTTATTGGTTTTAGGTTTGACATTGGCAAGTTGTGGTGGCGATTCGGGGGAGGGCACGGCAGTGTCTGAGCCTGACATAGGCGCCGAGACAGAAACAACAGAAGAGGAAGCGGCCGAACCCGAAGCAGAAGAAGTTGAAGAAGCGGCCGAAGTGGTCGAAGATGTAGCCGCCGATGCAGACGCATCCGGTATTGAATCAGTTCGCATCGCTATCGTCATGCCCAGCACTATCACTGATTTAGCCTGGAGCCAGGCTCTTTATGATGCCCTCGTGCAAATCCAGGAAGAAGCTGGTGGTGAAGATGTAGTCGAGATAGCGTTTACGGAAAATATGTTCAACGTGACCGATGCCGCGGCCGCTATTCGAGACTACGCCGCCGATGATTACAATCTGGTTATCGCCCACGGCACTCAGTACGGGACATCCCTATTTGAAATTGCGCCTGACTTTCCAGAGACAAGTTTTGCCTGGGGCACGGCCGTAGACACCGGACAAGAAGCCGGTCTGGAAAACATCTTCGCCTACGAAGCTCGCGCCGAAGAAGGCGGCTTTGTCAATGGCGTTCTGGCGGCCAATTTGAGTGATTCTGGCGTGATTGGCGTTGTGGGTCCAGTTGAAGCGGGTGACGCCAAACTGTACATTGATGGCTTCGTAGCCGGCGCCCAATTTGCTAACCCAGACGCTCATGTCAACGTTTCTTACACTGGTTCTTTTGGCGACACAGCTTTGGCGGCCGAAGCGGCAAACACCCATCTGCAAGCAGGCGCCGACGTGCTGACCGGTTCTGCCCAGCAAGTTGTGGGCGCTGTCGGCATTGCCAAAGAGCAGGGTATTCCCTGGCTTGGCACCCAATCTGACCAAAGTTCGCTGGCTCCAGAAATTGTCGCTGCCTCCCAGTTGTATGATTGGCAGGGGATTTTCACGGACATTATCAACAAACATCAGGCTGGTGAATATGGCGGCACGGCTTATGCCCTGACCCTGAAGAATGGCGGGCTGGTCATGAACTATGCCGATGGCTTGGATGCTGCTGCTGTAGCGGCCGCTGAAGCGGCTGCCGCCCAAATTGCCGCTGGTGATCTTGATGTCTACAGCATCATCGAAAGCGGCGTTATGGCTGAGGATGATGGCGCGATGATGGACTACCCAGAACTTGAACCGGTACGGATTGCCATTGTCATGCCCAGCACCACCACCGACCTGGCCTGGAGTCAGGCCATTTATGATGCGTTGGTGGATATTCAAGAAAACAGCGGCGGCGAAGATGTGGTCGAGATAGCCTTCACGGAAAATATGTTCAATGTGACGGACGCGGCCGCTGCTATTCGGGATTATGCGGCTGACGGCTACAATCTGGTTATCGCGCATGGCACTCAATACGGTACGTCTTTGTTTGAGATTGCACCGGATTTCCCAGAGACAAGTTTTGCCTGGGGCACGGCCATAGACACTGGCGCTGATGAAGGGTTAGAAAACATCTTTGCCTATGAAGCCCGTGCCGAAGAAGGTGGCTATGTTAATGGCGTATTGGCCGCCAATTTAAGTGAATCTGGTGTAATTGGAGTGGTTGGTCCTGTAGAAGCTGGCGACGCCAAATTGTACATTGACGGTTTTGTGGCTGGTGTGACAGCCGCTAATCCAGATGCTCAGGTCAATATTTCTTACACTGGTTCCTTTGGCGATACCGCGCTGGCGGCCGAAGCAGCCAACACCCACATTCAAGCTGGGGCCGACGTGTTAACCGGTTCGGCGCAGCAAGTTGTGGGCGCCATTGGCGTGGCCGAAGAACAGGGCGTTCCCTGGATGGGAACCCAATCTGACCAAAGCCCGTTGGCTCCAGACACCGTTATCGCTTCCCAATTGTATGATTGGCGGGCGGCGCTGCTGGACATGATTGTCAAACATCAGGCCGGTGAAATGGGCGGTACGGCATATGCTCTGACTTTGGACAACAACGGTTTGACAATGGATTATGCTGATGGTTTAGATGCGGATGCAGTTACGGCCGCTCAAGAAGCTGAAGCAGCCATCGTCAACGGTGATATTAATGTGATGGACACCCTCGGCGGCGAATAAAACAAGAATGTAAACACGGATAGGGAAGACACGGATAAAAAAGATACTCTTGTGTTCTTCCCATCCGTGTTTGCAAAAAATGTAGTAAAGCGAGTTGGATGATGGTAAAAGAAAACAATCTTCTCCCTTCTGGATTACCACGGATTGAATCGTTGGAAATGCGGGGCATTGTCAAGCGTTTTCCGGGCGTGCTGGCCTCTGATCATGTCAATTTTGATGTGAAGGCAGGTGAAATTCATGCCCTACTGGGTGAAAATGGGGCTGGCAAAAGTACGCTGATGAAAATTCTATATGGCCTTTATCAGCCGGAAGAGGGGGAGGTTTTTTTGAACGGCAGTGCCATTCAAATCCAATCTCCCACCGATTCGCTCGATTACGGAATTGGTATGATCCACCAACATTTTATGCTGGTAGATAATTTGACGGTGGCTGAAAATATAGCCCTGGGGCTGAAATCATCGCGGGGAATGCGATTGGATTTAGATGTGGTTTCGGCGCGGATTCGAGAACTGGCCGACAAATATGGTTTGCAAGTAGACCCCAATATCACCATTTCTAAATTGGCTGTGGGGCAGCAGCAGCGAGTAGAAATTATCAAAGCGTTGTACCGAGGGGCGGCGTTGCTGGTGTTAGATGAGCCAACGGCCGTACTCACCCCGCAAGAAGTGGATGATGTGTTTGTCATCTTCAAACAGATGGCCGCCGATGGTCATGCCCTTATTTTTATCTCCCACAAGTTGGATGAAATTTTTGCTCTGACAGATCGGGTGACAGTACTGCGTGACGGCCGTGTTGTAGGCACAGTCCTCACCTCAGAAGTCACTAAAACTGACCTGGCTAACTTAATGGTGGGACGGGAAGTGCTATTGGAACGAGTGCGCCCCCCTAGTGAATTGGGTGATGTACGTTTGAAACTGGACAATGTGAATGCGATCAACGAAGATGGGCAAACCATCCTAAAAAATGCCAGCCTTGAAGTACACGGTGGTGAAATTGTGGGTGTGGCTGGTGTGTCTGGAAATGGGCAGCGGCCGTTGGCCCGCACCATTGCCGGACTGCACAATGTTGCCAGCGGCACAATTACCTTAGAAGGGCTAGATGTAACCAATCTGTCTCCGGCCGATATGTTCAATGCCGGGCTGTCCTATATTCCTGAAGAGCGAATGCACGATGGCATCATCAAAGATTTTAGCGTGGCTGAAAACTTTATCCTGCAAGATTACATCCGCCAGCCTTACAGCAAAGGCATCTTCCTCAATTTTAAACAAATTGAAAATCATGCCGATCAATTGATTCAAGATTTCAATGTCAAAACACCCACTCAAGAGACACCGACCAAGAATTTATCGGGCGGTAACATTCAGAAGTTGATTCTGGCGCGGGAATTGGCCCGCAAACCACGATTTCTCATCGCTGCCCAACCGACGCGCGGGGTTGATATTGGGGCTACCGAATACATCCACAATCAGCTTTTGCAAAATCGGGCCGACGGTTTGGCCACGCTGCTTATCTCTGAAGATTTAGATGAAGTGAAGGCGTTGTCTGATCGCATCGTGGTGCTGTTTGGCGGTGAGATTATGGGTATTGTCAACAGCGATGAAATTAGTACGGAAGAGTTGGGACTGATGATGGCCGGAGAAAGATTATGAAATTTCTACTCAATGGACAATCAAGAGAGTACAATGGCAATCCCGATTTGCTTTTGTTAAATTATTTGCGGGACCATGAAGGCATTCTTTCGCCCAAAGATGGTTGTGCGCCGCAAGCGGCCTGTGGCTGCTGTGCAGTACAATTAAATGATAAAGCGGTGTTGGGTTGCGCTACTAAAATGAGCCGGGTGGCTGATGGTGAAGTAACGACGATTGAAGGATTGGGCGAGTACCGTCAAAAAGTTTTTGCCAATTCGTTTGTCTTACGTGGTGGGGTGCAATGTGGCTTCTGTATTCCGGGCATTGTTATGCAGTCGAATGTGCTGATCAACAAGAATTCTGACCCCAGCCGGGCTGATGTGGAAAAAGCGTTGACCCCCCATCTTTGCCGTTGTACAGGTTATAAAAAGATTGTGGATGCGGTGACAACAGCCGCCGCGGCCATCCGCAATGAGGAAAATGTGGAACTACCAGAGGGTAACGGCCGTGTCGGAACCCGCCAGCCCAAATATCAAGCCGCCAAATTGGTGTTGGGACAACATGAATATGTTGATGATATTCGTATTCCCGGTATGAAACATGGCGCATTGAAATTCAGTGATCATCCACGAGCGAAGGTGTTGAGCATTGACACGAAGGCAGCGGCGTCTGTGGAAGGAGTGATTCGAGTTTTTACGGCCGTAGACTACCCCGGCGAACGGTATGTTGGCCTTATCAAACAGGATTGGCCGCAGATGATTGCGGAAGGGGAGATCACTCGTTATGTGGGGGATGTGCTGGCTTTGGTTGTGGCCGAATCGGAGGTGGTTGCGCGTGCGGCCGTGAGCCAAATTGTGGTTGAATACGACATCCTCGAACCCATCACCGATATGCACGAAGCCATTAAAGAAAGCAGTCCTTCCGTTCATGGCAACGGCCGTAATATCCTCTCCAAAACTGTCACCCATCGCGGGGATATGGGAGAATCACAAGCTGAATCCACTTACACAGCCCAGGGCATCTTCCAAACGCAGATGATTGAGCATGGCTATATGGAGACGGAAGCGGCCGTTGCTTATACGGTAGACAATGGTATTGAAGTGTTGTCGCAAGGACAGGGCATTTACGAAGATCGGATACAGATCGCTAAATTGTTGGGGCTGCCATTGGAGAAAGTACGCATTAAGATGGTTCCTAACGGCGGTGGTTTTGGCGGTAAGGAAGATTTAAGCGCCCAAGGTCACGCCGCTTTAGCCGCCTTTTTATTGCAGCAACCGGTCAAGGTACGCCTGACCCGTGCTGAGTCCATTGCTTTCCATCCCAAACGACACCCCATCTGGATGGATTATAAAATTGGCTGCGATGAGAACGGCAAATTAACGTTCTGTAAAGTGAAATTTGTGGGGGATACGGGAGCTTACGCTTCGGTTGGAATGAAGGTTCTGGAACGGTCGGCCGGACACGCAACCGGAGCTTACAATTTCCCGGTGACTGATGTGCAGGCTACGGCCGTATACACCAACAATATTCCCTGCGGCGCCATGCGCGGCTTTGGCGTTAACCAGGCTGCCTTCGGTTTAGAAAGCCTCATTGATGAATTGTGCGAACAAGGAAACTTCGACCGCTGGCAGTTCCGCTATGACAATGCCCTTGACGATGGCGACATGACTGCCACCGGTCAGGTAATTGAAGCTGGCTGTGGTGCAAAAGCAACCTTGACGGCCGTGAAAGATGAATTCTACAACGCCAAATATGCCGGGCTGGCTTGCGGCATAAAAAACACCGGCATCGGCAACGGTATGCCCGATGCAGCCTCAGCTCAAATAAGCATCATCGCCCCGAATAAGGTCATTGTAGACCACGGCTGGACGGAGATGGGACAGGGTGTGAATACGGTGGCATTGCAAGTTGTGTGCCATGAAACAGGCATTGATCCTGACTTGATTGAGGTACACATTGAAACGGCCGCCGAGCAGGAAGCGGGCATGACAACCGCTTCCCGCGCTACCTCTTTAGTGGGCAATGCTCTGATTGACGCTTGCAAACAGTTGCAGACCGATTTACAAACGCATGAGTTGGCCGACCTGGTCGGCCGTACCTATCGTGGCGAATTTGTGGTGGATTGGACGACAAAACCAGGGGCAATGGTGGAAAAAGTGTATACTCATTACTCATACAGCTATGCCACGCAGCTTGTCATTTTGGATGAAGAAAAAGGCTTCGTGCAAAAGGTTGTGGCGGCACATGATGCGGGCAAAATTTTTAATCCCACCCTGTTTGAAGGGCAATTGGAAGGCTCCATTCATATGGGGTTAGGGTATGCGCTTAGCGAGGAGGTGGTGATGGTTGACGGCCGTCCCAAATCCACCATGTTACGCCAGATGGGCATCCTCCGTGCTAAAGAAATGCCCGAAGTTGAGGTCATAGGCGTAGAAGTTCCTGACCCGTATGGGCCATATGGGGCAAAAGGAGTTGGCGAGATTGGACTGGTTCCGACGGCCGGAGCGATAGCTAATGCCTTGTATCAGTTTGATGGTGTACGCCGCACCCAACTGCCTATGCGAATACCAAAGCGTGGGTTGAAGAAACGAGAATAAAGAGTTGCCAACTTTTAAAAAGTTGGCAACTTTCAGGAGACCAGATCATGAGCTTCCTTATTCATAACGTGACGATTTTTACAAATGACAAAAACAACACCGTTTTGCATGATCATGGGGTGTTGGTTGAGGGAACGCGAATCACGGCCGTTGCCCCCACCACCCATCTCATTGCCCAACACCCTGATGTAGAACAGATTGATGGTCACGGCCGTTTGCTGATGCCCGGTTTAACCAATGTTCACATGCACTTTTATGGGATGTATGCGCGGGGAATGTCACTCAATCAGACGCCATACAATTTTCATGAAATTCTGCAATATTTGTGGTGGGCATTGGACAAAGTGTTGGACGAAGAAGCCGTCTATTACAGCGCCTTAATTCCGGCAATTACGGCCGTGCGTTACGGCGTTACCAGCATGATAGACCACCACGCCAGCCCTAATGCCTGCACTGGCAGCCTGGACCAGATCGAAGATGCGTTGGCTCAAGTAGGTGTGCGCGGTCTGCTTTGTTACGAGGTTTCTGACCGGGATGGCAAAGATATTCGTGATGCTGGTTTGATGGAAAACGAACGGTACATTCGCAAATGCCAGGCCGCCAAAGCAAAAAAACCAGCCCATTTGTTTGATGGCATGATGGGGTTGCACGCTTCCTTTACATTGGATGATGATTCGCTGGAAATGGCAGCCGCCATCTCCCAAAAACTGAACCGGGGCTGCCACATTCACATGCTGGAAGATTTTGTAGACGAGGAGTTGACCCAGCGAAAATACAGCCTGGGCGTCGTGCAGAGGCTGGATCGGTTTGGTATTCTGAGTAACCGGAGTATTGCTGCGCATGGTATCTTTTTGGATGATGACGGCCGTGATCGTCTCGCGTTCACCGACACCATCGTCGTCCACCAGGCCCAATCGAACATGAACAATGCCGTCGGCCGCGCCGACATATTTGCCTTGTTGGAAAGAGGCATTACCGTCGGCATCGGCACCGATGGCATGACCCCCGACCTGCGCCGCGAAATCATGACCGGCTACCTGATGCACAAACATCACGTCAGCGACAATAATCTGGGCTGGGTAGAATATGAACAGATGGCGCTGAAAAACAATCCCGCCATTTACCAACGATTGACCGGTCAGAAGGTCGGCCGTATTGAAACGGGTTGGCTGGCAGATATGATTCTAGTAGATTACTATCCGCCTACCCCGCTTGATGGCGCTAATTTTTGGGGGCATTTCTTGTTTGGGTTGGTTGACGCTGCTGTGGATACAACGATTGTTAACGGCCGTGTTCTCATGCAAAATAAACAAATTCCTCACCTGAACGAAGCCCAAATTGCGGCCGACTCTCGCGCCGTGGCTGAACGTATGTGGCAACAGTACCACCGTTGAAAGGAAACAGCATGTCCACGATTCTCCTAAAAAATTCCCGCTTGCTCATCACCATGAACGACGCCGGGGAAACGATTCCCAATGGGGCGCTGTTTGTACGTGATAACGTCATTGTCTGGGTGGGCGTCACAGATGATCTACCAGATGAGTATCAAACAGCCGACCGTATCATTGACGCCTCTGACAAAGTCGTTTTACCCGGTCTCATCAACACCCATCACCACCTGTACCAGACGTTGACCCGCGCTCTGGCTCCAGATAGCGGTCTGTTTGATTGGCTAAAAACCCTCTATCCCATTTGGGCACGGATGGATGGCGAAGCAGTGTATGTCAGCGCCTTGGTGGGTATGGCCGAACTCATCCTCAGTGGCTGCACCACCGCCAGCGATCATCTCTATCTTTTCCCGAATGGGTCAAAGCTGGATGATGAAATTCGAGCCGCGCAAGAGTTAGGCTTCCGCTTCCATGCCGCTCGCGGCTCCATGTCATTGGGCGAAAGTGATGGCGGTCTGCCGCCGGACAGCGTTGTGGAAAGTGAAGAAGCGATTTTGCAAGACAGCCGTCGCGTCATTGAACAATTTCATGATCCGGAACCATTCGCCATGACCCGCGTAGTGGTCGCCCCTTGTTCGCCATTTTCGGTAACGGCCGATTTAATGCGTGAATCGGCACGGTTGGCGCGGGCTTATGGGGTCACGCTGCATACCCATCTGGCGGAAACGAAGGATGAAGAGGATTTTTGTCTGGAGACGTTTGGCTACCGGCCGGCCGTCTATGCAGAACAGTTGGAATGGGTAGGCGACGATGTGTGGTGGGCACATTCCGTTCATGTGAATGACGAGGAAATCGGCTTGATGTCCAGAACAGGTACGGGGGCGGCGCACTGTCCTTGCAGCAATATGCGGCTGGCCAGCGGCATTGCCCCAGTACGGCAATGGTTGGACAACGGTGTGCGGGTGGGATTAGGCGTGGATGGTTCGGCCAGTAATGATGGCAGCCACATGTTGAATGAGGCGCGGCAGGCATTGCTCTTGCAACGGGTGTTGAACCAGGCCACGACATTAACGACGCAAGAGGCATTGTGGCTGGGCACACGCGGCGGGGCACAGGTATTGAAGCGGGATGATATTGGGCAGCTTGCTCCAGGGAAAGCGGCCGATTTTATTGCCTTTGATCTGAACCAACTGGCCTACGCCGGGGCACAGCATGACCCGATGGCGGCCCTCATTTTTTGTGCGCCGCAGCAGGTAGATTTGAGTGTGATTAACGGCCGTGTCATTGTCGAAGACGGCCGTTTGCAAACCTTAGACTTACGGCCGATCATCGAGCGGCACAATGCAATCAGCAAACAACTCATCAATGGGTAAATAGGTATACAGGAAAATTCTTATGGCTAAAGTGAATAAGTATCATCGACCGCAAACGATAGATGAGACAGTTATTTTATTGAGAGAATCGGGAACGGCCGTACTCGCCGGCGGCACACAACTCATCCCTAATAGTCAGGAAATTGGGGCGATTGTGGATTTACAGTCGGTGGGCTTGAATCAGATTGAAAGAGAAGCCGATACCGTCACATTTGGCGCTATGATCCGTTTGCAGGAAATTGTGGATCATCTCGATGTACCTGAACTTATACGGCAGATGGCACACCGGGAAGGGTCAAATACTTTCCGCAATGTAGGCACAATTGGCGGCGTCATCGCCCTAGCCGATTGGGAAAGTGAGTTGTACGCGGCGCTGCTGCTGTTTGAGGCAGCGGTAACGACGCAATCGGCAACGGGTGAGCAAAGATACCAACTTTCTGAAAGTTGGCATCTTTCAGAGGGCGAATTGATCACGGCCGTCACCATCCAAACAACCGGCATAACCGCATCTGAACGGGTAGCCCGCACCCCGGCCGACAAACCTATTGTGGCCGTGCTGGGCCGACAAACAGAAAAGGGAACATTGTTGGCAGCCTGTGGTCTGGCTGACAAACCAATCCTCATTACAGAATCTGATCTAGACAGTTTACGGCCGCCGGCTGATTTTCGCGGTTCGGCCGTATACCGGCAAGAAATGGCAAAGGTGTTGACCAACCGAGTTCGTCGCCGAATACAATCCCAGATAAGGTAATTATGAACATTCACATAACCATCAACGGAAAAGAAAAAACAATCCCCTGCCAACCCGGCGACACCTTGCTGCGGGCATTGCGGCGAGAAGGATATTTCAGTGTGCGTTTTGGCAGCGATACAGGGGAAACGGGAGCGGCGGCCGTGCTGCTAAACGGCCGTCTCGTCAGCGCAGATATTTTATTGGCGGCTCAGGCAGATGGACATGAACTGGAAACCGTTGAGGGGCTGGCTTTTGGCCTTGATTTACACCCCATTCAACGTGCTTTCATGCAAACCGGCGCGATCCAGTCTGGCTACAACACACCGGCGATGGTGTTAGCCGCCAAAGCTTTGTTAGAAAATAATCCTAATCCAACCGAAGCCGAAATCCGGGACGCGCTTTCCGGCATTTTAGATCGGGAAACGGGGTATGTGAAACCGGTGCAGGCAATCCAGGCTGCGGCCGCCATGCTGCGTGGCGAGGAACCAGACACACCAGAGCCGAATGTACTGACGCCACTCGATTATGATTCTGGTTTGTTTGGTGATTTAGGGAAGGATGAGCGATCTGATCCTACGCCTGATTTTGATGATGGCAACACAGCCACAAAAACCATAGCCCCTACCAAACCGAAAGTGACGACGACAATTCCAGACACGGCCGTTGTCGGTAAACCAGAGATGAAAGTAGATGCAGTCAAACTGGCCAAAGGGAATGCTGCTTTTGTGGACGATGTAGAAATGCGGGGCATGTTGTACGCCAAACTGCTGACCAGCCCTCATGCCCACGCCCGCATTCTGGATATTGATGATAGGGAAGCATTGGCTCTGCCGGGAGTCCAGGCCGTCATCCATTACAAAAATGTACCGCGTGTCATTTATGCCTCCGGTGGGCAGTCGTACCCTAACCCGCCACCGTATGATCAAGTCAGTTTTGATAATAAAGTGCGTCATGTGGGCGACCGGGTAGCGGCCGTAGCGGCCGAATCGTTAGCCATTGCCGAAGAAGCATTGAAGCTGATAAAAGTGGAGTATGAGGTGTTGACGGCCGTGTTCGACGAACGTGAAGCCATGGCCGCGAACACCCCCATCATCCACGACGAGCCAGACGCCGTTGATATTCACGATGCCGGACGCAACATCGTCCACCATATTGAAGCAGAAGCGGGTAATGTGGCTAAAGCATTTGCGGAAGCTGATTTTGTGTACGAGCGAATCTACCGTGTGCATCAGGTGCAACAGTGCCCTATCGAACCGCATATCGCTATCGCTTATTGGGACCCGGATGAACGGTTGACTATTCGCAGCAGCACTCAGGTTCCCTTCCACGCCCGGCGCATGATTGCTCCCTTATTAGACCTGCCACTAAAACGCATCCGGGTAATTAAACCACGCATCGGCGGCGGTTTCGGGGTCAAGCAGGAAGTGTTGATTGAAGATATTGTCGGCCATCTAACGATAAGGACGGGACGACCAGTACGCCTTGAATTGACCCGAGAAGAGGAGTTCGTATCTAGTCGCACTCGCCATCCACAGACGATTACGTATAAAACGGCCGTAGACAAAAACGGCAAACTCACGGCCCAAGAATTGAAAATTTTGGCTAACACCGGCGCCTACGGCACACACGGTTTAACTGTACAAACTGTGTCCGGTTTGCGCGGTTTGAGTACCTATAATTGTGGTAATAAACGATTTGATTGTCATGTTGTCTACACGAATATCCCCGTTCCTGGCGCTTATCGTGGGTATGGCGCGCCGCAAGCTCTGTTTGCTTTGGAAGTGCATATGGATGAAATTGCTGCTGAACTGGGACTGGATGTAATCGAATTTCGCCGCCAAAATTGGGTCAACGTGGGGGATGGCCTGAACATCGCCCCCCACTTGGGTGAAGGTGAAAAGGAAACTGTCATAGAAATTCCCATCATCCTTTCCAGCGGCTTGAATGAATGTGTGGCTCTGGGACAGCAGGCGATTGGTTGGCAACGGCACAATGATCCGGATTGGCATTTAGTCCCTGGAAAGCCTCATTTGCGGCGGGGATTGGGAATGGCAGTTTGTATGCACGGCACAGCCATTCCAGGACTGGATATGGGTGGGGCCAGTATCAAAATCAATGATGATGGTTCTTTTAATTTACAGGTGGGGGCCACAGATTTGGGTACAGGTTCAGACACAGTATTAGGCCAGATGGCGGCCGAGGTGCTAGGCGTTCCATTAGAAGACATCATTGTTTACAGCAGCGATACGGACATGACGCCATTTGACACGGGAGCCTATGCCAGCAGCACGACGTATATTTCAGGCACGGCCGTTAAACTAGCGGCCGAAGGTGTGCGCGAACAAATCAAAGAGCGCGTGGGTCTCATGTTAGGGTTAGACGATTGGTCTGATGTGCTGTTGAGAGAGAGGAGAGCCTGGGCAGGGGACGGCCGTTCCGTCACCTTAGAAGCCCTGGCTCTACATTCGCTGCATCAAGACCAGCAGCGGCAAATTATGCACACCGCTTCTTTTGTATCCTATGAATCGCCGCCACCTTTTGCCGGACAGTTTGTGGAAGTGTTGGTAGACATTGAAACGGGACAGGTGACAGTGGAGAAAATGGTGATGGCGGTGGATGCGGGCGTGGTCATCAACCCATTGACAGCCAGCGGGCAGGTAGAAGGAGGCATGGTGCAGGCATTGGGGTACGCTCATTGTGAAGAGATGGCTTATGATGGAGACGGCCGTATGCTCAACCCCCAATTCGGCCCCTACAAAATCTACCGCGCCGACGAAATGCCAGAGATGGAAGTCATTCTGGTGCAAACCCACGAACCCAGCGGCCCCTTCGGCGCTAAAGCTATCGCCGAAATTCCCAAAGACGGCGTCGCCCCTGCCCTTTCCAACGCTATCTTCAACGCCACCGGTGTCCGCATCCGCCAAATTCCGTTCACTCCGGAACGAGTGTGGAACGCCTTGCAACAAGCTTTCTAACGGATATTGGTGTGCGTGTGTCAAAGGTTTGATAAGAGGTTGTTAGGAACTATTGATAGCGGCATTGTTTATTTTTACTAACTCATAAGTCCAACATGCTATCGCTTGGAAATTTGCCAAATGGGAAACATCAGAAAATGGTCATTATTGCGTAAAATTACAGTTTCATTACTCGTTTTTGTTATGATTGCATGTTGCTCGTTGATGGTTTGGCTTCAACTTGATCTGTTCGATCCTGATTTGTTAGCAACTAATGCAGATTTTATACTTCCAGAATCAGCTCGGAATACGCGAGGTCATTTCGTTGGGATTAGTAGTTTTTCGATGCACGGGAAGTTCGATATGGATGCTACCGATTTTGACGACTTTGAGGAAAATGCAAACTGTATTACACCATTCCAACCAATCGATCCCCATAGCAGCGATTTAAAGAATTCTCCATTTTGGTGGTGGACACCAAGTTCTAATAGCTTGATTTGCTCTGGTGGGGGTGATGGGTGTCGTAAATCCCTTACTGTAGATATTGCGGATCCTGAGACTTATACTGTTTATGTGTATGCAGGATGCGGTTAATTAAATTTATGTCTAGGACTTTCGGTATTTTGACCAGATACCGTGTCAAAACTTCGCAGGCCTCTCCTGAATATTGAGAAGATACCAAAAATGTACAATAAGGATAGTGTAAGCACAAAGCCATACTAACAAATTGGATAGGCATGATGAATACGGCCGACGGTAACAAATTGACCTTGTGATAGAATGGAAAGGGAAATCGACACAAGTACGCAGCGGTTTGATTATTAAATATGATCGTATTGAGTCTTAGCTAACGGAAGGAGGCAAAATATGCTAACCGTGACAGTAGATGATGAATTGGTAAATAAAGCGCGTCAAGTTGGCAGGCATCAAAATGAAGTTGACGCAGTGATAGCTGCTTTACAAGAATATATCGCTCGTCGAGATAGTAAATTATTGCCAGCCTCCTCTTTACAGGATTGGGTTGATGATCTCTATGGATCGAAAAAACCCGAAAATGTAGTTGAAACACTTATCGCTGAGAGACGCGAAGAGGCTTATAAAGCATGATTGCTTTAGATGCATCTGCACTTCTAGCTTACTTATTTAAGGAAGTTGGACATACACAAATTGACGAGTACATTGATGAGTGTTGCCTTTCAACCGTGAATTTGAGTGAAGTTATCGGTCGTTTTGCTCGTGACGGCCATGATTCCCAGAAAGTTTTGAAACGCATTCTGTCTACAAATATTGAAGTCGTCTCGTTTACGGCCGCTCAAGCCGCATTAGCCGCATCACTTTTACCTCCTACTAAACCATTCGGGCTTTCTTTAGCAGACCGGGCTTGTTTATCATTGGCTCTAGACAGAGATATTCCAGTTGTAACGGCCGATCAAGTCTGGCATCAAACAAACTTCGGTCTCCAAATCATTGTCATACGCTAAATTATGGATGCAAATCATACGATCTTACAAGATTTATTAGCCGCACAGGATTCGGGTGAAAGCGTTGTTTTAGCAACAGTGGTGAAGGCGCGAGGGTCTGTGCCCCGTCATGCGGGGAGTAAGATGTTGGTGTATGGTGACGGCCGTACCACAGGAACCATCGGCGGCGGTGAAATGGAGGCGCGGGTAGTTGAAGAAGCTCAAGCTGCTTTAGCTGAGGGCAAGCCGCGTACCATTCCTTATACATTGGTAGATCCCAAAGCGGGCGATCCCGGCATCTGCGGCGGCGAAATGGAGATTTATGTGGAACCTTATTTACCTCCACCTACCGTTTTTGTCATTGGCTGTGGACATGTGGGGCAGGCAGTTGCCGATCTGGCGCATTGGCTGGGATACCGTGTCGTCGTTACCGATGACCGGGTAGAATTAGCCACACCAGAGATTATTCCCCAGGCAGATATTTATTTGCCGGGCGATTTTGAGGATGGGCTGGCAAAATTCAAGATCACGTCAAACACCTTCATTTGCGTCGTCACGCGCAATGTGGCCTTAGACAGACAAATTCTACCCCAACTGCTTGCATCTCCGTCCCCGTTCATTGGCGTGATGGGCAGTAAACGACGCTGGGAACATACCTGCAAGCTGCTGCGGGAAGATGGCTTAAGTGAAACCGATTTAGCCCGCTTCCATTCACCATTGGGCCTGGAACTAAATGCCGAAACGCCCCAAGAAATTGCCATCAGTGTGCTGGCAGAAGCGATGATGTTGAGACGAGGGGGGGACGGCCGTCGGATGTCCGGTAGCCGGTAGTCAGTATTCAGTTCGGTTCAGTTACTTGCAAACTTGCAACTTGCAACTTGCAACTTGCAAACTCATTAGGAGAAAATCATGTCCAAAGATAGAGTTGCTT
Organism: Chloroflexota bacterium; assembly: GCA_024223125.1. The sequence goes on from JAAEOP010001081.1 coordinate 34,830, forward strand.
TATATTTACAAGATGCCCATTCGCTGCAAGAAGGGATTGAATTAGCCAAATATGCGGAGGCCAATGGGTTTGAGGCAGTGTGGCAGGCCGAAAGCCGGTTGGTGCGGGATTGCATTGTGCCTATGGCCGCTTTTGCCAGCCACACGACAACGTTGAAAGTAGCCAGCGGCGTCACCAATAATTGGACGCGCAATATTGGTTTATTGGCGGCCACCTTTTTAACGTTGGATGATTTGGCCGAGGATCGCATTATATGCGGCATTGGGGCCTGGTGGGATCCGTTAGCCAGCAAAGTAGGCATTAAACGGCGCAAACCATTGTCGGCGATGCGGGAAACGGTAGAAGTGCTGCGCCGTTTGCTGGCGATGGAAAATGTGACCTTTGAGGGTGAGTTTCATCATGTGGATGGCATTCAGTTGGATGTGGTTCACGGCCGTAAAACCCCCCGCAACGTCCCCATCTACATCGGCGCCACCGGCATGAAAATGATGGAATTGACCGGAGAAATCGCTGATGGAGCCTGTCTCAACTATCTGGTCAACCCCAAATACAATTTGCGAGCCATGGATGCGCTAGAACGAGGCGCTAAGAAAGCGGGCAAAACGATTGACGACATTGATCGGCCGCAGTTAATGATTTGCTCGGTAGATAATGATCGTCAAAAGGCATTGGATGGGGCACGGAAGATGATTACCCAATATTTAGGCCAGCAACCCCATCTGATGAAAGCCAGCGGCGTTAGCCAGGATTTGCTAGATGAGATTCACCAGGTACTCACCTGGCCGGCGACCGATGAGCAGATTGAAGCCGCTATGCACATTGTGCCAGATGATGTGGTGCAAATGTGTACGGCCGCCGGTTCTCCCGAAGAAGTCAAAGCCAAAGTGCGTGAATATGTAGACAATGGCTGCACCTGCCCTATTCTCTATCCGCTGGGTGACGCCAAGTTAATGATTGATATTTTTGCCAATGGGTACAGCAGCTAATGGGTAAAACGTCTGCCGATGAAAAAGTCTTAACCCCGGCAAGTAAAACGAAAGCAGTGCGGCCGTTAGAAGGAATTGTTCTGAGATTGGGAGATTGGAGCCTAAGTCTCTCAATCTCTAATCCTTATCGGCCGCAGCAGCATTAAACCGGCCGCGTTACCGGCTAACCCAGCTATAACCATCATCAGGGCGATAGTTTGTAGGGAATCTGCCAGAAATAAAAACCCTATAATTTGCAAAAAGGCGATGGTTGCTAAGATGAAGATGTACGGCCGTCGCTCGGCCGCCAGCGCATAATTGAGCCAGATATTAACTCCGGCAAATAACGTTGTTGCCAACCCTAACCAGGCCAACAAACGGCCGGGGTCTGCATATTGTCCCCGAAATACCAAAGCCACAATTGGAGCAGGAAACAGAAAGTAAAGCACAGTCAACAGTAAACCGGGCAGGAGCGTGGCCGCTAATGCCAGCAGCAAATACGGCCGCGCGTCCAATCCCTGGGCATGACGCTGTGTCGCTTTGGGGAACAACACCATGCCAATAGCGATGGGGACAAATAAATTGAGTCGGGCCAGAATATTGGCCGGAGTGTATTGGGCGGCTACATCGGCCGCAAACAGACGATTCACTAAAATGGCGTCACTGTAAACCAGCACGGCAAATGAGAGCAGTCCCACCAATGTCAACATTGAATAGCGCAGACTGACTTGTTGACCATTTTTAACTGGTAGGGCGCGGAAATACGACCGTAACAACCACACTCCCACCCCCAAAGCTACACTGCTGGCAATGGGTAACGCCAGCACCGCTCCCGCCAGATTTAGTCCCCCCAAAATCAGAAGCATGGTCAGGCCAAAACGCAAAACCTCTTGCAAAACAGTGACGCCGCCCAAACCCCAAAAGTTTTGGCTGCCTTGCAACGTCCCATCCGTTACCGGGCGAGTGAATAGCAGCAACAAGGCCAATGCGGCCGCCAACAAAGCGCCTGTTGAATTGACGTTGATGAGACGGCCGATAAAAGGAGAAAGGAGGGCAAAGATGACGGCCGTCACCCCTCCCCACAGCCACGCCCACCGCCACCGGTCACGCAAAAACGCGCCGATTTGGAGCCTGGATTCTGGCACGATAGCCAGTTCGGCCGTGTAATAAGCCACCACATTACGAATAACCCAGGTGATTTGCTCCCCAATTTTAAGCAAGTTCATGACGGCTAGAAAAGCGATTGCGGCCGCGTTATCCAATAGTAGCCCGGCCGCTACCAACACCAGGTAAGCAAAGCCGCCAGAGACAAGCGACGCCCCGGCCATGACAACGCCATCCAGCGCATCGCGGGAACGGATAAGAGTTTTCACGCGGGTAATCACGATCTGCTCAAAGACGCAGCGGGCAATCGAATTTGAGCCTTGCAACCCTTGTTTTCATTCTCAATAGTCACATGCCCATCATGATTGATAATAATTGCTTTAACAATAGCCAGCCCCAGCCCATTACCCGCGTAATTGGCGGTGTTTACTCCACGATGAAAACGTCCGAATAATTTTGGCAAATCTTCTGGCGGGATACCGATGCCGCTATCACGCACAGTGACAACGGCCGTTTCCCCCTCAACTTCCAATGCAAGCCAAACATTACCTGGCGATGATGTAAATTTCAAACTGTTTTCTAGCAAATTACCTATCGCCTGTTGTAATCGTCCGTCGTCACCATGTACAAAAATGGCCGTTTCCGGTAAATCCAGCCCGAATTCTAATCCAGCCTGCTCAGCTTGGGAGGCGACCGGTTCAGCTACTATTTGTAACAGTTGGTTCAGATTGAGTAACGGCCGTTTCCCCACCATCGGTTCCGCCTCCAACCGCGATAAATCGAGCAAGCTATCGGCCAAAGATTGCAAGCGCGCCGCCTGACTTTCGGCGCGTTGCGCTCGCTGTTGTTGTGTTGGATCAGCGTTATCGGCAAGAAGCTGCAAGTCGGTTTGTAATGCTGTCAGCGGCGTATTCAGTTCGTGGGCGGCGTCGGCGGCAAATTGGCGTAAGGCAGTCACAGTATTTTCTACCTGCTCCGCCATCTGGTTAAACGATTGCCCCAGGGCTCCCAGTTCGTTTTTTTGACGAACGTCGGTACGGGCAGTTAAGTCGCCGTCTGCCATTTGCTCCGTAACGGCCGTCAGCGTCAACAATGGCTGTGTCAGACGACGACTAATCAGCCAGCCAACCAGAGCCGCCAGCAAAATGGCAATCGCGCCGGCAACCGCCCATTTCTGAGCCACGTCGCGCAAAATGACATTGCCATAAGCCGGGCCTTCAGACAACCGCACTAGCCCAATCTCATTGCCGAATTCGTCAATGATTGACATTTTTACAGCCAGAGTGGAGCGTTCGCCAACGGCCGTTTGTGTTTCCCCAAGCGTAAATCCATACAACGATCCTTGCGCCGATAGCTGACTGGTGCGCGTTACCACGCGCTGGCTGGATATGGCGCCGTCTTCATTTTCCCGTTCCTCTTCGATTACTGTTGTCACCTCATCTACCATTACCCTGTCTTGATTGGGATTCACGGAAATTGCGGGCATGAAGCTGTCCAACTCGTCAGAATCAACCAGCACAGTTTGCCCATCTTTATCCAGCGCCTCGATTCGTGTTTGTGTCAGAAAGGAGAACTGGGCGATTTGGGTTTGTAATAACGGCCGTTCACCGTCCATCAACAGCGGTGCAATTTCATCGGCAATAGCAATGGCGTTTCCTTTCAGATACGCCAACTCTTGTTCGCGATAGAATGCACGCAACGCGCTAAGCAATGCAATGCCCAAAGCCAATACCGCCAGCAAGGCAATAGCGGCGTAGCTCAAAGGCAACTGCCAACGTAATGATCGAAATCGGGAAAGAGAAGTCATGGCCTTATTGTAGTGCAGACGCTTCGAGTTTTCATCCTCACTCGAAGCGTCTGCATTTTATTCAAACGCGCCGCCGGCCAAGGGGCCAAAAACCACAATATCGGCCACAATGCGGCCGCCGCGACGCTCGCCCCACACCTGAACTTCCATTTGTGTTTCAATTTGGCTGGAATCGGCAACGGGGCGGATTTCTTGCATGATGGTCACTTCACCGCTTTGATCCGGCATCTGTCCGGCAACATCGGTCACTTCCCGATATAGAAGCGTGTCGCGGGTTATCACAATCTCTAATTCAGGCCCGTTTGTGCTGGGCACAACGGCCGTCGTTTCCTGGCCTGTGCCTGGATCAACCTCTACATCCACAGACAGTTCCAGATCGCCTGTGCCAACCGTCAAGGTGTCATCTTGACGATCCAGCACAATGCCAAAGGCGGCGGCTTCTTCATCGGGCAGTTCGGCGGCGGGCAAGATGGTTGTTTGCACACTGACAGCCGCGCCATCATTGCCGATCTGAACGGATTGCATCACACGGCCGCCGCCGCTGCCGCCAACGGCCGTTTCCGTTTCTGGTTCTGCCAATAATTGCACGGCCGCGTACGCGCCGCCCGCTAACAAAAATAGAGTAACAACAATCGTTCCAATCATAATTATGCGTTTCATTTTTAACTCCTAAAGACCAGACAGGTTTTAAAAACCTGTCTGGTCTGGTCTTTTATTTTGGTTCTGAATAAACAATAATGTCAGCAATTATCCGATCACCGCTCTTGTTGCCCCAAACCTGGATGGTGGCGCCGTCAGGCATCTTCTCCGGTTGATCGACAAGAATAATTTCCTGACGAAAAGTTTGCTCTTTTGATTCTGCGGCGGTTAAACTGAAATCGGTCACGTCACGATAAAACAGGGTGTCGTGATTTGTCACGGCTTCAATCTCTGGGCCACTGTGGTCAACGGCCGTTGATGTTTCTCCATTCACCGTGCTGACATTGACAGAGATGGAGCCAGTGCCGACAAAGTAACTATTATCAACTTGCCGCACCAGTACGCCGCCCGCTTCAGACGGCCGTTTAGGCAACGCTTCCGCCGGTAAAATCACCGTTTTTACCGTTACTGGATTGCCGGTTCCATCATCCATCACATCCTCAAACACCATCGAACCGGCAGGTAAATCATCTTCTGGTTCATCTTGCGCGGCGGTGAGATTAACGGCCGTGTACGCCCCTGCCGCCAATACCATGACCAATACAATAATTCCTGCAATAGCTAAAATTTTTCTGTTCATTTTGTGTTCTCCTTTATTACAGTTAACTTCTAACTCGTAACCATTCAGGTGCCCGGCGCTTCATTACCAAGTCTACTGGAGTAGCACACTCGTTTATAAGTGCCGGGCACCTTGGGAGGGTGAATGGTTACTCTAATTCTCATACCTGCGAAGGCGGCGATCCACCAGATAGATACCTGCCTTCACAGGTATGACAAGATAATAAAAACCTGCCTATCACTCATAACGCAACGCTTCAATTGGGTCGAGACGAGAGGCGCGGATGGCTGGATACAGGCCAAAAACAAGACCAATCAGCAAGGCAACGCCAAACGCCATCGGGATGCTGTTTGGTGCAAGCAAAGCAACGCCCTGATTCAAGTTTGCCACCAGCGGAATGGTCAGTACGCCAACGGCAATGCCCAACACACCACCCAATCCGCTGATCAGCACCGCCTCCAGCAAGAATTGGGTAACGATGTCCTGCGGCCGCGCTCCCACAGCCAAACGCACCCCAATTTCCCGCGTGCGCTCCGTGACGCTGACCAGCATCACATTCATAATGCCAATGCCGCCGACCACCAGCGAGACGGCCGCCATCGCCGCCAGCAAAAAAGAGAAGGTGCGGGCGGCTTGTTGCTGCGCCCCCAAAATGTCTTGTCGCGTGGTCATGTCAAAGTCATCGTCCCATTCCCCAATTTCATCTTTGCCGACGGCGTGACGCTGGCGCAGATAATCTTTGATTTGGCTGCGGGCTTCGGCCATGCGGCTTTCATCCGTGACGCGGGCGACAATTTGTACCGACGGCGGTTCGTCGAACAAATTGTGGATGGCGGTACTGAGCGGCAAGTAAAACGACTCATTGGGGCGCATCTGATTACGCAGGGCCGGATTGATCACTTCCAATTCGGTCAGCACGCCAATGACCAAACATTTACGCCGGTTGACCCATACAATCTCTTCTAATGGATCATCACCGCCAAACAACTGTTCGGCCGTTTTATGCCCCAGCACACAGATGTCGGCGTTGGACAGCACTTCGGCGGGGGTGAAGAAACGGCCGTTTCCCACAAACGCCTCGCCCGTCAGCGGAACCCCGTCCGGCCAGCCCACCGGCTGCACATCTCCTTGCGCGGCCAGATTGTCCAACCCATCGGCCGTGCTGCCGGCAACCAACATATCCAAGACGTTAAATGCGCGCCTCACTTTGCCTTCGCCGTTGACAGACATTATCACCCGGCTTACCAGCGGCGCTTCCTGGGGCATATGCAGCCCATCTTCATAGGACAAAATCTCGCCGACGGGAACAAATTCACCCTGATCTATCTTTTCCTTCACGCCAATTTGCACCATGTCTGCGCCCAGATTGCGGAAGTTGGCTTCTACAGCGGCGCGGGCGCCATTGCCCAGCGCCACCATGCTGATGACCGACGCCACGCCGATAACAATGCCCAATGTGGTCAGCACAGCCCGCAGCGCATTGCTACTGATGCCTGTTAAAGCGGTGCGGATGGTTTTTAGGATGGTCATGCGCCCTCCCGAAGGTTGACGATACGGCCGTCTTGCATATGCAGTACGCGCCGCGCCTGGTCGGCAACGTGCGCGTCATGGGTGACAAGGATGATGGTACGGCCGTTTCCGTTCAAATCTTCCAGCAGATTAAGAATGTCCGCGCCCGTGCGACTGTCCAGATTGCCGGTCGGTTCGTCAGCCAGAATCAGGGCCGGGTTTGTAACCAGTGCGCGGGCAATTGCCACCCGCTGCCGCTGCCCGCCAGATAATTCTGTCGGTTTATGGCCTAATCGATCCGCCAGCCCGACTTGCTGCAAGGCCAATGTTGCCAGCACTTTTTCGCTGCGCTTCTCGCCGTTGTGGCTGCGCTTGCGGTACAGCAAGGGCAAGGCGACGTTTTCTAGCGTGCTTAAACGGGGCAGCAAATTGAACGATTGAAAGACAAAACCAATGTTTTGGTTGCGTACTTCGGCTCTGGCGCGGCGGGAAAGATGGCTGATGTCACAGTCGTTTAAGAGATAACGGCCGTTTGTGGGCGTGTCCAAACAACCCAACAAGTGCATCAGGGTTGATTTTCCGCTGCCGGACGGCCCCATCAAGGCCATAAACGCCCCCGATTGCACCTGAAAACTGACCTCGCGCAGGGCGTAGACAACTTCTTCGCCCATTTGGTATTCCTTGCTCAAACCTTCTACTTCGATGACAGGTTTCATTCGCCCACCACCTCGTCCCCTTCATGCAGACCATCTAGCACCACAATGTACACGTCGCCGCGTAGTCCGATGGCGATGTCGCGGGGAACGGAACGGCCGTTTTCCCATACTTCCACCGTCGCCGTTCCATCCGAACGCGCCGCCACCAGCGCTCGCGGCAAGCGCAATTCGTCGTCGGCGCTGTCAATGAGCAAAGAGGCGTCGGCCGTCATGCCGGGATAAACGCCGTCCGGCAAGGGATCATTGAGGGTGAGATAAACGTGGTATAACGGCCGTGCTTCGCCAGCCACCCGCTGTGGCACAATGCGGGACACTTCCCCCGCCACGACCACATCAGGCCGGGCGTCAAAGTAAATTTCGGCCGTCTGCCCAATGGCAATCATCGACAAATCCTCTTCGATGATGGTGACACGCGCCTCGCCCTGTGCCGGATCGGTAAGCAGCAACAGATTCGCTCCGGCGGGCAATTGCTCGCCCGGCCGTGCTAGCACCTCTAGCACAACCCCGTCAAAAGGAGCGGCGATGATAGTTTTCGCCAGATTAGCTTCTGCCTCATCCACCGCCAATTGCAACAATGGGTTTACGCCGGATTCGGCCAGATATTGCACGTTCAGATTCGTTTGATCCACTGTCGCTGATAAGGCATTCACCTGCTGGCTGACCGACCATTGCTGGTTGAGCATTTGGTTGTATTCCGCTTCGGCGACCTCGACAGCGCGTTGGGCAGCCACCCATTCCAGCCGGTAAGACTCGACGACTTCGGGCGGTTCCCACTCCCGATCCTGCGCTTTTTGATATTCGTAGGCGGTGTAGGTCTCGGCGTCGCGGGCGGTTTGCAGATTGATTTCAGCGGCCGTGAGCGAGGGGATTTGCGCTTGGGTACTTAGCACCTGCGCTTCGCCCGCCACCACAGATAGCTCGGCATCTGTCAATTGTTGTTGATAGGCGTCTTCAGCCAATTCCAGTTGAATCTGGGCTGCTTGCAAGGCGGCTTCGTAAGGTGTGGGGTCTATTCGGGCGATGGTGTCGCCGGCGTGGACAATGCTGCCGGGGCGGACGGTGAGTTCTAGCAAACGGCCGTCTACATCCACCCCCAACAGCCTCTCTTGAATGCCAACCAATTGGCCGGGCGCGGTCACAGTTTGGGCCACATCCCCCCGGCTAACGGGAACGGTGACGGGTTTAGCCAGCGGTGTGGCAACGCCTGCACTGAGCCAGGTCGAAGTGGCCGTTTGTCTGTTTTGATACCCCTGAAAAGCGGCGACAGTAACGGCCGTTGTTCCCAATATCAAAACAGCTATCAAAATAATTCTTCGCATAAAAAAAGTAACCATTTAGGTGCCCGGCACTTCATTACCAAGTCTACTGGAGTAGCACACTCGTTTATAAGTGCCGGGCACCTTGGGGGACAGAACGATTATCAAAATAATTCTTCGCATAAAAAAAGTAACCATTCAGGTGCCCGGCACTTCATTACCAAGTCTACTGGAGTAGCACACTCGTTTATAAGTGCCGAGCACCTTGGGGGACAGAACGATTATAAAAATAATTCTGCGCATAAAAAAGTAACCATTCAGGTGCCCGGCACTTCATTACCAAGTCTACTGGAGTAGCACACTCGTTTATAAGTGCCGGGCACCTTGGGGGAGTGAATGGTACTAAAAAAACCTCCATATCGTATGATTCTGAGTATCACACATGGAGGTTTCGTTCAGGTTATGGGATGGTTACAAGCTGGCAAGAAGAGATTACAGTTTCGTAATCGGTAAGATTGGTTCAATCTTGAAGATTGAACCAATCTAAATCAATCGTTACGCTACAAGCCGATACCCCACGCCGGGAACGGTCAGGATCAGCGCCGGTTTACTTGGCTCCAATTCAACTTTCTCTCGCAGACGGCGGATGTGGACGTTGACTGCCCGCTCGCTGCCGCTGTCGGCGGCCGTTCCCCACACAGCATCCAAAATTTGGCTGCGGCTGAGCGCCTGGCCGGGATGGCGGGCTAAGTAGGCGAGCAAGCGTAATTCGATGGGCGTTAATTCAATACGGCCGTTGCCCCGCCAGACAACGCCTTTATCCAGATCAATCACCAGATCGGCGGCATAAAGCTGGTTGCCGCCGCCGGTTGACAGTTCGCCGTATGCCCGTCGCAGTAAGGCCCGTATACGGGAAAGCAGTTCGCGCAGGCTGAATGGTTTAGTGACGTAATCATCGGCGCCCATTTCCAGCCCCAGCACTTTGTCGGCCTCTTCGCGGCGGGCGGTGAGCATCAGAATCGGTTGGCGCAGGTTGAGTTGGCGCAACTTTCGACAAACATCGAACCCCATTTCGTCGGGCAGGCGCACATCGAGGATGATCAGGTGGGGATGATGGTCGCGGGCGTGGGCGATGCCGTCACGGCCGTTTGCTTTCCATTCAACCTGAAAATTGGCCTGCTCCAGCCCATCCATCAGGCTGTGGGCTACGGCCGGGTCGTCTTCAATTAGTAAGATGTTGCGGTAACTGTTCATTATTTATTATCGTAAACTTGACGATCTGTCATTCCTGCACAGGCAGGAATCCATCTTCTTTTAGAGGAGTGGATTCCCGCCTTCGTTACAGTGAGTTAGCCTCAAACAAGGTATAATACCTTGTATAGGAAGGTTAACGATGATAACACGAAGCAATAAAAGTTGGTTGTTGGCGTTCAAGAATTTTTTGAACAGAAAATATCCAAAACGAAGTACGGCAACCC
>JAAEOP010001082.1 GCA_024223125.1 Chloroflexota bacterium
CCGGGCACCTGAATGGTTACATTGTATCTCCTACAAGGTGCCCGGCACTTATAAACGAGTGTGCTACTCCAGTAGACTTGGTAATGAAGTGCCGGGCACCTGAATGGTTACATTGTATCTCCTAATCTCCCAATCTCCGTGTAAATAAAATAAGTGTGGCCTGGCTGGCGTCGTTGTCGCTGTGAGTAGCCAGGGCGGCATGGGAGAAAATGTCAACGGCCGTTGGCGCATCGGGCAGCAAAGCCAAATCTACAAATAAAATAGGCACAGACCCATCCGGGAAAGTTTCCCAGACGCCTTGATAAACAAGTTTGGCAGTGAGCGAAGTTTCCGATTGGGTCACGGCCGTAACAGCCTCCGCATCTGTGCCTACAATCAATAAATCTTTATGTAGGCTAAAATTGGGGTTGAGGGTGAGGGGTTGGTCGGGCAGAGGAACTTCATAAATGCTCTTTGTGCTTTGTTGGACAGCGCCGAATAAAATTAAGGGAGGCAGAATTTCTTCGGCCATAGCGGCCGTTGCCTCCGGATCGGCCAATTCTGCCAAAGCGACTGCACGCATTGTTTCATCTGAGTTGGGCAACAAAGCCAGGGTGTAACCACCGTTTAAGGTAGCCAAGAATTCGGTGTCCGGATTGAAGCCTAATAGATTGGTGAACAGGGCCAATGATTCCTCAATGTCGGCTTCTTCATACCCCAATGGTTCCAACGCCCCTTTTAGCTGCTGCCATATGAGGTCAAGCCGCTGTCCGTTCAAGTACACGGCCGTTTCTTGCGGAAGACGATCATCCAATTGGGGCACGGCCGTTTGGGCGGCTAATAACTCTTGCTGCACGGCCGTCAATGGTTCATGCAGGGCAATCATATCCATCTGTACGCCGTCTGTGGTGGGGTTGGCTGCTAGAGCAACGGCCGTGTAGACTGGCAAAATCTCCTGAATAACGGCTGCATAATCGGCCGAGGATTGGGGCACGGTCGTACGAAAAATATCGAACCCAGCCTCATTCACGACAATAGTTAAGGGGCTGTCGGGCGGCAGTTGGGCCAATAGTTGTTGGTACGGTTCCGATTCGGCCAGACTGGGGCGTTCTTCGTAAGTGACGGCCGTTTCCAAAGCGGCCGCATCAGACGCCAATACAAACAGGTTTTTAGTATGAGCGGCTGCCGGCTCTGTCCCACTTAAAAAGCCAGAAAGATGGTCGCTGTTTTGGCTCAGGGCGTCGGTTAATGTGGTTGTAAACTCAGCGGCCGTTTGCTTATCACGGACGGTGGCTGCCAGAATCCAGCGGGGTTGTTGGTCATCAGTTGGCGGCAGCAGACCCAGGCCAACGCTGCTCCCGATCCAGGGCAGAATATTGTCGGATGCAGTCAGGCCGGTAGCTTCTTGCAAGGCATCGTCAAACAGGGCCAGCAGGGTGATGGGATTGTCGGCCGTGCCACCCAGTTGGGAGACTAACATTTGGGCCGCTTCATCATCCAGACGCTGCAGATTGAGTTCGGTGTAAACGGCCGTGTCTACGGGCATAACGCTGATAACGGGAATCTCATCGGGAGCAGACAGGCGCGGCCACAACCACATCCCGGCAATAATCAGGGCAACGATCAGCAAGATGAAGATGAGGATGATGAGGGGGCGGTGTCGGCCGTTACTAGATTCTGCCATTTATTACGTCCTAAAAAGTGTCCGGCATGGGGTTTAAGGTGATTTTCTGATCAGGTTGTCTAACCTCGTACTGTGATGTTTACAATTGTCCGGCCGAGCTAATAATTTCCACCAGACTGAGGCTATTATAAACCAGAGCCGTTTCTAATGCTGGACGCAATTCTGCGGCTTGTTCCACACGAACGCCCAGCCCGCTACAGTTTTATGCTCTGGTACGCTGCCCAGGAGTCCATTGCTTCCGGAAAGGCAACATCAGTAAACCCCAGATAACCGGACATGATGAAATCTTGCCGTTTGACTTCAAAGTACATGCAGATTCAAGAATTGCTATGATTTTGATACATATGCGTCGCAACCTGACCATCGTCTGCTGATCACTCAAACTCTCTATCTGGAAATACCTATTGGGCGACATTCTATACGACGGTCACATTCTATACGATCTCCTCTAAATCAGGAAGAGATTGTTCTCATATTTCAGATTCATTTTTCTGATGCGAGTTAATGGATTGAAGAAAATTGGCTGTGACTGTACAGACTTTTTATCAGTTCACACACGTTTGACCAAAGCAGGGCAATGGATAGGCAGACTGGTAATGTAGGCGAAGAATATCGCCGTTTGTCAGGTTAGCCGGTTCATCGAAAAGGAGAACACGGCCGCCCGCCACATCATAAAACAAACGCACATCATAAGCACCGGGGGTTGTCAACTGTTCAATGTAAAACGGCCGTGCCAACTCAGCGGCCGTAAAAGGTTGGCTCCACACAGATTCCCCATTTAATTGCAGATGGAGCGTGACCGGTTCATCTGATAATGTGCCCAACGGGGCTGCCGGATCAGGTAGAACAATGTGGATGCGGGGAGATTCGGTAACGGCCGTGCTGCTAACCGGCACATCTGTTAAAAAGGCTTGTGCCAATAAGACCAACAGCAGCAAAACAAAAGCCACTACATAGTTACGCCAGGTCAACGGCCGCAGCAAACGACGCGAAGCCATATAATCTGGTTCCATTTCCCCGGCTTCATTCATTTTTTGTACCGGCTCGATTTGAAGCGCTTCGGCAAATTCATTGGGGGCGGCCCACACGGCCGTAATTGGCGCCTGGGCATAATCTCGTTTCAAACGGGGCAGCCGCCGACGAGTTAGCCGTTGGGCTGTCCACACATTCCCCTCCCGATTTCGGCAATCTTCCGGCGGACAACCAATCACTTGAATGTCGGCCGCACCAGCATCCAAAGCTTTGATCAACACATCTGGCAAAATCGTCCCCACACAAGGTAGGGTAATAATTTCCATGTGCTGATTATTCTGCTCAA
>JAAEOP010001083.1 GCA_024223125.1 Chloroflexota bacterium
AGGTGCGATACTTGGTCTCAGACCGGGCCAAGGCCTTGATCAAGCTGGCGGTGGAGCATTTCGGTTGTCGCAGTATAGCCGATTTGTTTCATCCATTGCACGAAATAGCCAAAGGCTTCTCATTTGCCATCCAAAACCGATTGAACCAAGCCAAAAAGAAACTGAAAAAAGCAGAAGTGGTCTTAGCCGGCAGTCCGCCCCAAAGTGAACTGCGGAAACAACAAAACCAACAGCAGCAAGCATTAGTGTTTTTTATAAAAAAAAAGAGCACCAGAAAAGAGAATTTTTATAATTGAAAAGAGCACCACTTTAGCAGAGATCTGCTATCATAAGTATTTGAAAAATCTATAGTGATAGTGGAGAAAAGGAGAATGTTAAAAGTGGAAGTTCGAGAACAAATACGACGAGCATACTATGTGGAAGGCAAAAGTATGCGCCAAATAGAACGGGAATACCATCACTCCCGGCACACCATCAAAAAGGCATTGGAAAATGCAGAGAGTGGAAGTTACACCCTCAATCGGTCCCGGCCAGCGCCAGTGTTGGGGCCCTACAAGGCCCGGATAGATGAACTGTTGCAGGAAAATGAAAAGCTACCGCCCAAGCAACGTTACACCGGGCACAAAATATACAAAGAAGTGCAGCAGGCTGGATACAAGGGCAGCGGGTCAGGGGTATGGGTCTACATTACCCGGCAACGGAAGGCCAAACGAAAGCCGCAGGTTTTCATACCGCTGGAGTTTGATCCGGGGATAGATGGCCAGGTGGATTGGGGAGAAGCGTGGGTGATATTAGGGGGCGAGAAGAGAAAGACACAGATATTCGTGATGCGGTTGTGCTACTCCCGACGTCCCTTTGTGATGGCCTTTCCCAACCAAAAACAGGAAGCCTTCTTTGCCGGTCACGTGGCTGCCTTCCATCATTTTCAGGGAGTACCCCACCGGTTAGCCTACGACAATTTGAAAGCAGCGGTGTTGCGTATTCTAACCGGACGAAACCGACAAGAGCAAGAGAAAATCATCGAGTTTCGCAGTCACCACCTGTTTGACAGTCGTTTTTGCACCCCGGGTCAAGGTCATGAAAAGGGTGGGGTTGAACACGGAGTGGGCTATGTCCGCCGGAACTTCATGGTGCCGCTGCCCAAGGCAGACAGTTTTGAGGAGTTGAATGAGCAACTGCGGCAAGCTTGTCTGGAGGATGATCAGCGTCGGGTTGACCGCCAATCGCTAACCATCTATGAAGCCTGGCAAGAGGAACTCAAACATATGCGACCCTTACCCGATCATGATTACGACTGTTGCATCAAGCGCCTGGTCAAACTCAATGGTTACGGGCAAGTGGAGATTGACACCAACCGTTATAGCGTACCGGCTGATCTGGCGGAAGCTGAATTGACGGTCAAACTCTATCCCTTCCAGATTAAAGTTTATGGTTCTCAGCAGAGAGAACCCATTGCCGTTCATAGCCGTTGTTACCAGCGCAAACAAGATATCTTCGACCCGTTGCACTACCTGCCGCTGCTGGCCCAACGGCCTGGGGCTTTGGAACACGCCAAGCCCATTCGTCAGTGGCGAGCGGGTTGGCCAGCCGTCTACGACCAACTGCAACGGCATTTGCAGCGTCAGTGGCCCGATGGCCGGGGTGTACGCGAGTTCATTCGCATTCTGCAGTTGCATCGGGTACATTCGGCTGAGTTAATTGAGCCAGCGATCAGCCAAGCTTTGCACTATAATTGTGCTCATGCCGATGGGGTTGAGTTGTGCCTGCGCCAATTGCTCCAGCCGGAGACAGAGTGGCCCCGTCTTGATTTGAGCGATCATCCCAAACTGGCTGGCTTTGATCAGCAAGAACTGGACTTGAGCCGCTACAACCAACTTTTGAATACCGGAGGGAAACCATGTCAGTAGAAAGCAGCTTACTGGAAGGTTATCTGAAGCAATTGCGTCTGACCACCTTCATCCATAACTATGCCCAATTTGCCCAAGACGCGGCCCAGGCCAACCAGAGCTACGATCACTTTTTGGTGGCCCTGGCTCGTGAAGAAGTCGTCCAGCGTGACCTCAACCGCCAGCGACAACGGCTTCGGGCGGCCAAGTTTCCGCTACTGAAAGAACTGACTGACTTCGACTTCTCAGCTATCCCCAACCTCAACAAACAACGCATCCTTGAACTGGCTCGGGGCAGCTACATCGAAAAAGCAGAGCCGATTATCCTGGTCGGTCAGCCCGGACTTGGAAAAACTCATGTAGCGACTGGATTGGCCGTCGCAGCTTGTCGCCAAAAGCATCGGGTTCGCTTTTACAACGCCGCGGCCCTGGTCAACGAACTGGCTCTGGCTCAACAGGAACAACGCTTGCCCAAGTTCCTGGCTGTTGCCCTTAAACATCAACTGATTGTTATCGATGAATTGGGCTTCATCCCCTTCTCTACCGCCGGTGCTCAATTGATCTTTCAATTCTGTTCGGCCTTGTATGAGCGGGTGGCCATCATTGTCACTACTAACCTCAACTTCGCTGATTGGACCCAGGTTTTTGGGGATGAAAAATTGACCCTGGCCCTCCTCGATCGCCTCACCCATCGCGCAAACATCATAACGTTCAACCGAATAAGCAAAACGGTCAAGCAAAGCCACAGTCAGCAGCGGAACGATTTGTGGCGCTTCCAGGCCATCCCTTGTATGGCCATCGGGTTAAGGTAATTCAACGTCAAACGTCTAAGACATACATCCTGTGTACGGTCGAAACACTGGAACAGCCAGGCTTTCACTACAAAATTTTCGACCATTGGTTTTCTATGGCTCCACCCCCGCCGGCCGCGCAGCCGGCCTCAACACAAGCTCCACTTTGGCTATCCTTGTCTGCCCTTGATAATATGGTTCAAATGATGTTAACCAAGAACCAAAATTGGAGGGCCAAGGCAGATGATCAAGCTATCAGACCAAGCGAATGCTCAGATTTGGGCCCAGATATCACCTCAGTCCAAGATACAGCTTCGCAATCGGCTCTTCTTCCTGGCGCTCAAACAGCTAGGAGGGATTTATCATGAGCCATCACAAGATAACGGCGAAGCATCTACAGCGCCAAGCAGTGATTTACATTCGGCAGTCAACGTTGAAGCAAGTGGAACAGAACCAAGAGAGCGGGAGACGGCAATATCAACTGGTGGACCGAGCCCAGGCTCTGGGGTGGAGCGCTGCCCAGTGTGTGGTCATCGACGATGATCAAGCGCATTCGGGAGCTTTCAGTGCCGACCGGGAAGGGTATCAACGTCTGATATCGATGATTGCCCTGCGAGAGGTGGGGGCCATATTGGGCTTAGAGGTGGCTCGTCTAGCCCGCAATAATCTGGATTGGTATCAAATGTTGGAATTGGCCGCCGCTTTTGAGGTGCTGATTGTAGATGAAGATGCGGTTTATGATCCCCGAGATTTCAATGACCGGCTCTTGTTGGGGTTGAAGGGTACTATGGCCGAAGTTGAACTACACCAAATAAGGACGCGGATGGTTCGAGGTCGGTTGAACAAGGCCAAACGAGGCGAATTAGCCTTGAACTTACCGATTGGTCTGGATTGGGATCCCCATACGGACAAAGCAGGCTTGGCCATTGACCACAGTGTCAGGCACACTATCGAGATGGTCTTCCGTCTTTTTGGCCAGTTGCGCTCTATTCGAGGTGTGCTAAACTATCTGCGCCGAGAAGGCTTGGAGTTGCCCCATCAGCATCTGGATCGCAAATTGGGGCGTCAAATTGGTTGGCGTCGGCCCAGTTATGATGCCCTGTACGGTATTTTGACCAACCCAGTCTATGCCGGGGTCTATTGCTATGGCAAAAAAGAAAAACAGCGTAACCCCTTGACCCAAACAGTCCACGTCCGCAAACGACCGCGCCACGAATGGGATGTGTTTTTGCCGGAGCATCATCCCGGCTATATCACTTTGGCTGAGTTTGAGGAGAACCAACAGATTTTGGAGAATAACCGCAATCTTTTCCCGGCCAATCAAGGAGCTCCCCGCCACGGTCTGGCTTTGCTCCAGGGTTTGGTGTTCTGCCAGCATTGTGGTTCCAAAATGCGGGTTCGCTACAGTCGAGGTCAACCTTACTACACCTGCGATGCGGCTGAACGACGGTATGGTGACCCGGTCTGTAATCGGGCCAGCGCCAAGCGGGTGGATGCTTTGGTCGAAGAACTTTTTTTAACCCTGATTAATGCCGAAACCCTGGAGTTATCCTTGGCCTATGACGAAAAACTGGATCAGGAAGTGGCGTCAGTGGAGCGTGCTTGGCAGGAGAAACTGCAACGTCTGGAATATGAGACTGAACTGGCTCGACGGCGCTATGAAATGGTTGATCCGGAAAACCGGTTGGTGGCTCAGACGTTAGAAACGGCCTGGAACCAACGCTTGGTTGAATTGGAAGCAGCCCGGCGGGCTTACACCGCCCAAAAACCGACTACGGTTGAATTGACCAGCACGCTGGAACAACTTCAACACGTTGTCACTCACTTGCGGGATTATTGGCAGGGAGAACAGGTTTCGGCACAAGACAAAAAGGAGTTATTACGTTGTTTGATTGAGCAACTCTTTTTGGAAAGCCAGGGTAAAGTGATCCGCACCCGGGTCTGTTGGTATGGTGGTGCTTTCAGTGAATTAGATGTGCCTAAATATATATTCAGTTCGCCCCAGCTTTATCATCGCATCCGAGACCTGGCTCGAACCCAAACTGACCATGAAATCGCCGCCACGCTCAACCAAGAGGGGGTGACAACGGTCAAAAACAAAGCTTGGACCGCCAGACGGGTGATGGACTTTCGACTATCAAATGCGATTGCATCGGGCTTTACCACCAATGAGGCTTTACGGCTGACTGATGCCGGTTACATCACCAGCGCGGAGGCAGCAACACAGTTAGGGGTCAGTCAGGGAACCATTCAAACCTGGTACAGATTGGAGGTTCTGTCCGGCAAACATGATGGGGGACAATCACCTTTGTGGATAGAGTGGACTGAAGATGTGGTGCGTCGCTTAGATGGGAGCGCGACCCCGGACCCGCGGATGGTATCGGTTCGCTCACTCTGTCGAACCCAGGAAAAACGGCCCAACGAAGTCTTAGCTTGGGCCCAGTCCAACGGACATCGCATCTACCGGTTACGTCGGGGATCAGCTATGCGCTTTTTTATTTTACCAAAAAACAGTTCAGAGAGGCTTCAATAGAGAGGAGTACTTACTATGTCAAATTCAAGTCATCGAATTTGTCGGTCAGTCATACCGATTTCGGGAACGTATGCAACGAGAAACCCACCAGGAGCAGTAACCCATTGGCCTGTGGACTTGTGGACAATCTCGAAGAGTTGTCCACAAGTCCACAGGCTCTACTACTACGGCGGTGACGGTAAGACTCTTGAAAG
>JAAEOP010001084.1 GCA_024223125.1 Chloroflexota bacterium
ACAACACCGGTAGGACAATATTCGCCGCAAGGGGACAGCCCGTATGGTTGTGTGGATATGAGCGGCAATGTGTGGGAGTGGTGCCTGAACAAATATGAGACTCCGGAAGATACGGCCGTAGACAAGAGCGATGCCCGGCGCGTCCGGCGCGGCGGTTCGTGGAACGTCAACCGTGGCTACGCGCGCGCGGCTTACCGTGGCCGCGACGGCCCCGGCAACCGCAGCTACGGTCTCGGTTTTCGGGGGGTGGTGCGTTCGTCCCCCATCTCAATAGTCCTCTGACCTCTGTCTGGGCGGGCGAGTGGTAACGGAGTCCCGCCCTCGCGCGTTAGTGCGATCGCGGCAAATTTTCCAACCGCCCAACCCCGTCATTAGTATGATAAAGAGATGTAATGCCATAAGTGTTAACTTAAGCGAAGACCTCGCCGGTTTTAACGCAAAACCTCAGAGGGGCGTAGATCATGTTGGAAACCTGCGAGGTCTTAAGTTAACGACAATGGATGTAATGCTTGTCATCCATCAGTCGGCTTCTGAAACGATAAGCGTAATCGGAAAATGATCGCTGAATCCGTCTTGGTTGACCTTTTTGCCCATCCCACCAAAACGGATAGGTTTGGGGTAATCTCCATCATCTACCATTTCGGGGAAACGTTCGATTTGCACGGAGGCAGGCAATATCTGGATGGGGGCATTTTGTTTGAACAGGTTTTTATTGACCAGAAATTGATCTAGCATATTGGGAAAATTGTTATAGTAGTGTGAGCCAATACTTTGGCCCATGAGCGGCCACATCAGGTTGAATAGGCGGGGGCTTCTGGCGTTGGTCACTTTGGTGCGGCTGCGGGTGCTGAGAGCATAGTCTACGAGGGCTGTGTTGAATGGTTCATCGTTAAAGTCGCCCAGGGCCAGGATGGGCGTCTCTTTTCCATGTACTTCCAGAATCCGCTGATGGAAATAAGCCACCGTTTCACCGGCGATGGCACGATACCCTTCTGATTCCAATCGGCCGCCACTGCGCGCCGGCCAATGATTACCAACGAGAACGAAGAGACGGCCGTGTTCTGTGCGAAAGTTCACTTGAAAGATGTCACGGGTGGCTGTACGGCGCATGACAACGTGGCTGAATTGGGCTTCGTTGGTAAAGAGGTCGTCGTCGTAAATAAAGCCTACATCAATGCCCCGATTGTCGCTCATATCGTGATGGGCAATGCTATAGTTACGTCCCAACGGAGCCAGGGCTTGCACGAGCAATCGCAGCACATGATCATTCTCCACTTCGCAAATACCGAGGATGTCCGGGCCACGGCCGTCGTTCATTTGCCGGATAATCGAAGCCAGTTGATTTGTTTTTCTATCAAGCAGGGGCTGTGTCCAGCCTTTCAAATCTTTCCCGATGACCCGTTGCAGCCGGTCACTGCGGCGGGGTGAATCCTCAATGTCAAAAAGGTTTTCCAGATTCCAAAATGCAATTTGATATTGTGAAGACATTATTTTAACTCCTTCTACCCCGCTGCCAGCTTTTTGGTAACGGGCAAGCTTTGCTCCTGTACCATAGTCTACATCAAGGATACTATCTGCAAACTCATTATATTACCACCGGATAATGGCGGGCAAGAATATGTTGGAATCAGACACGGCCGTGCCCCCAATAACCAATACCCCGCCGCTGTCCGCCTGTACAACGCTGCCCGGCGTAATTGTCACCGTCAGTTCGTTGCCCACCGTTTGCGTAATGACATCGTAGCTGCCGCCTGGCGTGAGACCGGTGATGAGTTGGGTTTGGGTGGAAGCGGGGACGTTGTAGGTGACATTGGCAAAAGGTACAGCCAAATCTACGGGGAAGAGGACGGCCGTATCATCCACAACCACCCCCGCAAAAGGTGTCCCACTGCTGCTTTCTACCAGCGTCACTCCATCGGCCGCAGCCCCGGTATTGGCCCCTTGCAGCACATTCAAGAAGCGTACATTGGCCGGACTGCCAGACGCTTCTACTTTGAGACGATGCTGCATCGGTTCATCAAGAGCAACTTCATCCACGAATGGTTCCATAGCCACGGCCGTGGGCGCAGCATTAGCCGGTAACATGGTGGTCACAAATAGCTGCTGCCCCGTATCTGTGGCTGCCGTAGTCTGATTGCCGGAAATGGTGGGTTGGTTGGGTAGATTGAGCCAGAAGCGTTTGTAACGGCCGTTTGTCTGTGAAGTTGCCCGGTCATAAACCACAATATGATCTGGCTGCAACCACACCAAAGACCGGCTGGCGTGCAAAATATCATCCGATAACAAATCGGAAGCGTTATATAGATTCGTAGCATCGCCCAGCGCATATACAAACCCATTGCCAAAGCTGTGCGCCAGCAATTTGCCGCCGCCGTCATTCGTATACATATATTCCGAACCGTGCCGGTAGCAGTTATAGAGATAATCGCTGGGATCAAGGTCAAGGGGATCATTTTCCAGGGCTAGATTATTGTGGTAATCGGAACGGCCGATGTTGCAGCCCCACGGTTCTTGGGAACCATCCCAACCCACCCGCGATTTTGTCAGCCATTCCCCATCCCGATAAAAACCAAACTGATTGCCTTCTGATAGCTGATGGTCAATGTTAATCCAGCCGATGAGGTAACTGAGCATAGCTGCATTCTGACTCCAATTGGTACGGGCTAGAATACGGCCGAATCCCGGCGCAATAAAATCTGTTTGCAAACCGGCGTGGGGGTCTGAGGGCGCGACCGCGTTTGGGTCAAACAGCATGAAATACATAATGGCGTCCCGAAATATCTCCGTGCCATTGACACGATCCAGCAGCCGAGACTCACCTCCCGGCGGCGTGTGTGTTTGCAGCCAACGCACATCGTTCAGCCGGGCTGTGGCGCCCCGGTTGGTGTCATAAATGCCCATTGGCCCAAACACGCCAATGAAATCTGGCGCCCAATACTCCTGCCCATCTCCATACCAGGCCGGCCGGTACACATCTTCCAACCAGGATGAACCAACTTCTGTGCGCGGACTGAGCGAGTGGAGATGGGCCGGAATCATCTCATCCCAAAACGGGTTGCCGCTCCAATCTACTTGTGCTCCCCAGTCGGCAGGATTGTCTTCCCCGGCCGTGTGCAAAGCCAGCAAAAATTGGGCTGTGTACCCCAATGAATCTGGCCCGTACAGCCAACCTTCCGGCGAGAGACCGCCGCGGCCTTCGGTGCGCAGCATGTGGTCAACCATGTACAACCAGGCGCCGGTGGCACTTTCCAGGTACGCGCCCAATGTGCCGCCGGGGTCGTCGGCCGGGTCCAGGGCCATACTCATCAACCCAATTTGGCGCATGTGAGCCATGTAGTAATTATTGGCCGACCAACGCACCCGCAATGTGTCGCTGATGAGGATGGGGTCATTCACTACGCCGATGGGTTCTGGGTGGTTGAAGGAGGTTACGGCCGCGTTCATATTTTCGTCCGTCCAGCGCAGGAATACCTGGCGGATAGTGGCCTTGTCTTGGGCTGACAGATAGGGGTAAATCCAATCCACAGTCAGGGGAAAGCCTTCCCCCCACCAACGGGAGCGATCATAGGTGGAAAAATCAGGATCACGAAAGGGTTGGCCGGTCGCCGTTCCTTTGGCCGCTTCGTTCATGACGTACATGAGCAAGGTGCGGGCGCGTTGGGCGTAATCGTCGCGGGTTGCCTGATCATTTTCGATGAGGGACATAAAGGCAAACAATTGGGCGATCATTTCGGTGGGATATTGTTCCCAGGTAATCTCGCCGCTGTCTTGTGCCGGAATGATGCCGTTATCCATGTCTGTTTTGGCCTGGGCGGCCAGCAACGCCAGCCCGTTGGCGTACATCGGGTTGCTGGTATTGGCCCAGGAGCGCAGCCGGATCAGGTCTGAGTCGCGCACCCACAGACGGGGGTGGGTGGCAAGCTGTGGTTCGTCTGGATTGGCTGACTCAACGGCCGCGCTCTCTTCCAAAGCGGCTGGTTGTTCTGTTTGGGCGGGGGTATTTTCGGGCACGGCCGTTTTGTCATCGGCCGCATTAGCAGTAGGCGTAAAAACATCTTCCCGGCCGCTGCAAGCTGCGCTTAAAAGGGCTATGAAGGATAAAACCAGTAACCAATTTGTACACATGTATCTTTTTTGCATGATTAATCTCCGATGGATAGAGGTTCTACCTTTTGAAAAGGTGGAACCTCTCTAGCCTAGCTATCTTCTTCAGGGTTTTTGGATGATTGGTAAGTAAACGGCCGTTTCCCCAGAACCACCCACATGTATCCTGATTTGAGCTGTAGTTTGCCGGTTATCGCTGTCCGTTGCCGTCAGGGTAATGAGATGTGTACCGGGAGTGAGTGAAGTCAGCAGCCGCTCATCGCCTGTGCCTAAATCCCCATCGCGGTCAGAATGCCACTGGAGGGCTGATGGGTCTAAAAGGCCATCTTCCCAATCGTGGGCGATGCCGGTGAGCAGGACGGGTTGATCAAGCGAATAGACAGCATCGTCCTGGGGCAGGGTAATAACGGCCGTCGGCGCTTTGTCGGCAATGGTGAAGGTTGTGCCAGTATCCTCGGCCGTTAAAATGCCGTCCGTTACATAGATTCGCAGTACGGCCGTATTCGTCCCCGGAAATTCTGCGCTGTTGACTGTTAAAGAGGTGTCTGTCAGTTGGGTGGCAATCATCTGCCACGTCTGGCCATCATCCTGGCTAAAAGCGACATCGTAAGCCAGCGAATCCCCATCCGTATCTGACCCTTGCCAGGAGATTGTATATGTATCAGCGGCCGTCCAGGCCGCTTCGCCCGCTGATAAGGCAACCTGGGGCGTGTTGGCGCTAACCGCTTTCGTTGTCAGCAATGTTGTTCCCTGCCACATTTCTACCCGGTCTGTATTGGCAAACCAGGGCACGATCTCATAGAACATAAACAGGTCTGTTGCCTCCAGATTGAGGTTGAAACCGGGCATGGGACGGCCCAGAAGTTCGTTGGGATCAAAGTGACGCTCAAAGAGGAGTGAATCATCGGCCGCCAACAGACGCAAATGGTACGCGCCGCTGCCAGGATCATCGTCGAAGCCAGACGGCCGTTTCAAAATCGAAGCCGGAGAGAGTGTTACCAGCCCATCTTCCAGCAGTCCAGAGAAAAAGAGATACGGCGTCGTGGCTGACTGGGCTGTTGTGTCTTGATGGGTTAGTTTGGGAGATTGCACGGCCGTAGCCGGCGTACTGCCGCGATAATTCAAAATCGCCTGGTACGTATACTCCGAAATCCACTCATCCTGACAATAGCCCATCACATCGCCAGTGGTCTGAGGCACGACATAGCCATTTGGCATCGCTACCTTTCCCCCGGCGGCCGCTTGCGGGTCCCAACCAAAATCACCTAACTGGTTGACATTGTAAGGATAGTTGGGGTCTAAATCGTCGTTAACATTGCAGGGGACATGCTTCCGGTCAAAGTTATGCCCCAATTCATGAACCAGAACATCTGCCTTATTTTCAAGATCTTTGTAGAACGGTTCCACTTGCCCAGACGCCACCTTGCCCCCAAAAGGAGCATAACCGGCAACGCCACCGTGGGATATTTGGGTAGAAACCAGCCCGTAATAATGATCGCCGACAATCAGGGCCTGGAGGTTCTTTTTACGCAGATCGCTCAACTGCCTATTCAGATCGCCCCAATCACTTGTTGTTGGCGTAATTGGATTGTTCCATGTTAGATGGGGGTTTGGCGGGATGAGCCAACGTATTTTGCTGACCGGCAGCAAATTCTGGGCATATTCTGTCAGATAATAAGGCATCCAGGGATGTACCGTGTGCATGGTTCCATTTTGGTGGTTCTTTGCCGTTACCCAGATGGGTGAGACGAACAAATCTGGCGTGGTTACAAAGTTAAGGGGCATTAAACTGGTATTGTTACCGTAATTATTCTCTGGGATTGTTTGATTAGGATTGACTTTGGCAGTTAATCTTGTCGAGGCGTTAACGACATCCCCATACAGATAGAAGTTAAGCGTATGATTGTATTGCGCCCGGCTTGGGTTTAGTGGAGCTGTGATTGTCGAGTTGAGAGGGATAGCCGCATAATCTAAACCATCCACCAGTACCGACACCGCTGCGGAAACATTCGCTACCGGGGCGCTTACCCCATTGACGCGCACATAAACGCGCACGTAGGTTGTTTTTCCGGCCACCAAAGGCACAGAGTTGTCGGGGCATTGCGTATTATCCAGACATTGAATCCCCTGAGTGATCTCAATCTTGTCAATGGTCAGGTCAAGTGGCGTGGTCATTGGCGTCGCTGTTGGCGTGGGTGTATTTGTTGGCGTTGGGGATGGCGTCCCAGCTATTTGTGGTGGATTCCCCCAATAGCCACCGCTCAACCCATATTGGCCGCCGCTCAATTCGCCAGCGTCTGCCTGACCGATGCTGCCGGCGACGGCGTACTGCCCGCCGCTGCTGCTGCCGCCGCCACCATCTATCGTCATCCAGGGAATGGCATACCCGTTTTGGGCGATGACAACCCAGGCAGATATGAGTAAGATAGTGACGGCCGTTACTCCCATTAGCCAACGCTTCATTTTACACCTCCCCAAAACCGGCGTTTGGTCACGACTAAGCCGCCGCCCAACAAGCCCAAAATAGGCAGCCACCACAACCATAGACCTGATGCAGGTTGGTTCAATCTGCTAGATTGAGCCAATCTTGACTCTAATGCTGTTAGACGGGCGGCAAGAGCTTCGTTTTCTGCTTGCAGGGTGGCAATTTGGGTTTCTTGTTCTTGGGTTCGTTGGTAGAGGGCTTGCACGGCCGTTAATGCCACCCCATCCGCATCCACCGTGCCAATGGCTGTGTCTGAAGCTCCCAGCCCAAATGCTGCCTGGAAATCTTGCGCCGTTGGCCCCACATGGCGCACGTCTTCATCTTCCGCTTTGTAATTCCAGGTTTGGATGGGTAGATTGGCAACCGCTTCCAGCACTTCCTGGCTATCCACCGTCTCAAAGTTCTCCTTCAAGTTCACATCCGAGGCATTTGTCCAGGTTCCGCCCCAACTCAGGTAAGCGCCAGTTGAAGTGGTGATTGGCTGGCTCCAAAGCAAATCAACAACATTACCCACACCATCTTCCAGGTAAACGCCGCCATAAGCCTGGACACTGAATTGGTTATCTCTCTGTGAAGACAGATTGCAATTCTGAAAATCGGCCCAAACAAATGAGCCGTCATGATTGGCCCGCGTCCCACATCCGGCCGCAAAACTGGAAACGCCACTGGCAATATTATTATAGCCGCCAGGAACAACCGCATTTGTGCCACTGGCGCTGTTAAACACTCCCCCGGCAATGGTAGCCCCATGGGCAGTGGCAACATTCGTATTCCCTCCCGCTACCGTTGTATAATTGCCAAAAGCCTGATTCCAACCGCCGCCGCCAATTGTGCCATATGTACCGGTGATGACATTGTTCTGCCCCCCGCCAACAACGGCCGCAATTCCAGTAACGATATTAGACTGGCCGCCACCAACAGCAGCATAATCGGCCGTGACCTGGTTTGGCGACGCGCTGTTGCCGCCGCCGGCAATCGTCGCTCCAGATACATTGCCCACACTGTTACCCGCGTACCCGCCGACCAGGTTGGGGCTGGTAGCATCGGGTTCAATCAACAGGGCACGGTTGCCGTTGACATGCAGTTCGAGTGATTGGTTGTCTGTTGTACCCAGAAAGTTTGTACCTGGGTTTGTGCCGCTGTTGCCGATCAGGCTCCAGGCGGCCGCGCCGCTGCCGGTGTCATCTGTGCCGCAAGCCCAGCCGCTGCCATTCCATTCGGCAATCTCGCCATTGTTACAGCTTTGGGGCAGGGCATAATCGGGATTGAGCGTGAACGCGCCGCCGTTTAAGAGGAGGCCGGTTCCGGCGTTGTAAGTGGTGTCATTGTCCAGACCGTCGGCAAAACCACCGGGCACGTTCAGTAGTCCAGACCAGGGTGTGTGGTTTGAGTAGAGGGCGTAGGGCACGGCCGTAAGCGGTTGTCGTGGTGACAAAATGGTAAAAGCGCCGCTGCTGCCACCTGGTCGGACGCCAATGTCCAGCCAGAGCGCTTGGCCATTAAAAACAGCGCCAAAATCCAAATTGGCCGTAAACAGACCATTGCTTACGGGCATCGTATCAAACACTTTTGTATTGCCAACCTGGTTGCCGCCTGTGTCGGCATCATACAGTTCAAATTGCAGATCGTAACTACCGTTGGCCGGATTACTGTCATCGGTCAAAAAACCCTGGTAGGTGAAGTTGGTGGGACTGTTTTGACCCTGACAATAGGCGATGCTGTTGAGAAAAAGCGCCTGATTATTAATGAAATCGCCGCCATCGGCCGTGTCTATAAATGTCGTCACATCAGAATAAACAACCACTCGACCCGACCCAGAGGCTATGGCGTTTCTTTCAATGACAACCAAAGAATCTCCCGATCCATTTACCGCCAAAGAGGTTCCATACGGCCCTACATTGGTTATGCTGCCCGGCCACCCTTGAGTGAAAGTGGAAATGGTTCCAAATGGGCCGTCGGTGATGGCGCTGGCCGCTGGGTTTGTCACAGCGCTGTTTATCCACCCCCAAATCAGGCCGGTAGTGTCCATGCCAAAGGGGTCAATCAGACTTTCATTGGCGGGCACAAAATCACTGTTATCTGGCATGAGAATGGCGCAGCCGCCGTTGGTCACGAAATCAGCCAGCGCGGTTTGTTCTGCGGCCGTTAGCGGCGAGATGGGGTTAAACCCATCGGCGACCGAACTCAGAATGAGGATATCTGTATTGGTCAAGGCTGATTGGGTTAGGATGGGAACAGAGGTGAAGGTTGCTGCCGGGTAGGTTGTGGCGACGGCTTGACGCGCTTCGGCAAAAGCCAAGCCATCCGGTATGGAAGCATACTCGCCTCTGGTTACGTCAAAACCGCTAATGATAATTGATGGGGCGTTGCCTGCGCTGCGCCAATTGGTGTTGACTTTGAAGGAATTGCCGTTTGCGGCCGTGCCCTGGAAATTAATCCAGCCCACGTTTTCACTCCAGGCGTAACCGTTAAAGTCACCGCTAACCGGGTCTATTGTCACCTGGCTGTGATTGGAGTCGAAGTTGATCCAGCCGCTGTTGGCGCTCCAGGCATAACCGGAGAGGTTGCCGAAGCTATCGTTGTTGACGCCATAGTCACTGTTTGTACTGTTGTTGTAGGTATGCGCCCCGCCGCCAGTGTAACTGCCCAGACGAATCCAGCCCACGTTCTCGGCCCAGGCATACCCTTCCAGGTGGTCGCTGTAGACCGTGACGCCGCCGTGAGTGGGGTTGAAGTTGATCCAGCCGCTGTTACTTCCCCAGGCCCATTTGTCCGTTGCATCAATGCTGCCATCGGCCAGGGCAACGGCCGTACCCAGCAGCGTCAGAAAAAATACCAACAGCAAAGCGGGGTGAAGTTTGTGCATTCTAATTTTGTTTTTCATGGGAGCAATCTCCTTGTAAATAGCGATTGATGGTTGGTGGCTAGTACAAGCCACTAACCACCAGCAACCATCTACATTCTCATTGTCCAGCTCGAACTGGCCAGACGTAGTAGCTGAAGCCCTTATCACCGTTAAATATGAAGCCGCTGGTCAGGTCAACGGACCAGGCGCGGAATGTGCAGCAGTTGTCGGTTGTGCTTGACCAGTAGTTGGTTGACTGTACGGCCGTAAAAGGATAACCAACGGGTAAGGCGGGGGTGTACTGCGAGAAATCTATCAGGCTGTGTAGTTCCCGTATGTTTGGCAGCCGCCAGTTACCGGCGCTGGAACTGTCGCTCAAGCCGCAGCTGCCATCCGCCAGACTGTTGGTATCTGACAAAGCTGTTGTCCAGTTACGGCCGCTAAAGCAGTTGGCGTCCTTCAGCCAGATCAGCCCGGTCAGGTTATCGGTTACGGTTCCGTCGCTGTTGTCTGTGAAGCGGGGGTTGGGCCAGGCGACGCCTCTTTCTAGGTCGCCGTCGTCACCAGTGGCGTAGCTGATCGTTTGCCCAGTTTTAGGTACGGCGGCAGCGTAGGTGGCGCTGATGATGCCGGTTCCTGTTTGTACACCCCACTGGCCGCTGGTTAAGCCCCAAAAGGTTTTGCCATTGGCTACGTCGGCCGCGCTGGCGCCGTTGGCAGCGTCCAGTGCGGGAGCGACGCCCATAATGCTGTTTAGATCGTGCATGGTGCTGCCTGGCCCGGCTGCAGGTTCGGCAAAGACGCTTTGCGATCCGGCCGTGCTGGCATCCAGTCGGTTGTAAATATCTTCCAGAGTGTAGGAGTTGGTGGCATTGGGGGCGGCGCTGGAATCAATGTTGCCGGCCAGCACGTTGAAGGTGATTGGTAGGGCGAGGGTTAATACGGCCGTTATAAGGGCCAAAATGTAAGTGGTGTGTTTATAGTTGAGTTTCATCGGGTTGTCTCCTTTTTATTCATCATGGTGGACTGTACTTGCCCTCCAGTTATCATTCTCAATCGCACCTGAGGAATGGATGAAGTCAACCATCTTTTCCATGTTTTGAAAGGACAGGTAACGGCCGCTTTGTAGATGTTCAATACGGCCGTACCAATTCGTGCCATCCAGCGACCATGTTTGCCGGATGCGGACAACAAAGGTAGTTGTAGATTGGGGGGTTTTCACGGCCGTGTACTCCATTCATATCCCTTTTATTTATACTTGTGATTTAGTCTAAGGGGGGGTGTTAAAAAAGTCTTAAAAAAGGGCGGGATCAGGCAGGATCATCTAAAAATGCAATCACAACAAATCCCATTGACAAATAATATTATTGATTATAAAATACAAGTATTAGAGATTATTTCACAAATATTACATTTTTAGAACAAAAGAGATTGCATATGTTGATTGAATTTACAGTTGGCAACTATCGTTCTTTTCGCGTACCACAAACATTGAGCATGGTAGCAGCGCCTATCAAATCCAAAGACCCGTCTTTAGACCAAAACAGTGTTTTTCAATTACCCAATAATCCTTCTTTACTTACCAGCGCGGCCGTATACGGCGCTAATGCCAGCGGTAAAAGCAATTTGGTTGAGGCGCTTGCCTTCATGAAATCTTTCGTGATGAATTCCCCCAAAGAAACCAATGCTACTGGCGGGATTGATGCTGAACCTTTTCGCTTAAGTACAGTTACGATTGGGCAGCCCTCTCATTTTGAAATTGTATTTATTGAATCGGGCAAGCGTTACCGATATGGTTTTGAAGTTACCTCAGAGCGCATTACCGCAGAATGGCTCTTTTTTGTTCCTTCGACACGCGAGGCGCGTCTTTTTGAACGTGAAGGGGATAGCTTTACGATTGGCAAATATTTTAAGGAAGGGGGAGATTTGGAAAAGCAGACACGCCCCAATGCCTTGTTCCTCTCTGTTGTGTCGCAGTTCAATGGGCCAACAGCTCAAAAACTGGTTGCCTGGTTCCGTAAGTTAGGCATTATCTCTGGGCTTCAGGATGTGGGGATGCGGCCATTTACACTGCGCCAACTATTAAAAGGCGAACCCGGTGAGGAAATTAGACGCCTGATTTGTCGCCTTGATTTGGGCATCACCGATATCCAAGTCGAAAAATTGTCTGGTCAGAAACCACAGCTTCCCCATAATATGATTGGAGAAATGCGACAGGCTTATTTGACGATTCTAAATGCTGCCGATAGCGAGCAGATTGCGGTACAAACTGTTCATACACGATATGATGAGGAAGGAAACCTGGTGGGACAAGAACTATTTGACCTGGATGAGCATGAATCTGAAGGGACGCAGAAGTTGTTTGCCATGTCTGGGCCTTTGCTTGATACATTGCAGAAAGGGGATGTGCTTGTTGTGGATGAACTGGATGCGCGATTGCACCCCTTGATGACCCGCGAGATTATTTTGTTGTTCAATCAAAAATTTACGAATCCGAATGGAGCGCAACTTATATTCAACACGCAAGACACCAATCTTTTGGATAACATGCTGTTCAGACGCGACCAAATTTGGTTTGTGGAAAAAGATCGGCAAGGGACTAGCAATCTTTATTCTTTAGTCGAGTTTCGGGTGCGTAACGATAAGGATTATGAGCGTGGCTATATTCAAGGGCGCTATGGGGCTATTCCTTATCTGAGCCACATACAGACTATTGTGAATGGGGAATATGGCGAGAAAGCATAAACCGTCTGGGCGAGGCTATAAGCCGCGACGGGTGAACAGCCGCGAACCATTGCAACGTTTTTTAATAGTCTGTGAAGGGGAAAAAACGGAGCCAACTTATTTTCAAGGATTTCATGTGCCCAGTGTGGTGACAGTTAAAGTAAAGGGTGTCGCCAAAGATCCGTTAACATTGGTTGAATGTGCCCACAAGTTGCGCGGCAAAAACCGATATGATCAAGTATGGTGCGTTTTTGATAAGGATGATGTATTGCCGGAACGGTTTAATCAGGCGGTAGCATTGGCGCAGCGGTATAAAATCAAGCCAGCTTATTCTAATCAGGCTTTTGAGTTATGGTATTTGCTACATTTCCACTATTGTCATGTTGCCATGACCCGCAAGGATTATGTGGACAAATTGAGTCGTGATCTTAACCGTGCGTACCGGAAAAACGATGATACGCTCTACCGGGAACTGCTGCCTAAACAGAATGATGCTATCCAAAATGCCGAACGCTTATTGGCAGAATACAATCCAAAGAACCCAGCTTTTAATGATCC
The DNA here is from genome assembly GCA_024223125.1 of Chloroflexota bacterium. Next base: position 12,717 of record JAAEOP010001084.1, read on the forward strand.
TTCTACCACTGTCCACTTGTTGGTTCAGGAACTCAAGCGGTTTGTACGATGATAAACGCCCATTCGCATATAAGTTAAATGTGTCATTTTTAGACGGCGCGATACGCTTTGATAATATTGCGGTGGATGGGGATGTTTTCCAGAAATCTTCTACGATCTGTTTTCTGGGGAATCGTGTTGGCTTGGACTTGTAAATGTTGGTAAGTTGTTTTTATGATCTGTGGGGCGCGGGGATCGTCATTGGCCTGAAAGATTTCATAACAAAGTAGGTAAGTGCGGATAGTATGTTCTGCGCCGTCAAACCCTTCTTCTTGCCACTGCTGCCAGAGGGGTTCTATTTGGGCCAATGCCTGGGCCGATTTTCCCTCCAACTGTTGGATGTGGGCCAGGGCGGCCACCGGTTCCAGGGCCAGGTGGTGTTGGCCGGTTTCATGACGCATCCCAAGCGCCTGTTCATAAACCGCCACAGCTTCTGTCAGGTTACCCAGCCCGATGTGGATGTGACCGGTATAGGTTAGCGCTGTCGCCCATAGAAGACGGATGTCCTGTTCCTGGGCGTTTTGCAATGCTTGTTGGCCGTAGGTAACGGCCGTTTCATCATCCCCCATCTCATGATATAGCAGGGACATCTGGAGAAAGGTATAGGCGGTCTGCCTCTGAGTTTTGAAATAGGCCAGCGCCTGCTGAAAATGATCAACGGCCGCTGGATAGTTACCCAAGCGAGTCGCCATCCGGCCCAATCCCCTCTGCACTTCACCGATGCCCTTTGGTTCACCGATCTCTGTAAATATTGACAATGCCAGGCTGAGGTTTTGTTCCACCTGGGTAAACTCCCCTTGAATCAGAGCCGTTTCCACCAGCCCGCGCAACGTGTACCCTTCTCCCTGACGGTCGCCAATCTCCCGCCTAATATCTAGGGATTTTTGCCAATGATCCAGCGCCTCTTTATATGCTCCCTGCTCCCGTAAGATATAAGCCAAACTTTGTAAAACCATGCTTTCGCTTTGTCGTTCACCTATCTGGCGTTGAACCTGCAAAGCGTCATGAAGATATTCCCTGGCCTGGGCCAGACGGCCGCGTTCCGTTGCCAGGCGGCCTAGATTGTTGAGTACATATCCTTCGTCAGCCCGCGCATCAATTTCCCGGCTGATTTGTAAACATTTCAGGAGAACTATTTCGGCAGCGCCAAAATCACTTTGATCCCACAAGATAACCCCCAGGTTATTGTAGGTAATTGCCTCATTGTACCGGTCTCCCATTTGTTGATTGATTTGTAAAGCCAGTTTGTACTGTTCTTGCGCGGCCGTATGATCACCCTGATAGCGGTAGATATTGCCCAATGTTCGCAAAGCCTGAGCTTCCCCTTGCCATGAGCGGCTTTGGGGATTGCGAAAGATTGCCAGAGCTTGTTCCAGCATGGTTTTAGCTCTCTGGTACTCTCCCTGGTAGACGCTAACCAACCCCAAACTGCGGAGGCTGTCAGCCTCGATTTGATAAGCTCCGGCAGACTGCGCTAGATGGGTGGCTTGTTTGAGTTGGGTCTGTGCGGCCGTGTAATCGCCTTGGGCCGATAAGGCGTCACCCCACTGTTGATACCCCCTGGCTTGTAAGTCGGTTGTCTCGCATTGGGCGGCTAAATCTACGGCCGTTTGTGACGCAGTAATGGCTGCCGGATAATTGGCAATCGTGAAATAGTAGCGGCCTTCCAGTTGGGCAATTTCGGCCATACGTTGGGTATCTGCCAGCGCTTCGGCTGTGGCGGCCAATGATTCGAGATCATCTTTTTGGTACGGCCGTTCCCCTTGTACATTGTAAATCCTGACCCGATTCAGCAAAAGATCATATTGGCGTGTCAGGTCATTTTTGGAGATTAAATTAAGCGCCCGGTTGAAATAGGTCAATGCCTCTGTGTTGGCAAATTGTGAAGCCGCCTGTTGTCCAGCTCGTTGCAAATAATCGGCCGCTTTCACCTTTAAGGATCGTTTCAATTGTCGGCCGTGATCAAAATGATGCGCCAATTCAGCTACATATGATTCAAGTTGGTCAGCATACAAAGTTTCCATAACCTGACCCACCTGAGCATGGAGATGCTGGCAGCGGCGAGCCGGTAAGTTTGCGTAGATCACTTCTTGGATTTTGTGATGGGTAAACAGGTAGTCTCGTTCAGTCCTTCCCTGTCCTTCGCTGATGAGCCGGTGACGCAGCAGCGTATCTATGGCTGTGAGCGTGGCTTCTTCTCCCTGGTTCAACGTTGTGTTGAATAGGTCAAAATCAAATTCTCGGCCGAGAACGGCCGTCAGACGAAGCGCTGCCTGATCTGCCTCAGATAAACGCTGAACACGAGACAAGACGGCTTCCCTTATACTGGCGGGTAAGGGCAGTTGGCCGACGCTAATTCGGTTAAATTGACCTCGCCAGGCGCCATCTACCAACGCAATGACATCATTATCAAAGAGAGTCTTAATGATTTCCATCAGGAAGAAGGGATTGCCTTCCGTTTCCTGGTGCAGTCGCCGCGCCAAAGGCAAAATGGCCTCGCCGGCAGCCGACATCTCTAACGCCAGACTCTCGACGTCAGATTGAGAAAGGGGTGACAGCGCTGCTGTCTCTCCTATATTCTCTTTGTTTAACAACTGTGCCAGCCCGGTGACAGGATGGCTGCGAGTCACCAATTCTTGCCGATACGTGCCACACAGGAGAACCGGTTTATTGGCCAAATAACGCGCCAGGTAATGGATAAGTTGCAGTGTGGATTCCGTCGCCCAATGTAAATCTTCTAGCACAATCAACAGAGGACGATGGGCAATGAGAGAGAGGAGATAGGCGATGGCATGAAACAGCCGGGTGCGCGCTTGTTTGCCATCGGAAGTCTCAAACGACTGCGGCCGCTGCTCTGTGGCCTTGTTGTCAATTTCCAATTCCTTCATCACATCCGGCAGTAACCAGGACAGTTCGGCCACAACCCAGGCCGGTAATTGAGTCTGATCGGCTGTTTCCAGACTTAACAGCCAGGGACGCAACGCTTCAGCGATGGGTTGATAAGGTAGTACGCGCTCAAACTCGTAACATCGACCCCATAGCGTCCGGACACCTTGCAAACTCACATTTTGGGCGAATGTTTCTATCAGGTGGGTTTTACCCACGCCAGCTTCGCCAGATACCAACACCGATGTCTTTGTCCCGGTCTGTGCCCGGCTCCAGCAGGCGCTGAGGAAGGCAAGTTCCTCTTGTCGCCCCACCAATGGTTTCGATGCCCCAATGCCAAGTGGATGATGCCCGGTTCCGGTCGCTGGTAGTGGCAGGGAGATGTTGGCTGATAAAACCTGATTGGCAGGCAATGGTTGGAAACGGCCGTCCAGAATTGATTGGTAAAGGGCGATGGTCTCATTGGTTGGCTCTGTATCTAATTCCTGGTTAATGGCTTCCTGGCAAAGTTGATATTGTTTCAGCGCTGCGTTGCGTTTCCCCAGGTGGCAGTAAGCCCGCATGATCAGGCGATGAGCATCTTCACGCAAGTTGTCTTCTGTCAGCAAGCGCCGGGCTGTTGTCAATGCGGCCTGAACCTGTCCTTGTGTTTCATATAAGGTCATCAGCCGGGCTAACATTTCCATATACAGCGCTTGCAGCCGGTACCGTTCATCTATTACCCAATCGTCAAAGAAGCCGGACATGAATTCACCGCGATAGAGAGTGGCGGCCGTTTGCAAACTAGCCTGATTATGCCGAGATGCTTCCTGCATAAATACCTCAGCGTCCAGCCATAAGGTAATGGGCAGGGCAATCTGAACAACCTGATTATCTGCTTGCAGAAAGTTTCCGTCAGGAAGACAGTGGCGGATATGTGTCAGGGCGTTGGAGAGGGAACGGCGGGCTTTACGCTCCGGCCGATCTCCCCAAAACATACCCATGAGTTTTTCACGGGAAGACGGCCGTTGGCGGCGCAAAATCAAATAAGCCAGCAAAGATTGAGACTTGAGTGTAGGCGGTTTGGTCAGGTTATCTATATGATCAGTATCTTTATAATGAATTTCCAACCTGCCAAAACAATACACATTTAGCTTAGGCATAAATTATCCTGTGAGCGGCCAATTAGGGAACGATAAGGGCTGACAATGAAATAAGATACGGAATTGCATCGTCAGCTTGAAGGAGCGGTAAGGAAACGACTTCGTCGTCTTATTCAATTTCCGCTCCTAAGCGTCGGCAGATAGATTGATATTGTGAGTGCGTCTGGGTGCGTGGCAGGTTCAACCATCTCATAATTGGCAGTTGTAATGGTGGCGTTTGCAGGGTCCTGATAATTAGTTCCTGGACCGGAAGCGAAAGGAATCACCTCCATGTCGGTGTGAATTTGTTCGAGGACAATTTGCCATTTGGTCATATCAGCCGGGAGTGGCGTCCCTGGTGGCTGGCCGATCAATGCATTGACCTGATCATCGGTCAGGTTGAGATTAGCCGTATGGATATCTTCGGCATAAAAAGAGAAACCACCAGCATTATCTACCAGATAAGCGCCATAATTACGCAGAGCAGCGAAGAACATCTGAGTGATAGGCGCCAGTTGGCTTTCGTCAACGACATCATCATCTTCATCTACGAGGGTCTGTTTTAAGCGGATACGCTGACCGGCAATTAGTGCGTATGGATTGGCGCTGTAGAAGTCTGTCTCGGTCGTGGAGGCCGGGTAGAAGTATTCAGAGGAATCTGGTTCCGAAGGATCGGAGCTGAGATTTCGGGGGCCAGGAATGGCGAAAGCCAGCGCGTGGCTGATGGCGCCGCTCTCAATATCCTCGGGCAGGATCATCCCGGCCAGCAGAGGTGTGCCGTGGGCGCGGGCGCTGGAGTAGCCTTCGGGATAGTTGGTCCCTTTGCCGCGCACATCAAAGAAATCCACCTCGCCGGCCTCGAAAATTTGCGTACCCGGATACCCGCCGCCCCAGCTCAGGCACTGCCCATCATGCTGGGTAATGGCGTAGAAATAATCGTAGGCGGTGAACGTGTTGGCATCATACAGCACAAGATGCCCATCAGCGTCGGTATTCTGTGGCCCGGCAGGGCGCACGGTACCGGCTGGCGCGGGTACTGTGACCGGGCCGCCCAAGGTGTCAATGCCAAATTTAGGGTGGGGCCACCCCAAAACACCTTCATCCGCACAAATCCACACATCGTTCTGTGCTGTTCCGGCACGGAAAATGGGGACGCTGTAATCATCAATGTTTATGTCCAGAAAAGGCCAGGTTGTGGCTGGCCCGGTGTAACCGACGAGATCGTTGAAGTCGCCAAGTAGCACCCGGTAAGTAGTTAGGATTTGTTGGTCGCTTGTGGGGAGAACGGCCGCGCTGGCAGCAGTTTGGTTCCAGGCAGCATTGGCGGTAAACAATGGGATGGGGAGGTTGAAATCGCGCGGTAGTTCAGGGTCACTAGTGGTTGAGGTTTCACCACTTCTGGAGGGGACGTCTTTCCCGGCTGCCTGGTTTGTGGCTGGCAGCAAGGCGGTGGATGGGGAGTTGCAAGTGATCAGACTTAAGAGAAGAAGTAAAGTAAGACTAATAATTCGAGGTTTCATGGATGTTATCCTTTAGAATATAACTCAAACATACCCGAAAAATGAATATTCAACCTTATCGGAAATAAGAAATCAGACAGGATTTACGAGATTAACAAGATTATTTCATCCTGTAAATCTTGTTAATCCCGTCAAAAAAGTTATTTCCGATCATGTCTATTCAATACAATAGACATGATGTATCTGAGAAAAGGTGTTTGTTACTCATTACCGAGAAAAATGTAGCATAGTTACCGGAGTGAGCGCAAACTATTCCTGGAGGAAATGATGAATAAAGAAGTTGTACAACAACAATTTGGCGCCGCCGCCGCCCACTATGTAACCAGTAAAATCCACGCCAAAGGGGCCAGCCTGACGCGGCTGGTTGAATTGGTAAAGCCGCAAAGTGATTGGCATGCGTTAGATATTGCTACCGGCGCCGGGCACACGGCGCTGGCTTTTGCGCCGCATGTGGCCCACGTTACTGCAACTGATATTACGCCGGAAATGTTGGAAAAAACGGCCGCGTTGGCCGATGATCGGAACGTAAAGAATCTGGATGTGCAGTATGCGGATGCTGAGGATTTGCCTTTTGAAGATAGCCGGTTTGACCTGGTAACGTGCCGTATTGCACCGCATCATTTCCTGGATGTGGCCAAATTTGTACTGGAAGCGGCGCGGGTTTTGAAGCCGGCCGGGGCGCTGGCGGTGGCGGATAATATTGTGCCCGCTGGAAAAGTGGGCGAGTATGTGAATATGTTTGAGAAACTACGTGATCCCAGCCACGGCCGCTGCCTGCATATGTCTGAATGGACGGCCGCCTATGAATCGGCCGGACTAACGGTTGAACACGTAGAAACCCTGACAAAAACAATGGCATTTGAAGGGTGGGCACGGCGTATGACGAATGATGAAGTTCTGGTTAAGCGGCTGCATGATTTACTGATCAATGCGGACGAAGCAGTACAGCAGTTTTTGCAACCCGATGAAGAAAATGGCAATGTGACCTTTCAATTGCAAGAGGGTGTGTTTATCGGCCGTAAATCTATAGTACAGACTGCCAAATAGGGCTATAATCCCGGTTACTTCACTTCAAATCGGCCATATACGGAAGAGGAATTGTTACCATGACTTTATCCACCGAAACGATTGACTTTCTAAAAACATTGCCCCTGTTTGCCCGTTTACCCGAAGATCAGATGCAAGAAATTTTTCTATTGGGTAAGAAGGTCTTCTACGCTGTTGGCGACCGTCTGATTACTCAGGACGGCTTAACCGATTGTCTGTTTGTGATGTTAGACGGCCGTGTTGCCATCGAAATTAAAGATGTTAGCGCCGTTGGCGAACGTGGTCCCAAAAGCATCCTGGGTGAATTAGCAATGATTTCCCAAACGCCACGTAATGCTACCTGCACGGCTATTACGCCTGTAACGGCCGTCAAGTTCAGGCATGACCAATTTTGGCAGTACGTCCAAAAAAGCCCAGAACTCGCTGTCGGTCTCCTCACCGAAGTCATCTACCATCTCGACGAAACCATTGACACCCTCTACTGGATGAGTCGGGAATTGCACGAACTGCGTGAAGCATTTGAAAAGTAGTGATCAGTGTTCAGTAGTGCTTACTGACAACTGATTACTGAACACTGACATTACCGTTCCAGGCTAATAATCCCTTTTTCCAGAGCGGTGGTGACAGCGGCCGTGCGGTCGCTGACTCCTAATTTATCAAAGATGTGAATGAGATGGGTTTTGACGGTAGCGGTACTGATGTGTAACTGTTTGCCTACTTCCCGGTTGCTGGCGCCTCTGGCGACCAATTGCAGCACTTCAATTTCGCGGGCGCTCAGGTTTTCTTCGGCCGGGGCACGCATCCGCGTCATCAGGCGGGCGGCTACGGCCGGGGCCAATACAGATTCTCCTCCAGCAGCGGCACGGATAGCCCGGAACAATTCTTCACGCGGGGTGTCTTTTAGCAAGTAACCGGTGGCCCCCGCTTCCACCGCTCGCACAATATCGGCGTCGGAGTCGTAAGTAGTCAGAACGAGGATGTGGGCTGACGGCCGTGCCCCTTTTATCGCCTCAATCGCCCCCACCCCATCCAGGCCGGGCATACGCAAATCCATTAAAGTGACATCAGGGGAGAGAGAGTTGTGCAGGGTAACGGCCGTGTCTCCATCTCCGGCCAACCCCACCACTTCAAAATCATCCTGTCCGGCCAGCATCCCAGCCAACCCTTCCCGCACTACTGGATGGTCATCTACGATTAAAATGCGAATTGCGTCCATAATGATTGTACTCAAGTTCCTTAGGGCTTGCCCGTAAATAACTTTTGAGTTTCCAGATTGGTTCACTCTCGAAAGAGTGAACCAATCTTGCCAAGTTAAAAACGAGCGTTCCCTTACACCTTTTTATCTGCTGGCGCCGACCTAATCTGCATACCTGGCCTCATTAGAAATCGGGATGGACACAACCAGTATCGTCCCTTCGCCTGGTTCACTTTCTAATTCAACTGAGCCACCACAATGTTCTGCCCGTTCACGCATTGCCTGAAGACC
>JAAEOP010001085.1 GCA_024223125.1 Chloroflexota bacterium
CGGCAGAGAAGAAATAAGGCATTGCTCTTTCAGCGCGGATAAATCGAAAAGCGTAAATTGTGTATCGGCTTTATATGCAGCCCAACATATTGAAGCGCCCATTGATGCAAACAATAATCATCCGGATAACCAAAGCGGGCTTTGTTGTCAAGGTAAATTCTTTGCCGGAATGGCAATTTCAGCCCGATTTGAGCATAGCTCAACTGTTTAAGACTGCCTGTTCGTATCCTCACACAGACAGGTGTATCGCACAGGCAGGCCGGTATGCCGGGGGCACCTGGCTGTTAATGATGTAGAACAATTCAATTTGATTTTCGGCCGTCTTCTTTGCTTCAGACTATTTTTCATCTGCCCGTTTAAGCGCGGCAATCTCCTGTTGAAGTTTTTTATTCGCCTGATCGAGAGCGGTGGTCCGGTCTTCCAACGCCTGTATATGGCTCCGCATAGCCAAAGTGGATTCAACTCGCGCTTTGAGGATCGGCTCCCGGACGGGCTTGCTGATAAAATCGGTGGCCCCGTGTTCAAAACAGTCGGCCAGCACTTTCTCATCCACCTCTGCAGTCAACATGATTACCGGGATGGTCTGGTAAATCGGATGGACTTTGAGCTGCTTGAGTATGGCCACACCATCCGTTCCAGGCATATTGATATCAAGTAAAACAAGGTCAATCGTCTCCAACTCCAATCTCGGGAACAGATGTTGGCTGATGGGCACAAAATCGGAAGCATAGCCAAACCCGGTCAGCAATGTCCTGATTCGCTGAATAAAGTGACG
>JAAEOP010001086.1 GCA_024223125.1 Chloroflexota bacterium
CAATATCCAACTGCCGGTAACGCTAACCCAACCCAGCACAATTAGCGACGGGGGATACACCTATGAAGCTTCTTTGACTCCGGCTCATCAGATTACAGTATCCGTTAGTCAGCCTGAAGGCAGCCGGGGGTTCATTCTTTATGCTAAACGCAAAACATCAGATGAACAGTGGACATCAGTTGGTAAAACAACGAATGGATACGCCTGGGCAGGGAGTGAAACCCAACAAGCATATACGGCAGTACTGACCATTCCGCAATTGGCCAGGGCGACAGATCTTACCATCACCGCAGTTGTCATTGACAACAATGAAGACCCACGCCAGATGAGGGTAGAAGCCACGGCCGGCGGCGTAACAACATATACGGTAGAAACTACTCCTACCCACGGCAACCGCTTAAATATTCCCCAATTGGTGCTTCGGCAAGTTCCAACAGGCACGCAACAGATAAGCATTACCCTAAAATCGCCGTCTGATAACGGGGATTCACTGGTGTTGGTTGGGGTGAATGTCAGCCACCTATGTTCAGGCGATGAAGTCGATTTGGCTGTGACCAAAACAGTAAACAACCCTACGCCCATCGAGGGCGAGATTATCACTTATACCGTCGCAGTAACCAATCATGGTCCAGAAGATGCAACGGGGGTACAGATCACCGATACA
>JAAEOP010001087.1 GCA_024223125.1 Chloroflexota bacterium
CAATATCCAACTGCCGGTAACGCTAACCCAACCCAGCACAATTAGCGACGGGGGATACACCTATGAAGCTTCTTTGACTCCGGCTCATCAGATTACAGTATCCGTTAGTCAGCCTGAAGGCAGCCGGGGGTTCATTCTTTACGCTAAACGCAAAACATCAGATGAACGGTGGACATCTGTTGGTAAAACAACGAATGGATACGCCTGGGCAAGGAGTGAAACCCAACAAGCATATACGGCAGTACTGACCATTCCGCAATTGGCCAGGGCAACAGATCTTGCTATCACCGCAGTTGTCATTGACAACAATGAAGACCCACGCCAGATGAGGGTAGAAGCCACAGCCGGCGGCGTAACAACATATACGGTTGAAACTACCCCTACCCACGGCAACCGCTTAAACATTCCCCAATTGGTGCTTCGGCAAGTTCCAACAGGCACGCAACAGATAAGCATTACCCTAAAATCGCCATCTGATAACGGGGATTCACTGGTGTTGGTTGGGGTGAATGTCAGCCACCTATGTTCAGATAGCGATGAAATCGATTTAGCTGTGACCAAAATAGTAAACAATCCCACGCCCATCGAGGGCGAGATTATCACCTATACCGTCGTAGTCACCAATCAGGGTCCAGAGAATGCAACGGGGGTACAGATCACCGATACATTGCCAATGAGTGTAACTTTTCAAGAATACACAACCACTCAAGGTATTTACACCAACAATGTGTGGACAGTGGGTCCTCTCAACCTTAAGGCCAACGCCCTGCTTACGATTACGGCCAAAGTTGATCCTGGCACAAGTGGTAAAACCATCACCAACACGGCCATCATTTCTGATGTCGATCAATTCGACTCGAATCCTGACAATAATCATGCCGGCGCAGTAGCCACGGTATCCCCGCCTATTAGCATTGATTTGGCCGTAGCAGTGACGGTGACCAACGTCAACAATTTAATTACTTTTACGGTTATGGTAACCAACAACGGGCCAATCACTGCAAATTCGGTACAACTGACAGACACTTTAGATACATTATTAGTACCAGGCATCATTGACCTCTGGTATACCTTTACTACGCGAGGCACTTACACAAACGGCACGTGGAATGTGGG
>JAAEOP010001088.1 GCA_024223125.1 Chloroflexota bacterium
GAAGAGGTCTAGGTCCAGGAGCAATGGCAGGCAGAAGAATGGCTGTGCGTATGACAATGCGTCGTCGCCGTAGACGACGCAGATGTCGCGTTATTTTGGTCGGTGGTTTAATCGCCATCGGTGCCCATAAACTTAGCAAAACAGATGTTAAGCGCGTTGAGGAACATACAGGCAAAACAGCCGAAGAACTAACCGACGAGGAATTGGATCAGGCGCTGGATGATCTGAACATTGATGCGGAAGAATTATCTGATGCGGAATGGGATGAGGTTGATAAAGCGGATGCCGAAGAAGACGATTACACGGTAGAGTTGGAACGGATAGCCGACTTGCATGAAAAAGGCATCCTCACCGACGAAGAGTATGCAGCCAAGAAAAAAGAGTTATTAGGTCTGTAGCGCAACAAACGAATTGTCAATTAGATGGATGATAGAAACAACCGTATCATGTGATACGGCCGTTTTGTCTTTTCCACTATTGCCGCTAAAAGTCTGGACAAGTAGTAGAGGAAGATGGGCGATACTTGTCAAGAATGTGGGGCTAAAATTGAAGGGAGAACGGCCGTTTGTGATCAGATGAGTTGCGGCCGTTTGTATCATTGTCAACAAGTGCCGGTTAAGATAGACTCCTGATCTTTGAATCTGCTTATACAGGGTTGATTATATGTCTTTACATTGGTATGTGTTGAGAGTAAAACCGCATAAGGAACGGGTTGTTTGTCGGCAGTTATTGGTGCAAGATGAAACGGTATTTGCTCCAGTTTTACAGGTTAAGCCGAAGAATCCACGGGCAGCAAAGCAGCGACCATATTTCCCCGGTTATATATTTGTACAGGCAGATCTGGATGTTGTAGGCAAAAATGCATATTCCTGGATTCATGGCACACGGGGATTGGTTTCATTTGGGGGAATTCCGGCCGTGGTGCCGGATAGTTTAATTATCGAAGTCGAAAAACAAGCGGCCGAAACATTGGTTGAGGAAAACGCACAGCAAAAATTGGAACCTGGAGAGCGTGTGCAAATTGTTCAAGGGCTATTTGCGGGATATGATGGAATTTTTGATATTTACCTTTCGGGGACGGAGCGGGTGCAGGTGTTGCTGACGTATCTTAATAATCACCCCTGGCCCTTAAAACTTGATCGTGAAGATGTGGAAAAATTGAAGCACAACACGGATGCCAGTTTTGTCAATTAGGTGGATGGTATTATACAATCCTTATAGATTTTTTCTCTAATCGTGATGTTATTTTACATCCTGTGAATATGGTGGTTGGTTGATAGTGGATAGTATAAGCTACCAACCACCAACCACACCAATCATCCAATGACCTGTTTGCTGCTTTGGTGGGGTTTATTTGAGCCATCGTTAAAGAGTATTGTAAGACGTAATCTTATACTTGGCGGGTGGGCAGTTGGGTGTATATAGACCTTTTTTAGACTATACGATGTCGAAAGGGTGGAACCTGCCTGGAGGTTGGGTTAGATGAGTATTAAACAGGAACTATTAGACAAAATCATACAGCGCCGGGCAAGGATTGGTATTGTTGGTATGGGGTATGTGGGGCTGCCATTGGCGGTTGCTTTTGTAGAAGCCGGTTTTCATGTAATAGGTGTGGATGTGGATGCCCAAAAGGTGGCCATGGTGCAGCGCGGCGAGAGTTATGTGGAGGATGTGGCGGATGCAGTTTTGGAAGGTTTGGTGGGAGACGGCCGTTTGCAAGCCACGACCGACTATGCCGCCTTAAAAGATGTTCATGCTATCTCCATTTGTGTGCCTACCCCTTTACGCAAAACAAAAGACCCGGACATTTCTTATATTATTGATGCGGCCGAAAATATCGCCCGTTACGGTGGCTCTGGCAAACTCATTGTGTTAGAAAGCACAACCTATCCTGGTACGACTGAGGAAGTAATTTTGCCCCGCCTCATCAGTAATGGGGATAAAGTAGGGCAAGATGTTTTTCTGGCTTTTTCACCAGAACGGATTGATCCCGGCCGCGCTGATTACAATGTGTGGACGACGCCTAAAGTAATTGGCGGCATGACGCCTAACTGCCAGGAAATATCATTGGCGCTGTATGGCGCTATTGTGGAAAAGCCAGTGCCTGTTTCTAATCCGGCCGCGGCCGAGATGGTGAAGCTGCTGGAGAATACGTTCCGGGCCGTAAATATTGGGCTGGTAAATGAAGTGGCTCTGATGTGTGATAGGTTGGGATTGAATGTGTGGGAAGTGGTGGATGCGGCCGCGACCAAACCATATGGTTTTATGAAGTTTACGCCTGGCCCTGGATTGGGTGGGCACTGTATTCCGGTTGACCCCCATTACCTGAGTTGGAAATTACGCACCCTGAATTACACCGCTCGTTTTATTGAGTTAGCGGCCGAAGTGAATGGATATATGCCGGAGTATGTAGTGGGCAAGGTGGCTGATGCTTTGAACGTAGATCGTAAGGCGATTAACGGCAGCCAGATTTTAATATTGGGTGTGGCCTACAAACCCAATGTAGGTGACGTGCGCGAAAGTCCGGCCATTGACATCATTCATCTGCTGCAAGAACGGGGCGCCACTGTACAGTATCACGATCCGTTTGTGGACGATCTGTCCCATGAAGGTTTTGACTTAGAATCTTTAGCGTTAACGCCAGATTTGTTGCAGGAAGCGGATTGTGCGGTGGTGGTCACAAACCATCAGAATATTGATTGGCAAGGTGTGGCTGATTATGCACCGGTTATTGTAGATACGCGGAATATTATGAATGGGGTGGTGAGTAACGGCCGTGTGGTATCCTTGTAAACTTAGA
>JAAEOP010001089.1 GCA_024223125.1 Chloroflexota bacterium
CCTCCAGGTCGCAGCCCAATTGACGGACTGTATCGATTTGGGATAATGCGTTCCTTGAATACATCAACTCCCAAATTCATCCAAGGACCATCAAAGGTTTCCTGAATCACTTTGACAATGCTTGACTTTCCTGACCGCGGAACCCCATTAAGGATAATGATTTGTCCTAGTTGACTCATCTGCGCTATGACCTCTCATATCTATCGCTATTACAGCCGTCTAACAGTTTGCTGACCTGCCGCTGCGGTGCTGCCCCAAATACTCAGGCGCAGAATTCATTCCTTACTGCGTTCTTGCACCATAAGCTTCTCCCAAGCTTTTGAGAAAAGCGGTCGGAATTGATATACCCGTTTGCACAATTTTCATCGTCCACCAATAGATACCGAGTGGTATCAGCAAAATTATGAAGGTAACAATCGGATTATCTGCCAAGTGCAAGAATCCTATCTCTGAGTAATCGGGGTAAAGACGCAGTGTAAAACTTGCCGCAAGGATAAGTGCAACTAGAACCAACATCGAGATTGGAATTTGCGCTATGTGTTGCCGCTTGCCAAAGGCGCTCGAAATAGCTTCGGCCATCAGCGCTGATGGGAATAGCAAGATGGCTGTATATATTGTACTGATGACAAAGACAAACGCCACCCAAAGCGGCAGGGAAATTGGACTACCTAACCCTGTACCAGTGAAGATGGCAATAATAAGCAGCACAAAATACACAACGACTAATAGAACGGCGGGTATCACAACACTAGTTACTGACGCAACAAAATGTCTGAACATACAACTTGGTATCGATATTACTGTTTTAGCATTTTTTATCATTTTACACTATTTATCTGCGCCTAACGCACGTTACAAAACTGCCACCAATGTCACTATCCACAGCATTCACTCATCTTCCATTACATCATCCAGCGGGCTGTTCCCTACACCACTGGGCTTCAGTCGCCACAAGCCGCTTCCGTATCTTCTCTGCACACTCTTCTGGGCTTAATAGCGAGGTGTCCACTTCAAGATCATAGAAACCCGGATTGTGTACTTCTTGTTCCCACAACTGAACCGGTTTCGGCACGGACGCATCTGCTGAATCACCATTCCCCCACGTCTTGTGCCGTCGTTTCATAATTATATCAATCGGGCAACGAACTCCTACAAACAGAACTGGCAACCCTCTCAAGCGTTGGGCGCTATCAACCAGGATACCTCGTGGTATCGAATAGCTGTCATGATGCCCCACATCGACAACGACATTTAGCCCCAACCGACTGTGGGCAGCAACTGATTCATACATTGCAGCATA
>JAAEOP010001090.1 GCA_024223125.1 Chloroflexota bacterium
CAGCCGGATGAAGTGAACACGGCCGTGCGCCAAAAAGTAGCCCTCATGCAGCGAGAAATCTTTGAGATGGATATCCCCGATGATATTGAGGAAGTGGGATTAGAACCGGTGGCATACGGCCGTGTTTCAACCATCACTACTCCCACCCTCATCCTCAGTGGCAGCCTGGATTTACCGGAAAAAGTAGAACAGGCAAATTGGCTAATCGGGCAGATACCCAACGCACAATTAGCAACTATTCCCAACGTGGCCCACATGCTCAATATGGAAACGCCTGAATTATTTAACGACCATGTTTTAGATTTTCTAGCGGGTGGATAATTGACTTGGGAGACCGGCGAGATTTTGATACGATTTACGTTTATTAGTGGATAATCGTATATTGTCAAGCTCGAAAAGGAAATAATGATGGAAGAAGCGATACGTGAACGATTTAGTGAAGTTATTTTAGTGGAAGCCCGGCAACGGTATGCCATTGCCCCAGACAAAATCAGGCTACTGGATGGGTTTGAGAGTTTTATTTATGAGTTTGAGAAGGATGCCAGGGAATACATTTTGCGAATTGGGCACAGTCTCCGCCGCAGCCCGGAACTGATTTATGGCGAAGTGGATTGGATTAACTATCTGGCGGCCGGGGGCGCGGGCGTAGCTAAAGCGGTTCTTTCTGAGAATGGAGAACTAGTGGAATTGATTGACGATAGACAGGGGGGGCTGTTTTTAGCCACAGCATTTGTGAAGGCGCCGGGCGGGCCAGCCTGGGTCACTGACAGATGGGATGAGCGCTTGTTTGCAGTTTACGGCCGTCTCCTCGGCCGCATTCATAAATTAAGCAAAAGTTACCAACCGGCAAATATCAGTTGGAAACGGCCGTCGTGGGATGATCCGATTATGCTGTATGTTGATCTATTCTTGCCGGAAGGGGAAACGGCCGTGCGCAGCCGCTACAATGATCTCATGGTTCATCTGCAAAGTTTGCCCCAAGACGCCGATGGCTTTGGTATGATTCATCAAGACGCCCACGCCGGGAACTTCTTTGTAGACGAGAATTACCGGATTACACTGTTCGATTTTGACGATTGTGTGTACGGGCATTTCATTTATGACATTGCTATGGTCTTGTTTTACGCCGTTACCAATAACCCTAATCCGGAAGAGCAGTTGACAAGATTATGGTCGCCTTTTGTGCAAGGGTATGTTGAGGAAAATGAGCTGGATTCAGCCTGGTTGGCAGAAATTCCGCATTTTATGAAGCTGCGTGAAATTGATTTGTATGCCGTTTTGATTGATACTTTTGGTTATGAACCGAGCGGAGATAAGTGGATTGATACGTTTATGCACGGCCGTCAAGAATGTATCATCAGCGATGTTCCTTATGTTAACTTTGAGTTTACCGTATGATTAATTGGAAGTAGAACTATGTTGTCACAGATCCCATCACATACCTATGACAAAACACGGCCGTTATTCGCCTACAGCCAACTACTGGTGATAGAGTCCATGTTGGCCGGTTTGACCCTGGCTGACATCTATGTAGATGATGTCAGCTCCCCGCAAACGGCCGTGACCTGGTTCAAAGATCGGGTCATCATCGGCGGTCAGCCGGGTAGCAGCCAGTTGCGCCAGGCAATCCGCCATTTGTTAGCTACGACGTTTACCGATCAAGCAAAAGGCATTGGCGCCGATGAGTTTTCTGTTTATGCGCCACCGGTCTGGCAGCCCCACCTGGCGGCCGTCATGCCCGGGGAACATCCACTGCCAGACACGCGCGTCTATTACCGGCTGGATGCCCGCGGCCGTACCTGGCAAACGGTCGTGCCTGCAGGCTATAAACTACGCCGGGTGGATGCCGCTCTCCTGGCAGATGCCTCTATTCACAACCTGGATTATGTGACTGATGAGATGTGTTCAGAGCGGCCGTCGGTAGCCGATTTTTTAGATAAAAGTTTTGGGTATTGTGTGGTGCAGGCGGGCGCTATCGTCGCCTGGTGCATGAGTGAATACAACAGTGGTAATCGCTGTGAATTAGGCATTGAAACGGCTGACTCCCATCGCCGGCAAGGGTTGGCAAGTGTGACGGCCACGGCCGTGATTCAGGAAGCGGTCAGCCGGGGCATGTATGACATTGGCTGGCTAAGTTGGGCCAGCAATACACCCTCCCTTCGCATTGCTGAAAAACTTGGCTTCCACAAAACGGCCGAATATCCTATTCGCTTCATGATGTTTGATCCGGTTGTTAACCTGGCTGTCAACGGCTATTTTCGGCATGAAGCGGGGGAATTTGCCGAGGCGCTCGTCTGGTACAGGCAGGCCCTGGCTGAAGCGTCGGCGCCGGACTGGATAGCTTACCGGGCGGCTAGAGCGGCAGCCACTTTGGGGCAAACGGAAGATGTTTTTGTCTATTTGGAAACGGCCGTAGCCAAAGGTTTCAATGATAAGAGCTATCTGCAACAACAACCAGAGTTTGAGCCTTACCATCATTTGCCGGATTGGGTACGTTTGCAGCAAAAGTTGCAGCGCCGGCAAGATACTAGCTCTTTTTCCAGCGAAGTCTGAAAAAAGAATAATGAATTGTGAATGGTGAATGAGTCCACACTTCACAATTCATTATTTTCCTGATTATCGACAATTTATTTGTCGCTGTTAGCGCCTAAACAAGTGAAAGCATTGTCGTTAACTTAAGACTTCGCAGGTTTCCAAAATGATCTACGCCCCTCTGAGGTTTTGCGTTAAAACCTGCGAGGTCTTCGCTTAAGTTAACACTTATGCAAGTGAAAGATATACAACCTTGATTTTAGAGATATTGTCTCATGATTGTTTTGCAGCAGGTAGATGCAGTTGAAGATATTGCCGGATTAAAAAAGGCTTATTTGCGATCATTGGTTGCGCCGCAGGATTGTTATTGGGAAACGGCCGTTATCGGTCTGGCTCCACATATTATTTTGACAGTAAACGGACAGGCAGTTGGGTATTGCGCTATCAATAAAGCAGATTGTTTACTTGAATTTTATGTTAATAGCCCTGCTTTGGCAGCGGAATTATTTGCCACTGTGTTAACAGAGCGTGGGGTGAAAACGGCCGTCGCCGGTACCAATGATCCCTTTTACCTGTCGTTATGCCTGGACCGGCAGCAAAAAGTGGCCGTAAATACCTATCTATTTCACGTTTTAGAGCCGCTACCGACCAATCCCTCCCCAGGCACAATTTTTCGTCTGGGGATGCAGACAGATCTGGCTGCGTTGGTGGATTTTTACGGCCGTAACAACGAATATGAAGATACGGAAAGTATTGAAGCTGGTTTTGGCGGCCGTCAACAGTATGCCCAAGACCTGATCAACAAGGGACAGGTCTTTTTACTGACCGAAGGACCAGCAATTATTGGCATTGGAGAGTGCCGTTTTAGTGTCAGCCAACCGGTGTATGCAGATATTGGCATGATTGTAGAGCGAGAACAGCGGCGGTGCGGGTGGGGAACACAGCTTTTGCGGCAGTTGGGTAGTTATTGTAAGCAGCACGGCCGTCAACCCATCTGCTCCTGTGCGGCAGACAACATCGCCTCGCGCAAAGCCATTGAAAAAGCTGGTTTTGTCGCCCAACATCGTCTGCTGGATATCTGGTTTTAGAGGTAATAAATGATGGAAAATATTCGCCTATTTGATCCAAGTGAAGCTGAGTATGAGGCTATCTTTGCCATTGAGCAAGCAGTTTGGCCGGAAAACCCGACGACGGTGACTGAATTTAAACATGCAGACGCCAGCAAAAAGCCGACTGAATTCAAGCAGCGATTTGTGGTGGAGCGTAACGGCCGACTCGTTGCTTTTGCCCCGGTTGGTCAAGTTACCTGGGCTAGCGATGACGGCCGTTATCGTATGAACATTACCGTCCATCCAGATTTTGAACGGCAAGGTATTGGCACGGCTGTGTACGAACACATCCTCACTATTCTGCATCAGCGAACACCCAAACCCCTCATCCTGGAAAGTGGTACCTACCAGCACAAGCCGCAATCTATCCAGTTTTTGAAAAAGCGAGGCTTCCGCCAGGTGATGCGCTGGATTATTTCGACGTTGGCTGTGCCGAATTTTGACGTGAACCAATTTATCGCACTGCGCCAAAAAATTGCGGATCAGGAGATTGAAATACGGTCATTGAGCGCCCAAAAACCCCTCGACCCCAACTGGCAGCAGAATCTTTGGGAATTGGATTGGGCGCTGACGTTGGATGAACCTTTACCCTACGAACCGAAGAAGGTTCCGTTTGCCGATTACGTACAAAAGTTCATTCACGAACCGGGCGCTGTTCATGAAGCCTGGTTTGTGGCGTTGGCTGACGGCCGTTATGTGGGCATGTCTCAACTCATGATCAGCGAAATTGATCCCACGCTCATGTTCACTGGCTTCACAGGTGTCATCCGCAGCCACCGTTGCCGCGGGCTGGCAACCGTCCTTAAAACAGTTGCCATTGAATATGCCCAAAACAAGGGTATCCAACTCATCCGCACTGGCAATGAAGAAAGCAACCCCATGTATACGCTTAATCGCAAACTCGGCTTCACTGACTTGACTGCTACTCTTGCTTTTGAGAAGGCAGTTGCCAATAATGACTCAGAAATGAAAATTAGATAGCTTGTACATTTAGAAATCCGATTTCTCGGAGAAATCGGATTTTTTGCTCAACTTGAAAATTTGCCGTTCCGAAGGTTCTAGGCAGAAGCTATCGGCCGCCTGTGTGTAGAGGTTTCACCTTTCCCAAAAGGTAAAACCTCTGCTGGTTTTGGGAGTTATGTTTACGGGGCAGTAATTGTAAATGTTTGGGTTTCGTTTTGATTGAGGCCGCGTGTCCACTGCACGGCCGTGCCGCCAGTTACATTATTCAAACTCACTTCAGCCACCAATGGGGGTGTAACGCCCACCCCTTGCGCTGTAATCACAACTGTATTCTCACCACTGTTCAGTACAACAGGAAAAGAGACATGCCGTCCTTGAGCTACAAACTGGTCTAACACGCGCACACCATTCACATCCACGCTCAACTTGTCGCCATCTACAAACTGCGGGTCGCGCAGCGTTAACAAAAGGTTGCGGTCACTGACAGTCACGTTATTCAGCGTACTGCCGGTATCCTGATCGGCCTGCACCTGGAGTGGTTGTTCTACCCACACCTGATCATTGGCCGCCCACAGCACCCAATGATCAGATTCGTTATACACCGGCCAACTACCTTCTACCGGGTTGGACATCACATTACCGAAGATTTCTACTCGATTGGCATTTTCGGTAGTGTAATTCAGGTGGTAGCGGATGCCGTTTTTGGCCTGGGCCTGGGTAGGCGCCGAGGCGAAGAAGTAGCGGATGATGGGGGCTGTGTTGGGGGATTGGGTAGCATTGACCCGTTCACCGGAAGCGGCCGATTGACCGACGGCCGTAGCTGTCGCCCGCGCCGCATCCACCGTCGCAATGACATTGTTCACATCAGCCGGGGAAATGGTGGGGTAGCCAGCCTGGGCGGCCGAAGTAGCCGCCGCCTGTACTACCTCCGGGGGCAGGGCTTCAATCGTCACCGATAAATCAGCCAATTCTGAGGGAGACATGCTTTCCACCGTTTGTACTGCCTGATCTACCTGTTCTGTGGTCAGACCGCAGCCTGCCAATATGAGCATACTGGTTAGGGTGGCGGCCGTTAAAAATAAGATTCGTTTGTACATTGTTGTTTTCTCCAAATGAGTGGCGGCTTCTGGCCGCAAAAATTTGCCAAGTTTATCCTCCTTGCCCAAAAAAGAAAATCCAGAGCATAATTTCCCTCAGGATTATTGTCAAAAGCCAGCCCGCACCCGTCATCGGAACTGATTCCGGTGTTGCTCCTGTTAATCTATTCCCAGTCAGCGCCGTCAAAACTGAGCAATCCGTCGTTGACAATTTGCGCTGACGTTTCGCTGACGGCCGTTGTCTATCATCCCGTTATCAGTTCATTGATAAGCGCCTTAGACGCAAGGGGAAACAATCATGGAAGATGTTGACTTTTTGAAATCGTTTGGTTGATATAGTCAGGCGACGGCCGTTGCTCTATAATTTGAACCTGCATCGGCAACGGCCGTAGCGCATTTAGAAGGGTAATATAATCAGGAACAATCTGTGTATGTTTGACATCAACTGGGAAGGTATCTTTATTCCGTCACTCCCCATTTTAGAAATCTTTATACGGGGTACAGTCATGTACCTTATCCTGTTTGCTTTGCTGCGTTTTGCTTTTAAGCGCATTGGCAGTACGACGGTGGGATTGGCTGAAATATTGATGATTGCTTTGGTTGCAGCCGCCGCCCAAAATGCGATGGCCCGCGACCACCAATCTTTGGCGGATGGCTTGCTGCTGATTGCCACGATTGTTTTTTGGACGTATGTACTGGATTGGCTGGGGCACCGTTTCCCACGATTTCAACGCTGGTATCATCCGCCACCGCTGCTGCTAGTAAAGGATGGGGTGATGCTGCCCCAAAATATGCGCCAGGAATTGATTACGGAAGATGAGTTGATGACGCAGCTGCGCCGGGAAGGCATTACGGATGTGACCCAGGTGAAGGAAGCTTATATGGAAGGGGATGGATCCGTTACGGCCGTGGTCTACTCCAAAAACAAAGGCGACACATAGATATCACCTAATCTGGGGCGGGCAGTTGGGCCAGAAATTGCTGCACGGCATTTTGATTACGAGCGCCGACGAAACGATCTGCTTCACGGCCGTTTACAAAAGAAACAACGGTGGGCACACTGCGAGCATGGTATTTGTTTTGCAAAGTGGATCATTCATAACTATTTTCCTCAACTGGATAAATGACTGTTACTAATTGGCAGGGTAACGGCCGCAGCTTATAAGGAAAATAGCGAATGAGTCCTCTCTATAGCCAGCGTCTGGAAACAGATGTCAGACTAATTGCTTAACCCGGCCGTTCAGCGGAACTGGTTCTTTTGCTTCGGGGATGTGACGACCAACGGCCGCAGCCACCGCTTTCATCTCCCGTACCAATTTACTGAATCTTCCGGGTTTTAAGGATTGACGGCCGTCTGACCAGGCTTCATCTGGCTGAGGGTGTACTTCCAAAATAAGGCCATCGGCGCCGGCGGCGACGGCCGCTTTAGACATGGACCCCACATATTCCCATCGTCCTGTAGCGTGGCTGGGATCGGCAATAATGGGCAGATGGGACAGCTTTTTAATAATGGGGATGGCGCTGATATCAAACGTGTTTCGCGTTTCTGTTTCATTCGCCCGAATACCTCGCTCGCACAACATCACATTGTTGTTGCCATGGCTTATGATGTATTCGGCGCCCATCAACCATTCTTCAATGGTGCCGCTGAAACTGCGCTTGAGCATGACGGGATGGCCTGATTTACCGATGGCGTTGAGCAGGGTATAGTTTTGCATATTGCGAGCGCCTACCTGCAAAATGTCGGCGTATTCACACACCAGCGGAACCAGCGCCGGGTCCATGACTTCGGTGATAATGGGCATACCGGTGGCTTCGCGGGCTTCGGCTAGATATTTCAATCCCTCTTCGCCGAGTCCCTGGAAGGAGTAGGGTGAGCTGCGCGGTTTGTAAGCTCCGCCGCGCAAAATGTGCGCCCCGGCCTCTTTACACGCATGGGCTACCTCTAACAATTCGCTGCGTCCTTCTACCGAACATGGTCCGGCCATCACCACTACATCATTGCCGCCAATGGTGACATTACCAACTTGGATGAGGGTGTTTTGCGGTTTGAATTCGCGGCTGGCCCCTTTGTATGGCTTGGAAATGGGGATGATTTCTTCGACGCCAATCATACGGCCGATTTGACGTTTATCTATGTAACGGCCGTCGCCGATAATGCCAATGACGCTGCGTTCTTCTCCAATAATAGTGTGCGTTTTACAATCCATCGTTTCTACTCGTTCAACAATAGCGGCTACGTGTTCTTGTGTGGCGGCTGGTTTCATAACAACAATCATTTTTTCTCTTCCTTTTTTTTGTGTGTTAAAGGTTCTACTTTTCCAAAAGGTGGAACCTCTACACTCGTTGAACTAACTGCATAAACATTTCAATTTCTGTGGCAGGGATAGGGGGAATTTCTTCTTTGTCAGTTCGCAGGGCGATGGCGCCGTGTAAATAAACATGGATGATTTCTTGAGGGCGTTTGCTTGTATTCCAATGGAGCAAAATACGAATACAGCGGGGCAGGCCGTCGGGCACACTGATTTCATGGCCGCACAACAGGGGCACGTCATACCAACCAAATTGGCGCGCGGCCGTTGCCGGATAAGCCGCATTCAAATCCACCGTCGTTGTGAAATAGGCGCTGGCAACCATATCGGGGTCAATATTGTTGTAGCAGATGATAGTATAGAGCAATTCACGAGAGGCAAAGAGAATGGCCTCCTTGCTATTCTCAGTCACAGTGGTAGCTCCGCGCACACCACGACACATGAGGGGGGCGTGTTGCTTATTTCCATTATTTTCCATCGTCACGTCTCCTTAAAACAAAAAAGACGCAGCCTGCTGGCCGCGCCTTGTTGAGTTCCGTCTATTGCTCCGCTTTCAGTTAAAGCAAACAAACCGCCTCGGCCGGCTGCGGCCTGAGTGGGCTGTTAAAATAAAAGTAAAAGCTAAAGTAACTATTTTTGTTCATGGCGGGCATGTTACCAGTTTGTAGGAGATGCGTCAACCTTTTGCAAGAATGGCGAATAACTTCGCGGTAATGCTTGCAAAGTCCACCTTCGTGGACTAGAACCCAGTCGGCGAAGGCCGACTTTGCAGATGTGGCAGCAGATTTATCTGCCAAGAAATGGAATAAACGAAAAACGGCCGTTCTCGGAAACGGCCGTCTTTCGCTCTCAAAAAATGTGGAAGAGGGGAGGAAGAGGTAGTTGTTATTTTTAAGCCGGAACCAATTCTGGCTCGGCAATGGCTAATCCTTCTTTTAATTGGACTAACAGTGATTTCAAGGTGGCGATTTCATTTTCTGTTAGATTAGACAGTCCGACATGAAAATATGTTTCAGTTTGCGCCTCTGCATTTTCGCGCAATTCTTTTCCGACGGCCGTGACCTGGTAAATGCCCTCATCTTCACTAATCCACCCTTTTTGCAAGAGATTGTTGAGGGCGTCGGCGTAGACGGCCGTGTCAAACTCCCGATTTTGTAGCCGTTCCGTTAACTCAGCCAAAGTATTGACTTCGCCGCGCCAGATGAGGCTAAATGTCTCCCAGGTCTGGCCATTCATATCATACTGTGACCAGGCTGCCACATGGGCATCGTCACGGAAACGAGTCAGGTCAGTCAGGTATTGGTCAATACGGACAATAGAAGGGACATCTAAGCCAGGATCAGTGCCACGACTGACGGCAAGCTGCGGTTTGGCGGCCGGTTCGGCGGTGGCCATTGTTGCCAGAACGATACGATGCAGCAGTTCAGCCAGTTGCGTCATTCTTGCTTCTGACAAGGGTGTTACTTGTGCCAGGATGCTCCACACCTCATCAAAAAACTGCTGGGTAGCCGATCTGCCTTTTTCGGTTAAAGCATATTCGTAATCATCCACAGCTTCCAGAAAACCTCGTTCGGTGGCTCCTATCAGGAATGTTTGCAGCCGTTCAACATTGCCGTAAGGGGCAATCTGGTGAAAGGTTACGGCCGTTAACGGTTCCGGTTCCAGCCCAAAAGCCAAATAGCAAGCAAACCAATCTCCTCGCTCAAATCCGGCATTTTGGACTGTTGCCTGACTGACTTCCTGATAATGGGGACCTATTGCTTGAAATGCTTCTTGCATGGTAGGCCAAAGTGATTCACTCATTTTTATTTCTCCTTTGGAATAGAGATTTGAGATTGAGAGATTAGGAGATTAAATCTCCCAATCTCATTATTGATTAGCAACCTTCTGGACGGGGTTCCGCCACTTCAAAAGTGACTTGAACACGAATATGGCGTAAACGGCCGATGAATTGGGACCCTGCATTCACTTTGGACAGCAACGTTGTATTGTTTTTGTCTGGTTGAATGTGTTTGTGGGCGGCCGTGGCCTCTTCAATTCGTAGACGATGCAGTTCATAAATATGATGGTCGTTTTGAGGGTACATGATGACCTCCTAAAAGTAGTCGCCCTGTGGGCGATATTATTTGTTATCCCGATAAAAAGTAGGATAAAGCGTGTAAAGTGTTTTCAATCCGTTCTGTATTTAAGCTGTAACATTTGGCTCCTTCTACCCGTCGTTCAGAAATGTAGCCGGTAGCGCTTAGTTGCTTAAGATGGCGTGACCCGGCCGATTGACTCAAGCCCAACTGCTGCTGCACATCTTGTGAACGCAATTCCCCTTCTTGCTTGAGCAGTTGCATAATTCGTAGTCGGGTATCATCGGCCAGGGCGTTGACCCGTACCAGCAGTTCCGAGCGGCTTAAATCGGGTGCATTCACCAGCGATCCTTCGGGCAGTTTGGCTCCGAATAACAGCCAGACGATGTTCGTCGTTTTGAAGCTACCGATGTATGGTCCTAAATGGGGCGAGGGGACAAAAATGAACTGGGGTGTTTTCGGCCGATCTAGGAATTTGTCCCACCAGCCGGGCAAGTTTTTGCCGATGACCGTATGGGCGGCTTCAGT
The DNA here is from genome assembly GCA_024223125.1 of Chloroflexota bacterium. The sequence continues at coordinate 10,620 of JAAEOP010001090.1, forward strand.
GGGTGTCATGTCACTAAAATCTATCTGACTGAAGGCGTCTACACTGCTTTGCAGCAGCGGCCGTGACTGTGTCCATTCATCGGCTAAAACCAGTGTCCACATCTGGCGCAGGTGGCCGACGATGGCGGCCCGCATGGCCGGTGGGTCTTTCAACAGATGGTATGCCTGGGTTTCAATTTGTACGTTTACATGGTCGGCCGAGAAGCGATCATACAGGTAGTCCAGATAGGTTCCCGGTGTTTTTAATACGTTGTCAATGTCCAGGGTAGATCCCGTTTTTTCAGGGGAGGAACAGATATTTTCGTACATATGAAACATACGCTGCCGCAGCACAAAAGGATCTTCGTGTTCCATATAGTCCAGATAAGCGGCAAAGCTAGACCAACTGCGATGTGGTTCGAGGGCATGGTAGAAACCTTCCAGCACCAGCAGATTATTCTGTTTTTGTTCAGGTGTCAGGGAAACGGCCGTGCGTTCCACCCATTCATTTATCCCTGGCATCATGTCCATTTTATTGAGCAAGACCAGGCTGTTTAAGGCAATGTGGGCTGGTTCCAGAGCAACTCGGATAGTTCTATCATGAACGGCGCTAACAAAATCTGTAACAGGCATAATTGCAATCCCCTTATTCGCTTAACCCTTATATTTGCAAAACCCGGTTAATCGGGTAGATAGGATAATAATAAATACAAAAACGGGTTTTGTCAACCCCCAATTCTCAAATAAATTATATTTGCCTGGGATGTGCTTAAAAAAAGCAAAAACGTTGCCCCGACAATGTCTTTGTATCTCAGAAAACTAGGTTTTTAGGACCTGGTCAGATGTTGTTAATTGGGTTTGAGGATGATAGGTAGGTATATTTCGTATTGTACAGCGTCTTCGATATTGACAATGGTAGTGGTGGAAATGGTACTGACGGAGTTTACGGCCGTGACTGTGGCAGTATACGTACCCGAAGCATTGTATTGGTGCATCACAACCTGACCAACGTCCACTTGCCCATCGCCAAAGTCCCAATTGTAAAGAATATTTGTACCAGCGGTGGTTACGGCCGTGAAGGTTACCGATTGTCCAATAGCTACTGTGTCACTGCTCAGGGTGATGTCCAGGCCGGCAATCGCTTCTTCAATGGTGACAAGAGTGGTGACGGAAATGGCGCTGACGGCGTTTACGGCCGTGAC
>JAAEOP010001091.1 GCA_024223125.1 Chloroflexota bacterium
CTGATGAGCATACCAAACCTCCTTGTTGAGAATTGTTTCAAAGATTGTGGACACACAAAGAATTCTTATCGCTCATCACACAAACATGTTTAGATAAATCAAGAAAAAATTGTTGCATTTTTCTTATTTCAACAGTATTGCCTTTCGTAAAGGGGGGTTAGGGGGGATTTTTCTTAAACCGTCCCTTAATTCAACAGCATTGCCCTGCAAGGGAAGGGGGAGTATTACTCCCCTCGCCTTGTAGGAGAGGGGTTGGGGGAGAGGTTGCACTATACCGGCCGGCCCATTCAGGCGTCGGTGTCTCCTGCTCTTTCCACGCCAGGGTGATTTCAAGATCAGGAGTCCCCCATAACCCGGCATTCCCTTCTTTCCACAGGTAAGCCGTCTTTTCCAGGCGTTGATAGGTCTCGGCGGATTTTGCTTCCTGCTCGACCCATGCGTTCATGCGCTGCCATTGCCGGATCAGGCTTTCGTGGCTGATGTCTAAGACCGTATCGGGTTCTAACTGTACAGAATGGGCAGGGGTAAGGAAACAACGTTCCGGATGGCGGAAGACCTCAACCACCGGGCTTACCTCCGGCACAGTAACTCCTGCGACAGCGGCGATTTCACTGAGCGGCGTTGGATTGCGCGTATCCCGTTGGGCCGCGCCGCGTTCGCTGAGGCGGCGGAACATGATTTCGGCGATCTTCTGTTGTTTTGCGTCCAATTCCTCAAAGGCTTCATCAGCATGATTGGAAAGCGCGTGTTTCAAACCGCCGACGGTTTCGTAATCGTCGGAGGTGATGGTGAACTCTTCCAACTCACCCCCTGGCCCCCTCTCTTTGGTAAAGAGAGGGGGTTGGGGGGTGATGGTGAACTCTTCCAACTCACCCCCTGGCCCC
>JAAEOP010001092.1 GCA_024223125.1 Chloroflexota bacterium
ATTTGCTGTATGTGGGGCGGCGGGGGGGGGTGAGTGGGGGGTTTGTTAGTTAGTTTGTTTGTTGGTTGGTTAGTTGGTTGGTTAGTTGGTTGGTTGGTTGGTGAGGCGATGGTTATTCGAGAGGCTGAGATACGTGATTGTGAGGCGATTGCGCGAATTTACAACGAGGGGATTGCCGAGCGGATTGCGACGTTTGAGACGCAGCCGCGCGCCCCGGAAGATATTGCGGGGTGGTTTGACGGCGTGCATCCTGTTGTGGTTGCTGATGAAAACGGCGAGGTGCTCGCGTTTGCGTCAACGTCCACATATCGCCCGCGAGCATGTTATGCGGGGATTGCGGAGTTTTCGGTATATGTCTCCCGCAAGGCGCGCGGCAGGGGGTTGGGGAAACGCGTGCTGCAAGGGTTGATTACAGCCGCGCAGGAGGCCGGGTTTTGGAAACTGATTTCCCGCATTTTCCCTGAAAATACAGCCAGCCTGGGGCTGATGAAATCGATGGGGTTCCGTGAGGTGGGGCTGTACAAAAAGCACGGCAAGCTGGATGGGGAATGGCGGGATGTGGTGATTGTGGAATATTTGATCGAAGCCAATGCTTCATAGGCGCTAGGGGGGAACTGTAAGCAATAACTCCCCGTTAAGAATGTAAGTGTTTAAATTCTCTGACAGGATGAACGGGATAAACAGGATTTTTTGTTGGACAACCATCACTTGAGGAGTATTTCCCCAATGAAATATAAAGATTTGACCGAAAAAATTATTGGATGTTCCTATCGAGTCTATAACACAATGGGGTTTGGCTTCTTGGAGTCGGTTTACGAGAAATGTTTACTCCTTGAATTGAAAAAAGCCGGGTTGCAAGCACAAGCCCAACAGCCAATTACAGTATTCTATGAAGATGAAATCGTAGGTGCGTTTGTAGTCGACATTATTGTAGAAGATGCAATTATTTTGGAACTGAAATCTATCCGACAGATTATCACGGCTCATGAAGTGCAGTTAGTAAACTATTTGACTGCCACACACAAGGATGTTGGCCTACTGATTAATTTTGGAGAGAAAAGGGTTGAAGTAAAACGAAAAGTAAGACAACTCCCAAAATATTCTCCGGAAAGATATTCGAAATAAACAAAGCAAATACAATCCAGTCCATCCTGTTCATCCTGTCAAAAGCAAAACTTAGGAAGAAGTCATCATGAAGAGACAAATTCGCACGCACGCATGTTGTGTTTTCCGAGACAACGGTTCAATTTTGGTTACGGAAAAATTTGACCCCCGAAAAAATGAATGCACCTACGCCCCCATGGGCGGGGCTGTTCTGTTTGGAGAATACAGCCACGAAACCATTGAACGGGAAGTACGGAAATGTATCGGCGCGGAAATCACCAATATCCAGTACACCGGCACGCTGGAAAACATCTTCACCGAAGGCGGCGAGCACGTACACGAGATTACGCTCATCTATGAAGGATGCTTTCTGGATGCAGAACTCCACCGCAAAGGACACATCGACGGAACGAACAACAACCACCCGTGCAAGGTAGTGTGGATGCCGCTGGACACGTTCCAGCCGGGGGTCATGGAACTGCACCCCAAAGGGCTGTACACGTTACTCCATAAGCTCACAAAAGAGGCTGTCTACTAATCAGCGAATGCCGTGCAATCCACCCCCCTTCCGAAACGACTCGGAAGGGGTACTTTTTTAAAGTAAAATAGACTTGGCACATCTCGTGTCATTTGCTAAAGTAAATAAGGGAAACATGGAAAAGGAGACGCAAGATGAAAGCATTGATTTTGGGCGCAACCGGATTTATCGGGGGGCAGATAGCCCTCGCAGCCCTGGCCGCGGGTTGGGAGGTGCGCGGCCTGCGCCGGCGGCCTGAAGCCTATGGCGTTTTGCAGGGGGCAAACGTGGAATGGGCGCTCGGCGATTTGCAGGCCCCCGACACGCTGCTGGCCGCCATGCGCGGCGTGCAGGTCGTCTTCCACGCGGCAGGCTACTACCCCACCCGCACCGACCCGCGCCCTATCCCCCAGCAGATTGCGTACGCCCGGCAA
>JAAEOP010001093.1 GCA_024223125.1 Chloroflexota bacterium
AGGACCAACAGCAGCAAAACAAAAGCCACTACATAGTTACGCCAGGTCAACGGCCGCAGCAAACGACGCGAAGCCATATAATCTGGTTCCGTTTCCCCGACTTCATTCATTTTTTGTACCGGCTCGATTTGAAGCGCTTCGGCAAATTCATTGGGGGCGGCCCACACGGCCGTAATTGGCGCTTGGGCATAATCTCGTTTCAAGCGGGGAAGTCGTTTACGTCTTAGCCGGTGGGCCGTCCACACATTCCCCTCCCGATTTCGGCAATCTTCTGGCGGACAACCAATCACTTGAATGTCGGCCGCACCAGCATCCAAAGCTTTGATCAACACATCTGGCAAAATCGTCCCCACACAAGGTAGGGTAATAATTTCCATGTGCTGATTATTCTGCTCAATAAACGGTTTAGCCCCCTGCGCGGCATGACGTTCACAGGTAAATATAAGGCGGACAGGTTGGTCAGGGGATTTGGCTTGCGCCATTGTCAAGCGCATCGCTGCCTCGTCCCATAACAAATCGGGCGGTAAATCGTCCCCCATCGTGACCGTATCCCAGTCGCAAGACCCGACGCAGATACCGCAAGAAACGCATAGAGAGGGGTCTTCAATGGCAACATATTTATGCCGTTTACCGTCCTGTCGCTCCACCATTTTAATGGCGTCATAAGGACAATCCAGGGCGCATAAGGTACAGCCGGTACAGCGGTCTTTGATGATGTTTACTTTGGGGGGTGCGGCCGTTGGCGTTTTGGGGTCGGCTGAACGATCTCGACTGAGCCAGGGGAAGGCGAAAGCTACGGCCGTTACAATCAGCAAAAATATCCACATGAAAATGGCCGTATTTCCGGCCGCCGGTAAAAAGAATAAAAAGATGGGGTCAAGGTGAATTGCTTGCGGCAGCGCTGTCGGGTCGGCCTGGGGCAGCATCGTCAAAGGGAAGGCAATGGCGGCTACGGCCAACACAATGCTCATACCGGCCATCCAATGTAGTTCTGGAAACCATTGCGGCCGTTGCAACCGACGTACATGCAGCCAGAAAAATCCGGCCGCAATTAAAAACAGCAGCACATGAACTGCTAAAATAATCAATAAAATCGGCCAGCTTTTGTCTGTCATTTCCGCTTTTATCAAACCCATCACATAAGCTGTTTCCCAGGGGGTAAAACGGTTCAAAAAGCGGATAAAACTGTCATTGATTAACTGCGCCCTCGTATCCCAGACCAACCAGTAACCAGTAACACCGGCCAACCAAAATATGATGGTCAGAACAATGCCTGTCACCCAGGCCAACCAGCGCGGCCCGCGGAACTGCTCTAAAAATAGGGTGCGGTACGCATGAAGCATTGTCGTAATGACCAACGCCCCCGACGCATACCGGTGTACAGCCCGCATGGTACGAGCGATAAATTGATTGTCGTATTGAGCTACAGAATCGTAAGAGGCCCAAAAACCATAATGAAAAAAGAGGAACAAGTAAAAGCCTGTGCCTCCGACCACCAGAAGCAAAAAAACGGCAATAGCGCCAGTATGGTAAAACGGGTTCAACCGGGTATTGCCGATGAGTTGGTTGGCCGGTTTCTCCATAACCAGGCCGATTTTTTCTAGCCAGGTAGCCCAGGTTGACGGCCGTCGCTGCCATGCTTGTAATGTGGCTTCATCTTCATCTGCGTAGGGGGAGGGTGTCGGGCACAAGGTAATTAGGTAACTGGGTAACTGGGTAACTGGGTAACTGGGCAATTACCCAATTACTAAATCACCCAATTACTCAATTACTAAAATTTCTACTTCTGAGTTAACAAGAATGCAACCAGGTCGCTCACTTCCTGATCACTCAAATCACTACCAAAATTTGTGTACATAACACCGGCTGTATAGCCATCAGTAATTTCAGTATCCGGCTCCACAATAGATTGTTTCAGGTACTCTTCAGCGCTCAGGCCAGAGACGGCCGTTTCTGCGGCCGTGGCAATACCCGCATGAGACGGCCCCACCAAAACCACGCCCTCTTCCAGAGAATGGCAGGTTGTGCAACCTGGCGCGCTGGCCGAGCCAATGGTTGTCTGCTTATACAGCTTTTCACCATTCGCCGCATCGCCACCTGTTCGCGGAGCAGCCGCATCACCGCCAGAATCACCACTATCGCCCCCGCCGCCACAAGCCGCCAGAACCAAAATCAATGCCAATCCTAATAAAACAATCACATTAAACTTTCGCATTTTGTAACACCTCCAAAACATATAATTATTATGCATTATCGTAAACTTAAGGATTTGTCATTCCCGCGAAGGCGGGAATCCACTCGTGTAAAGGAAGATGGATTCCTGCCTTCGCTGGAATGACAGTAGGAAAATATTCGTGAAGTTTACGAATATGAATTATTATGAAAAAGATTTAAGGTTCGTAGTAACCGCTTCAGCAGTTAAACGGCTATAGCCATTACTACAAACCACCAACCACTAATTACCACGGTTTGAAACCGGGTGAAGTCAACTCTATATTCGTTATCATGTCAATTAAAATAGGTCCGTAGGCAACCAGGATTAAAACAATCGTTACCACCAGCCACGGCCGCCAGGTGTCTAACCAACCGGGAACTTCTTCATCAGCTTGATAACGTTCAGCGACTGGCATTTCAATCGGTTCTTCCAGTCGTTTCTTTTGGGTTACGGTGCCGATCAAATTGATGTATAGCAATAAACCGCTAATGCCTAAGATTGTTCCCCCAATCGCTGCTTCAATCAGCAATGGCTGCCAATCAGATGCCGCATACGGGGCTACACCCAACATCATACGTCGGGGAACCTGGAAGTTTAAGCCAATGACATGCAGTCCATTAGACATCAGCAGCATACCCACAAACCACGTCCACGCTTGCCACAGCCCCAACTTACGGCTAAACAAAGGCTTACCGGCTAACTTGGGTAACATCCAATAGAGGATACCAAAGAAACTAAGCGTTACGGCCGATCCAACCGTCAGATGGAAATGGCCTGGAACCCACATCGTATTATGAATAGCCAGATTCATGTTATAGCTGGCGTTGGTTAAGCCGCCAATACCGCCAAACACAAATAAAATCATAGCCAGATTTTGGGCTACAAATGAAGGATTGCCCCAGGGCAATTTACGCACCCAACCCAACAAACCAGTGCCGCCATTGGCGCGGCCGCCAATTTCCATCGAAGCCACAACCGTAAAAGCAGTCAGCATACTGGGCAGGAACAAGCCAAAAGTCAGCACAAAGTGAACCACCTTCCATCCCTGCGGTACACCGGGGTCTACAAATTGATGGTGAATACCCACCGGAATAGACAAAGCCAGGAACAACCAGAAAACCAGCCGCGCCAATGATTCACTGAACATTTTGCCGCCTACCTGTTTGGGAATCATCGCATACCAGGAAATGTAAGCCGGCAGCAGCCAGAAGTAAACCAACGGATGACCGGTAAACCAGAAAAATGTACGGTTCAATTGGGGGTCTGTCCCTTCAATGAGACCAAACGACCAGGGAATAATAAAGACAAGCAGTTCAATGGCGACGCCCAAAGTAGCAATTTGCCACATCACCATTGTAATGATGCTGGCCAGAGCAATGAACGGGGTTTCTACGCCCTTATTTTCTTTGCGCCAGACAATATAAGTGGCATAAAAACCATAACCGCCCACCCAGGAACCCACAACAACCAAAACCAATCCAATATAGAAGAAAGGATTAGCTTGCATAGGTGGATAAAAAGTAAACAGAACTGTCGCCAGATTCAACAAGATGGGAATAGCAGCCATAACCACCCCAACTATCATCAAAATAAGCGAAAGAAGGTTGACTTTGGGATGGGTCAATTCTCTTTTTAGGCTGCGGGGAATAATGAAAGTAAAGAACCCTACAATGAAGAAGGTCGTCCATACTAGCGCATTTAATACAGCATGAATCGTCAATCCCTGATAATAACTGGCTAATCCAATATTATTCAGGGCTGTATACAAGTTTATGCCCACATGCTCCAATTTTTGTAAGGGGCCAAGCAAGCCGCCAATAAAGAGGGTCGCTAACCCAACGCCGATATACCAGGCTGTGAGTTTATCAGTTTTTTTATACATAAAATTTCCTCCAAAAGCTGGTCAGAATGATGATACTCGGCGGGATCATCATAATTCCAGCGCCTCAATCGTTACTCTTCTACTACTATCGTGCCGTACATCGTGTGATGTCCTATGCCACAATATTCATTACACATAAAGTTGTACTCGCCCGGCTCATCAAATGTTGCCGTCAGCTTAGATACCTGTCCTGGTATGATCATCATATTGACATTGGTATCTTCTAGAATAAAGCCGTGCTGCACATCTTTACTGGTTATATAAAATGTAATGGATGCCCCTTTAGGAATAGTGATGCGGTTGGGTGAAAACGACCATATCTGGGACAGAATGTATGCTTCGTACTTATTCGGCGCCAATTCCCGCACCCGCTCATCCACCGGGTCGCCCCAGGGAGATGCACCTGGCGTGGCTACTATTCGCGGGTCTACTCGTTCATACGCCGTCGGCACCTGAATGCCATAGGCAAAGGCGCTTACCATCAACGCCGTAGCGAAGAGAAGCAGGAGAAAGATGGAAATGGCAATATAGTTTCGTTCGCGGCGGTCTAGATGCATTAGCCCGTCACTCCTCGAGACAGCAATGTCAAATACACACTGCCCCACAATGCAATAATCAATAAGATGAAAATAACCATTATGGTTATCGTGCCGGCCGGCGTTTTGTACTCTTTCTTCTCTTGATCCATTAGAAAAACCTCCTTCTTCTAGTTAGTTGCAAGTTGCGAGTTGCAAGTTGCAGGTTACAAGTAAAACAATAAACGGCCGCTAATCTCGAATGAGATACCGTAAATCAGTGGCAATATCTTCGCCGGGGGTGTCAAATGAGTATAGTAGTCGGAGACGGCCATTTTTATCCAAAGCCATTACCGTAGCTGTATGATCAATTAGATAACCAGTAGCCGGGGTTCCCTCATGCCTTTCATAAAAGATGCCTAATGGGGCGCTGGCCGCCACAATTTCATCCTCCGTGCCCGTCAATCCAATAAATGAAGGGTGGAAATGGGCCATATACTCCGCCAGCGCTTCCGGCGTATCCCTTTCCGGGTCCAACGAGATCATGAAAACCTGTACATTATCCGCTTTATTACCTAATTCGGCCACCGTTTTCTTCAGTTCGCTTAACGTAGCCGGGCATACATCGGGGCAGAAGGTATAACCATAATAAAGCAGCACCACTTTACCCCGATAATCTACCAGATTAACCGGCTGGCCCCCCGGTCCCGTCAGCTTAAAGTTAGTAACCGGCGCATCAGAATTGACGATCATACCGTTGTAGTTGGGCGGCAAAAATCTTGTCAGTAAGATCCAGCCCAATCCTATGCCAATCACCAAACCCACCACTGCCAATAAGATGGTGCGGGTACGCCGAGGTTGGTTCTTCTGTTCGGGTTCTTCTGTCATTGTTGTCACTCGTTTTTCGTGATTCATGCTTCGAGTTACGAATCACGGATTACGACTTACCTATTAACGTGGATAGCATAAAAAGAGGTGTGCGGCTTCATAAGCCAACTTAGATGCTCCCTCGCTGTTGTGTGCTTCTTCGGCCAATAAACCGATGTCGCGTAGGATAATGTTGGTGTCAGGCACGGCCGTGCGATATTCTGCCCGCAATATGCCATTACCATCTACTAACATAAAGGCTGGGTCAAACTTGATACCATTCTCTTTCTCAGTGTAAAAAATGCTAAATCCCCCCCCAATAACCGACCTAATCTGTACCGGGGAACCGGTAACTAAATGCCAGATATTGGGGTCAGCGCCAATTTGATCTGCATATACTGCCAGATGTTCAGGGGTATCATGTTCCGGGTCAATCGTAATCGTGACCAGATTAAGGGGGATGCCACCGGCTTCTATTTCATCTAACTGGGCCTGTACATCAGCCATGATGGGGCTAGTTTGAGGACAATTTGCCTGACAGCGAGCATAAGTGAAGTTGTATAAGGTAATGCCGCCACGCATATCTTCATTAGATATTTGTACTCCAGATTGATCAGTCAGACGAAAGCCAGGCGCCAAAGTAATACGGGGTAGCACGACGACCGGCCGTAAAGTCACAAACAACCCCAATGTCAGAGCAATGAACAGAAAGGCGCCAAAGAAAATTTGCCAGATGAGGGCTATGCGGGGGCCAGACGGCCGTGTTACCTCAGAGGTTGTTGCCGCCAAAATCATTCTCCTCCATTAGCATTAACTTAAACACAGACCTTGCAGGTTTTGACACAGACCACCTATTCAGAAACCTGCAAGGTCTTAAGTTCACCTTTATGCTTTCTCCTCAATCACCTGCATATCCACATGATGAATTAGATACGGAATGTGGTCGCGTTGGCGCGGCCATTTCTGTAGCTGACGCGCCTCGGCAGCCAGAATATCCAATGTTGCCGCTTGCATCTTTTCCACAATCATTGTTTGCAATTCACCCCAAATATCATGCGCCGGACAAAACAAATCCCGTTCACATTCCTGGGGTCGACGCATACAAATATTCAAACAAATCGGTCCTTCAATAGCTTCCAGAATTTGTTGTATGTTAATCTGGTCAGCAGCATGATTCAAACACAGACCGCCATGTGGGCCGGCTTGTGTACGGACTAATCCAGCCTTTACCAAATCGGCCGTAATCTTGTGCAAAAATGCTTTGGGTACATTGGTTCGTTGGGAAATCTGCCGCGACGGAACACATTTCCCGGCTCGTAAAGCCAGTTCAAGCATAATTCGGACAGCGTAATCGGCGCGGCGGCTAATTTGAAACATATTGATATTGTCACTATACAGACCTGCGAGGTTTCCACCAGAGACGTGGGGTGCAAATAGTGCACAAAATCTCGTAGGTCTCTTGAGAGGCTGTATAGTTACTTAATGTTGACCAAAGCAGTCAAGGTTAAGGTACCATAAATTTACCTTAGCCCTGGCTCCTCTATTAGTGACAAATGTCACAAGCCGCATATGACATTTATCACCCTCATTTATCAAGTTGATTGGCAAGCTTGCCTGCATGTTGTGATGGATTTCACAGCGATTCTTTATATTGTGTTATACGATGAGGTTAAGAGTAAAAAAGGTGACGGGAGCAGCAGCCACCAATATCTGAAATCAATAGATAATGGGAGTTAGTGGATTGTGGTTGGTAGCTTGTACTATCCACCATCTACTATCCACTAATTAAATGGAGACACACAAAATGATATTAGCAATGATTCTGGCTCATTTAGTAGGCGATTATATTTTGCAATGGAATTCTCTGGCGGCGTGGAAGGCGCGAGAGATGAAAGGGGTTATTGTGCATTGTTTGGTGTTAACGGCCGTGACCCTCCTCTTTGCCGCCCTCATTGACCCCACTTTTCTACCCTGGGCAATCTTCATCAGTGTCATGCACTTTTTAATTGATACCTTTGGCTTAAAATTCAAACTGCCCATTTCTCCGTTGGGTCGGTTTACGGTAGATCAGTTGGCTCATTTTGCCGTCATTTTCATCGCTCTGGCTGGCGGCGGTTATATTGATCTGGGCTTTCTCAGCGGCAGTCTGACCCAGGGATTGCAAAGTGACCGCCTAATGCTTTATCTAATGGGCTATGCTTTTGTGACCATGCCTGCCTGGATACTGGTGAAGTTTACTGCCTACGGTTTGGTAAAAGGGACAGCGCCAGAATTTGGCGATAACAGCAAATATTTGGGCATTTTTGAACGGCTGCTCATAGTAACATTTGTCGCTCTGGGTCAATTTTATCTGGCTCCCCTCATCATTCTGCCCCGGTTTGTTATGGAATGGCCCCAGGTAGTGCGGACGGAGCAAACGGCCGTTTATCTGGCCGAACTACTGTCCAGCGTTATCATGGCTGTCGCTATCGGACTGCTTTTCTGGCTCATGCAAGGAGGTCTGTTATGAATTCAACCCAAACTTTTCCATCTCAATCCCAATTTTCAGCTACAATAGACGGCCGTATGGACACAAACAACATTCTCAAAGAAGCTGCTTTGTTCAAAGATGTAAGCGATGCCGCCCTGAACCGTGTGCAGGCGGATATGAGGGAACGCCCTTACGCTCAGGGAGAGATTATCTTCCACGAAGGCGACCCCGGTCAAGTTTTGTACCTGGTGCAATCCGGCCAAGTCCGCATTTTCATTCATGGTTTGGATGGTTCTGAAACGTCGGTTATTTTGCGCGGCCGTCCCGGCGACATCTTCGGTGAACTGGCCGTTATTGATGGTCTACCACGTTCAGCTACGGCCGTAGCCATGGAAGCAACCGTTCTGTACACCATCAGCCGGGAAGCGTTCCGCACCCACATGCGCCAAAATCCACAGGTAGCCCTCAACTTTATGCAAGAACTCAGCAGCAAAGTGCGCCACAACACACGCCAGATTGATACGTTAACTTCCCTACCTGTACCGCAGCGGTTGGCTCGAAAATTGATGGAACTGGCTCAGGATTACGGCCGTGTAGAAACAGACGGCGTCTCCATCAACACAACGCTGACACAAGGACAGCTTGCCAGCCTTATTGGCGCCACCCGTGAAAGCACCAACAAAGCGCTGCGTGAGTTTCGCCGCCAAGATTGGATTCGTCTGGACAACGGCCGTATCATCATCCTCGACCCCGACGCCCTCCACGCCCAAATAACGGCCTGATATGAAACAAGATCGCACACTTATGGGGGGACTTGTCCTACTGGCGGTGGGCATCATTATCATCGGCCTGCAAATCCCCACCGTTCGCAATGTCGCCAACGTCACCGATGAAATCCGGCTCAAATTCGATTTTGTGACTAACGATCTGCCGTAACTTCATATATCAGACGCCGATTTCAATCGGTGGCCCTGTCAAATCACCCTAACTGGCTTATAATCAGGCAAATTAACTGTAACACAAACTGTTCGTTTGCGAATCGAACTGTCAGTTCGATTTACAAAGAAGAAGCCTTATGACCGAAACCCAAGACCAATCATCTGATCTCCAAACAACAGAAACACCCCCACCAGAATTTGATGCTGTGGAATCATTGCTGCGCCTGCTGGTTGGAGCCAGTATTGAAGGCCCGGCCGAATTAGCGGAACGATTACAACAATGGGAAGAACTAGCCGCCCAACAACAGGCCGAATCTGCTCTGGCTGAGGATTTCACCCCGGAACAACTTCGTTACGCTTTGGTGGGATTTATTTTTGAATCCCATACCCAACTGCGTGGCAGCCTTTCCCGTCTCGGCCGTTTGGCTTCCATATCCGGTAAATTGATGCTCAAAGCTACTCGTCCCATCAGTAGCAGCCGCCCTATGCAGCCCGTTCACAAACGGATTGATCAATTAGCCGCTCAGGGGGAAACGGCCGTTAACCAATGGATCGCCCGTGGCCAGATTGAAGAGCCTCAGAGCCGTCTCATAGCTCGCGAAGCGTTGGGGGAAACGGTAGACGAAGTCATCAACCACCTGGCTGAAAATCCAGAAATCCAACATCTTGTTACCCAACAAGGGGTCGGCCTTGCCGGAGAATTAGTAGATAATGTGCGTTCCCGTACCGTCACGGCCGACACCGTGCTAGAACGTCTCGCTCGTGGCTTCTTAAAGCGTCCCCCTAGAGAACAGTTACCTCCCCCTTCTGAAGATGTATTAATTCAGGCTGCTAAACTCCATATTGAATCCGAAGGAACCTCGTGACACATATCCCACCGTCATCCGAACCACCTAATTTGCAGGGACAATACGCTGGTTTTGCCAGCCGCATGTTCGCTTTCGTTATAGACCGGGCCATCCTGATCGTCATCATCGCCATCATTAACCTGACTATTTCGCTCGTCCTGAGTTTTTTTGGACTTTCTCTTCAAGACATACTCAACCCAGCAGATACTCAGACGACGTTTATAACCATGCTGCGAATTAGCCTAATCCTTATTGGAATAGGGATCAACGTTATTTTTTATTGGGGTTACTTCATTCTGTTTTGGACATTGATCGGCCAGACACCGGGGAAAATATTAATGGGAGTACGAGTAATCAGTACAAACGGCCGTCCTTTATCCATATGGCAATCTGTGCGGCGGCTGGTTGGTTATTGGATTGCTATGATCCCCCTCTTCATGGGGTTTATCTGGGTACTCGTCAGCGACACACGCCAGGGATGGCACGACAAAATTGCCCGCTCTTATGTCATTTACACCTGGGAAGCCCGCTCTAGCTTTCAGTTCCTCAACAGCCTAACTCGGCTGGCCGAAAAACGAGCCACCGCCTACGAGCGAAAAACCCCCGACAGCCTCACCGCCCAAATAGAAGAAGATACAGCCGAAACTGATGACGGCTAACCTCACCCCTCATCACCCCATCATCCCACTCCTCATCACCGAAAGCGCCGCTTCCATCACCGCGACCGGTGTCAAACCCAACTTCTCATACACCGTCTGATACGGAGCCGACGCGCCAAAACGATCCAGCCCAACGGCCGCACCGCCCAAACCAATATACCGTTCCCAACCTAACGTCACCCCCGCCTCCACCGAAACACGGGCAGTTATTTTTGAAGGCAAGACCGACTCATGATACTCAAACGACTGGGCCACAAACAGTTCCCACGATGGCATTGACACCACTCGCGCAGCTACACCCTCTACGGCCAACGCTGTCTGCGCTGCCAAAGCAATATGCACTTCTGATCCTGTTCCAATCAAAACAACTTGTGGCTTTTCAACATCACTCAGCACATAGGCTCCTTTTGCCAACCCGGCTGCCGGGGCAAACTGACGGCGATCCAACGTGGGTACACCCTGCCGTGTCAATATCAAAGCTGTGGGGCCGGTTTTATGTTCCAGAGCTACCTTCCAGGCCACGGCCGTTTCCGTAGCATCGGCCGGGCGAATAACCAACATATTCGGTATAGCCCGCAAACTCATCAAATGTTCAATTGGCTGATGGGTAGGCCCATCTTCACCCAAGCCAATGCTGTCATGAGAAAAGATGTAGATGACCGGCTGCTCCATCATTGCCGCCAGCCGCACTGAGCCACGCATGTAATCTGAAAAGACGAGAAATGTGCCGCCATACGGCCGTACTCCGCCATGCAGCGCCATCCCGTTCATAATGCCCCCCATCCCATGTTCCCGCACTCCAAAACGAATATAACGGCCTGAAAAATCATCCGGCTTCAAATCCTGCTCCCCTTTCAAACCAGTCTTATTTGAACCGGACAGGTCGGCCGAACCGCCCAACAAGTAAGGCACATGCGGAGCCAGCGCGTTCAAGACAGCGCCAGACGCATTCCGGGTAGCAATCGCTTTACCAGCCTCAAATTTGGGCAAAATCTCATCCCAATTGGTTGGTAAATCTCCATTCATAAAGGCGTTAAATTCGGCCGCCAACCCTGGATACTCAGTCTGGTATTTAGACCATAACCTATTCCATTCTGCCTGGGCTGCATTGCTGCCGGCCATAAACGTATAAACCTCATCCGGGATGTAAAACAAAGGTTTCTCCGGCCAGCCTAAATTCTGTTTTGTCAGTCTAATTTCCTCATCTCCCAGTGGCGAGCCGTGCGCCGCAGAGGTATCTTGTTTATGAGGGCTGCCATAGCCAATATGGGTACGGCAAGCAATGAGCGATGGTTGTGTATTATTCTCTTTTGCATCTTGGATGGCAGTTAGCACGGTCGCCGAATCGTGTCCATCCACCTGGCTCGTCTGCCAACCATATGCTGCATAGCGGGCTAACACATCTTCGGTAAAGGTTAGATCGGTACGGCCGTCAATCGTAATCCCATTGTCGTCATACAACACAATCAACTTGCCCAGCGCCAGATGTCCTGCTAGAGAAGATGCCTCGGCCGACACACCCTCCATCAAATCCCCATCCCCCGCAATCGCATATGTAGAATGATCCACAATTTCCATATCGGGACGGTTAAACTTGGCCGCCAGCCAGCGTTCCGCCAACGCCAACCCGACTGCATTAGCAACCCCCTGCCCTAGTGGGCCAGTAGTTGTTTCTATTCCTACCGTATGTCCAAATTCAGGATGGCCGGGTGTCTGGCTGCCCCACTGTCGGAACCGTTTTAGTTCATCCAGCGACAAATCATACCCGCTTAAATGTAGCAAACTGTAAATAAGCATGGAGCCATGTCCGGCCGACAACACAAAACGATCTCGATTAACCCAGGCCGGGTCTTGAGGATTATGCTTCAAAAATTGCGTCCACAACACGACGGCAATATCGGCCGTTCCCATCGGCATTCCCGGATGACCAATATTTGCCTTTTGCACTCCGTCCATTGTTAAACCGCGAATGGTATTAGCGGCTAAATCATGTTTTTCTGGATTATAGGTCATGATGAATTCTCCGTATTCCGTGTTTCGTGTTCCATGTTCCGTGTTCCGTATTCTGATTATCGGCCACGGCTTACGGATCACGTTCATCTAGGCGCCATCCGAATGGCCCCATCGAGCCGGATGACTTCGCCGTTGAGCATTTGATTTTCAATAATGTGTTGTGCCAGGGCTGCATATTCGGCCGGTTGACCCAGGCGGGACGGAAAGGGTACTTGCTGACCCAATGATTCGCGGGCTTTTTCCGGCAAACCGGCTAACATCGGTGTATCAAAAATACCAGGAGCTATTGTGACCACCCGAATACCCTGCCGCGCCAGATCACGAGCAATGGGTAACGTCATGCCTACAATGCCCCCTTTGCTGGCCGCGTAAGCTGCCTGGCCCATCTGTCCATCAAAAGCGGCCACCGAAGCGGTGTTGACAATGACGCCCCGTTCACCGGTTTCATTGGGTTCTCCTTCAGCCATCGCCACGGCCGCCAGCCGAATAACATTAAAACTGCCAATGAGGTTAACCTGAATAACTTTGCTAAAAGCAGCCAGATCATGCGGACGGCCGTCTCGACCCAAAACTTTAACGGCAATCGCTATACCGGCGCAATTAATCGCGCCGTGCAAGCCGCCAAATTCATTTGTAGCTGTGGCTACGGCCGTTGTCACATCATTTTCATTGGTCACATCTGCCTGTACAAAACGGGATTGTGTGCCCAATTCGGCCGCCAGTTGATTGCCAGCCTCTTCATTTAAGTCGGCAATAACAACATTGGCCCCATTCCCAGCCAAAAGCCGCGCGCACGCCGCTCCCAACCCGGAACTACCACCGGAAACAAGAAATGTATGATTCAAAATCTGCATGGGAAATATCCTCTTTTTTATTTTTAGGTGATTGGAGATTGAGAGATTGTAGCACAAACTTCTGGGCTGACAGGTGATTATCTCGGCGAATGCTTTCCAGTTTAATCACTTTAGGATATAAATATGTCTTGATTACACGTAACTACCAAACCATAGAGGGACGACACACTTGATTTAGCCCATCACCTAATCCAGAGTATGAAGTGCATTGCACCGTAGTAAGGCCAATGCCGAAAAATAATCATGTGATTTTAGGTTTGATTTTGCATTGGCTTAAGGCGATTTATGAATATTTAGCCCTTATTTATTATTCGGAAATCACCTAACTGGTTTATGGACACCGAAATTCATCAACGAATAATTTATGACCTTAACCCAGGTTGGTATCGTGGTGATTTTCATGCTCATACCACTGTTTCATCAGATGGAATGCACACACCGGATGTGTTTGTGGCTTTGGCCATAGAAAACGGCTTGGATTTTGTTTCCATCACCGACCACAATGAGATTGGGGCCTGGAGTCAGAGCAGTCAGCCGCCAAACATATTGATTATCCCTGGCATTGAAGTAACTTTACATGAAGGGCATTGGAATGTGTTTCCTATCAATGGGCAGACAGCCTGGATGTCAGATTTACAGGCTGCCTATGATGAAGCCGGTGGCGTGGCCGCAAATATGGCTTTGGTAAGTCAGACAATGCAAGCGATTGCTGCCAGTAGACAGATCAACTCTATTAATCATCCTTTTTTGACTCCCTGGGCCTGGCAATTTGCAGATATTGAGTTGCGCCATGTCCACTGCCTGGAAATACTTAATGATCCGACCTGGCCGGGCAGCCGAGAGCATCCAAACAATAAGCAAGCGACGCAAGCGGCCGTTTCCATGTGGACAAAATGGCTAAATGCGGGGCATCGGGTAACGGCCGTTGGCGGCACAGATTATCACGGCCCCAAAACCACACCGTCCGGCTACAATCCGCGCATCACCCATCCTGCTACCTATGTGTATGCGTCAGAATTGTCCGTGACGGGTATTCTACAGGGGTTACGGGAAAGACGGGTTTATGTTTCCATGGCGGGAACGGCCGTTTTCACCGCCCAAATCAACAATCAAACATTTGACATTGGGCAGGAGATGGGGGAACTGTCCGGGCAGGTTTCTTTAAGGGGGTCTGTAGTTGATTTTGCAAACGGCCATTTTCTGCGCATCATTAAAAATGGACATATCTTTTCTGAACAGCCCTTCACTTCTCCCCAGGCCATAATTGACGTTCGTGATCAACTCACAGGTGATACGCCTACCTGGTATCGCCTGGACGTAGTTGACAAAAACGACGAATATCTCCTGATTACTAATCCCATTTTTGCCGGGCCAATGATTATCCCCAGCAAAACCAGATACGGTGATTTCAGTTTGAACTTTAAGCAACGAATAATATGATGGGTGTGGATACAAAACATCAAAACCCCCAGACTATCACCCGTCGCCAATTGGATGATAAATAAGACCAAGTGATTCAGGAGGGGTGATGATCGCCCAATTTGCCACTTTACTAACCCCGAAACAAGTTGAACAAATCCATATAGCATCGCTTGAAATTTTGGCAGATGTTGGTTTGCTAGTCCACAACGAAAAGGCGCGGAGGCTATTAGTCAAACATGGCTGTTCGTTAGATTCTGACAGCAACATCATTAAATTTCCGCGCCGGGTGGTTGAACATTTTCGCACCCTGTATCCGCCTACTTTTACCTTTCACGGCCGTGATCCCCAATTTGACCGCACCATTCCCGACGATGGCCCGCTGGCTATGACGGCCAGTTCGGCCCCCAACCTGATTGACCCGATAACGGGACATGAGCGGCGGGCGCGTTCCGATGACATGGCCCGTATCGCTCATCTGTTTAATGAGTTGCCGGCTTTGGATTTGTTTTCTGTTTCTGTTTTGTGTGACGATGCGCCGGACGGCTATTTTAGCCTTTCCCGTTACTATCCAGCCTTAAAAAACACGGTGAAGCCGGTGCGGGGGAACGTGCCTGACGTAGCCGAAGCGCAAAAAATAATCAAATTGGGTGAGTTGATTGCTGGGAGCGAGGGGGTATTTCGGGAACGGCCGTTTATCACCTTCCATTACTGTGCCGTTGTTTCCCCTTTAACGCTAGGCTCCGATTCAACTGAACTGCTCATCTATCTCACCGAAAATGGCTTCCCCGGATATTCCTCTATCGTGCCCAATGCCGGGTTAACATCGCCGCTGACCCTACTAGGCACCCTCGTCCAGGGGAACGCCGAATTTTTGGCCTGGGCGACGCTCCAAGAGATAGTGCGTCCCGGCGCGGAACTGATTTATAGCGTCTTTCCCACTGTCGGCGACATGCGTACAGGAGCCTATGCTCCTGGCGGCATCGAAACCGGCATAATGATCATGGGATTTTCCCAAATGGCCCGTTACTACAACGTTCCCTCCGCCGGCTACTCCGGTTTGACCAATGCCAAACTCGCCGATGCTCAGGCCGGGTTTGAAAAAGGGATGTCGCCCAGCATCGGCGTTTTAGCCGGGTTAGACCTGTTGAATGTGGCCGGTTTGATAGACGCCCTGATGACCTTTGACTTTAGCATGATGGTCATTGACGACGAAATTATGGCCATGATCAAGCGTGTCAAACGAGGGCTGGAATTTAGCGCTGAAAATATGGCGCTCGACCTGATTGCCGAAGCGGGGCCGGCCGGGATGTTTCTGGACAAACAACATACCGTAGATCGTATGAAAAGCTGTGCTTTTTTACCCCAGGTAGCCGACCGTGATATGCGCGAGACCTGGTTGGAAAAGGGTGGACTGGATGCCCAAAGTAGAGCGATACAGCGTGTGCGCGACATTCTTACACGGGACAATCCGGCCGTCTTTTCACCCGAAGTTGATGCTCGTATCCGGGCTGAATTTACAGGTCTGGTATCAGGTAATTCTGTGCCGCCTTCAGGTTGGAAACGAGTATCTGCTGCCCAAACCAACAATAAGAAAAGAAGAAGACAACGGAAATTTTCAAGGTAGTAACAAACAGATGTAATAAAACGAGGAACATCATGAGTGAAGAAGAAATTGTCTTGGCAGAAATGTCTACAGAGGAAATCCTGTGTTGCCTGATAGTTTAACAGAATGCCAAAATACAAGACGACATTTCAAGAAGGAGCGCAACGATACGCGGCGGCCATGTCCGGCATCCCGGATCGGGTTCCGGTGTATGCCCAAATTCACCAACTAGCGTTTAAGGAAATGGGAGTCAACGCTCGTGAGTTTTATTCCCAGGCGCGGCTGATGACGCTTGGCTCGCTGGAAATCTCGCAAAAATACGGCCTTGATCTCGCTTTTGTAGATTACGATGTTTACAATGTCGAGGTGGAAGCGTTGGGGCAAACGATGATCTGGCATGATGATGGCACACCGGACACAGACCCCACCAAACCGTTGATTATCGGGCCGGAGGATTTATCAAAGATCAAGACGCCTGATTTTGATGTTGACGGCCGTTTTGCCATGATCATCGCCGCGCACGAACTGTATCGCCAGAAAACCGGTCTGGAGCCAACACTCCAATTTTGTGCCCCCTTCAGTTTTGCCGTCAACATTCGCGGTTTTGAACAATTGGTGATGGATATGCTGATGGAACCGGATTTTGCCCGCCACCTGTTTGACCGCATCATTGAAGAAGTGTTGGCGCCCTGGATTTTGTACCAGAAAAAGTATTTCCCTAATGCCGCCTCGGTGTCCGGTTCTGACGCCACCGCGTCTGTGCCGCTGTTGAATGTGAAGATGATTCGAGAATGGATTGTTCCTGGTATCCAACGATTGCGGGGGCTGTGTGGCCCGGAATTAAGCGTCCCTAACTGGATTGGCGAACACATTTTGCGTAAGCCAGAGGAATTGCTGGACCTCAAGCTGGCAGTAACGGGATCGTTTATTGAAGGGCAAGACCCGGATGTGGAAAAGTTAGGCCCGGCATTTTACAAGGCGTATGCCCAAAAGCATGATGTGCCTTTGGTTTTAGGCGTGGGGGCTGAATTTATGGCCTTGGCCACGCCGGAAGAAATTGACCAAAGGATAAGGCATTATGTTGAAGTGGGGGGTGAAAACGGCCGCTTCGCCCTCTACCTGTGCAATATTGGCGGCAATACGCCAGTGGAGAATTTAATAGCGGCGGTGACGGCCGTTAGAACTTACGGCGTTTATGAGCAATTTCAACAATGAGAAATTGAGAAAGAAGACAATGGCTGAAGAGATAACTGTGTTGGGTATACCGTTTGATAGAAATTCATCATTTCGACGAGGATCAGCGTTAGCGCCTCCGCGTATTCGGGAAGCATTATTTAGCGAGTCAGCAAACATGTGGACAGAGAACTCGATTGACTTGGGGCTAATGTCTGGGTGGCAGATTTTAGATGACTTGGAATTCTTCAATCAAAAGGTGATATTCACCCAAATTGAAAGCAAAATAAATGAGTTGCTGCATAGAAAGGCGCGGGTGATTTCTCTGGGCGGCGACCACTCGATTGCATATCCTATTATCCGAGCATATGGAAAGCAGTACAGTGAATTAAGCATCTTACAATTGGATGCACATCCAGACCTTTATGATGAACTAGATGACAATCGTCATTCTCATGCTTGTCCGTTTGCTCGGATAATGGAAGAGAATTTGGTTAAGCGATTGGTGCAAGTGGGTATTCGAACATTGACAGGCCATCAAAGGGAGCAAGCGAAACGGTTCGGAGTCGAGATTATTGAGATGAGAGAGATCGATAGGGCAAAGGAGATGATATTTGATGGACCGGTATACCTTTCACTAGACATGGATTGTCTTGATCCGGCCTTTGCTCCCGGGGTTTCTCATTATGAACCGGGTGGGATGAGTACGCGGGAAGTTTTGGAAATAATTCAGAACCTAAAAGGAAAGTTAGTTGGAGCTGATATAGTGGAATACAACCCAGAGCGAGATCCGCAAGGCATTACGGGGATGGTTGCGGGGAAGCTGTTAAAAGAAATAATTGGCAGAATGATGGCCGAAAAGAGCGACGGTAGGAACGGAAATTAAATAAGACACGGTGTTTACGAGTAAAAATTCGGATGGTATTCTGTATGATGAATATCTGGCCCAAGAGCAGGATGATGCGCTGAAACTGTCATCCGTTATTGTCCGTGAGAAGGTTGCATTTTTACGGGGACGGGATTATAAATCTGTTTACGATACAGTAGGTGAGATATGACAATGGTACAGGTAAACGGTCGTGTTGTAGAAACAGCCCTTATCGCCTTCGACAAAGATGGCACTCTCATCGATCTGCATTATCTTTGGGGACAAAAGGTAAGGCAGTGGGTAGATGCGTTGTTGGCGCAGGTAGGTGAAAGCGACGCCTTAGAGTCGGCCTTATATCATAGTTTGGGTTTCGATACAGTTACCAACCAAGTTATGGCCGCTGGCCCCCTGGCGATCACTCCGTTGGCGAATCTTTACACGGTGGTTAGTACCGTTCTATACCAACATGGCCTTCCCTGGCATAAAGCCACTGACCTGGCAGAAACGACGGCGACAGCCACAATGGGCACGCCACCCCTACTTGAACAGCTAAACCCAATCGGCGATGTCATGGGTACAATTCAGCAGTTAGCGGCCGCCGGAATCAAAATCGGTATTGTCACCAGCGATGATCGGGCGCCGACCGAACTGTCTTTACCCCTGTTGGGTATACAAGACGCCGTTGATATTCTCATTTGTGGTGATGATGATCTGCCCCACAAACCTGACCCCGCCGGATTTCACTTCCTAAGCCAAAAATACAACCTCGATCCATCCCAGATGATGATGGTTGGCGACACAACTAACGACATGTTATTTGGCAAAAATGCAGGTGTTGCCTGTTGTGTGGGCATTGCCAATGGCGAGCAATCTGGGCCGGCTTTTGCAGATGTTGTTGTGTCTTCCATTGAAGCGATTCAGATTGTATAAGGGATACAATGATGACTATCCTTCCGGAAGAGTTAGTTGAACTGATTCAAACCGCGCCGCATGTGGCCGCATTGACAGGCGCGGGTGTTTCGGCCGAAAGCGGTGTGCCTACATTTCGAGAAGCGCAGACTGGCTTATGGGCCCAATATGATCCCCAGCAGTTAGCCACTCCGGCCGCTTTTCAACAGAATCCGCGCCTGGTGTGGGAATGGTATATGTGGCGGCGGGGGTTGATTTCGGCCGTCACACCTAATCCCGGCCATCTGGCGCTGGTGGAACTGGAAAAACTGGTTCCCCAATTGACGCTAATTACGCAAAATGTAGATGGACTTCATGCTCAGGCCGGCAGCCAAAATATTATTGAACTGCATGGCAATATCATGCGTACTAAATGCTTTGCTCATAACCATCCCGTAAACCATTGGGTCGAAACGGAAGAAGCGCCGCCACGCTGCCCTCAATGTGACAGTCTGTTGAGGCCGGATGTAGTCTGGTTTGGTGAAAGTTTACCGGCCGCAGCCTTGCACACGGCCATCAACGCTGCCCAAACTGCTGATCTGTTTTTCTCCATTGGTACTTCTGCGCTGGTGCAGCCTGCTGCTTCCCTGCCTATTGAAGCAATGCAAAACAATGTGGTCACGGTAGAAATCAATCTTCAAGCCACACCTATAACCCCCTACGTTACCCATGTTTTATCTGGCCCGGCCGGAGAAATATTGCCGGCGCTGCTAACGGCCGTTAAAGGATCTTTGTCGTTAACTTAAGACTTTGCAGATTAACCTCCTGGAGGTTTATTCAACCTATAATGATTGTAACCAACATCTTCATACCGGGCTTGATTTTGCTGGCGCTGGTTACGGCCGTGTACACGGTTAGTCACAACTGGCGCCAGCATCAAGAAAGGTCACAACAAGCACAGCTTCGCGGTTGGCGCTACGCAGCTTCAGACTGGCGCTATTTCCTTAAACCTCATTTTCAACTGGCCGGAACAACACCCACAGGCAAAATCTGGGAAATGAACCAGCGCTGGCAAAATGGGCGACTGCTCTTTGTCTGGCAGACAAAGTCAACCCGCTTACCGTATGGTATTATCAAAATCTTGCCCAGCCAATTCAAGTTAGAGTCTGCCCCTTCTCAATTTCCAATGAAACTTCATCTGCTTCAACCATTCGTAAAAGATTGGCCAGATACCCTTCAAATATTCACCTCGCACGACCAATTAGCACATACTTTCTTTGGGCCAGCCATCATCAAAAAATTATATCCATTTCCAGTTTGGCCTGAAAGGGGATCGTTACAGGGGTTAGTATGGCAACAGAATACCTTGCTCATTGTCGGTCACTTCGAAAATGGATGGGAGGTTCTGGATAGAATCGTCGCTTTAGGCACAGCCCTGATTGAAGGTCCAGATTCTAATCAACCTGTAGGGGAAGGTATTGTTAAACAGGAACAGCAGGCAACCATTTGTACGATCGAAAGAAGCCATCATGAGCGAGATTACAGCGCTTAAATACGGTTGTTGACGCCGCTTGAAAGTCACACTATATTACATTTATGATGCAATACCCTATTAAGATATTGTTGATTGAGGCCAGGCTTCAAGAAACCCGTCGTATTAAGTCTTTATTGGCAGATACTCGTGCCACACTAACGCATACCCCTTCCTACGAAATCCTGGTCACAGATCGTCTCAACACTGCCCTCGCTTATATTCAAAACATCCCCTTTGATCTGATTTTATTGGCTGGCTCATTTTCAGATGCGTTAGCTCAAATTGTCGCTGTCGGTCGTAACGCTCCCATCATCCTATTAGGCAGCCAACCTGTTAACCCAACGGGTATCCAATTCATCAGCCAGGGCGTCCAAGATTATTTGCTCAAAAACGAATTAACTGCGTCCCAGTTGCAAAAGGCGATTCATTTAGCCATTGCCCGTCAAAAAAGGGAAGCGACTATACAGCAGCAGGCCAACAGTCAGGAACAGTATCAGCAAATGATAGAAGCGAATGCAGACGGTATCGTGCTGGTTCGTAAAGATGGTATTGTTCTTTTTGCCAACACGGCCGCTGCCCACATTTTGCGTCAGAATAAAGATGATTTGATAGGACATCGTTTTTCATTGCCATTGCCTAAAGATGACACGGCCGAATTCAACATTAGCCGCGAAAATGATCAGGCATCCTCTATCGAAATACGAATGGTAGAACTTGAGTGGGAAGGGGAATGGCTTTACCAGGCTTCCTTACGAGACATTACCACCCACCAACGGGCTAAAGCGGCCATCCGCCAAAAAGCACAAGAATTAGAAATCCGTAATATGGCTTTAGACGATTTTGGGCACACGATGGCGCACCAGGTTCAGGGGTTGCTTAGTCAGATGATGGGCTATGCCAGTTATCTGGAAATGCGGTATCAAGATGAGATTGGGGAGGAGTTTGACACGGCCGTCGGCCGTATCGTACAAAGTGGCCACAAAATGAACAACGTCATCAGCGAGCTGCTGCTGCTGGCTAGCATTCGCAGTGGCGATACCGAAGTTGAACCGCTCAATATGCAGCGTGTTGTAACCGAAGCTCTCAAGCGGATGCGTTACCAGATCGAACAAAACAAGGTGCAAATCATCCATCCTCCTAGCTGGCCTGTTCCCCTGGGTCATGGCCCCTGGATTGAAGAAGCATGGGTCAACTATATCAGTAATGGCATTAAATATGGTGGCTCTCCACCCGTTTTAGAAGTAGGCTCAAACAAGCTAGATGAGGGCGCAATTCGCTTTTGGGTAAAGGATAATGGGCCGGGCATCCCCGTAATTGACCAAAAATTACTCTTTAAGCCTCATACTCGTTTAGGCCCCAAACGAGTACGTGGTGAAGGATTGGGCCTATCTATCGTGCGCCGTATTGTGGCTAAATGTGGCGGGCAGGTAGGTGTAGAAAGCCATGAAGATGGTGGCAGCCTCTTCTGGTTTAGTTTGCCAGAAGCGACGGCCGTAAAAATCAGTGGTCGCTCGTAACATTACCCTCACCGAATACCAGACCCAATGTTTGCCGGAAGATGAACTGGACATTGAAGCTGGGATCAACTTGTGGCGCAGCTTTGACCAGAAAGGTAAAAAAATCCAGGTCACATTTCCCTCCCCCAAAACCGGCCAACAGTGGCAGTTAACTGCCCAGGGTTGGGTCGGTCATTTTCCCCTTACCCCACAACTGACATTGCAAATCCAGCCCAAAGTCAATCTGTCTAACATTTTCTGTATGTGGGAAGTGGCTTACCGTTTACGCAGTTACCAATTCTTAGACGGCCTGACCAGTGTAGCTTCTTTAGAGGCATTTTATGAACGAGTTGTTGTGATGCTGTTACAGCGGGTGCAAAAGCGAGAACGGCAGGGCTTCCATCGTACTTATCGCTCAGTTACCAGACCGCTGCCTGCCGTCCGCGGCCGTATTCAAACCCAGCCCCACATCCCCACCCAATCCCACATTACCTGCTGCTATGATGAACAGACGGCCGATATTCCCGACAATCAAATTTTAGCCTACACTTTATCTTTAGTAGCGCGAGGTCGTCGTTGTTCTGCGGCCGTACAAACGGCCGTGCGCCACACCGTCCATCGCTTGCACACAATAACCGCGCCCCAGGTTTTTCAGGCCGCCGATTGTGTTTCCCAGCCGTATACCCGTCTCAACCAGGATTACCAAGCGATGCACAATCTTTGCCGCTTTTTGCTGGAACACCATACGCCCCAATTAGCCGCTGGCAGTCAGCCTATGCACCCTTTTCTCATCAACATGTCCCGCCTCTTTGAACTATTTGTGGCCGAATGGTTAAAAGCCAATTTACCGCCACCCTGGTCAGTGAAGGTGCAGGAACGGGTTACAATCGGTCGTCACGATGAACTGAAATTTGACATTGATTTGGTATTATATGATGGTGACGGCCGTGTTCATGCCGTCCTGGATACCAAATACAAATCCCCAAACAAAGTGGCCAACAGCGACGTCAACCAGATGATTGCCTACGCTCAGGCTAAAGATTCTCGTCAGGCCATTCTCATTTATCCTACTGCTTTAGCACAGCCGTTAGATGTGCAATTACACAACCTGCACTTACGCAGTCTGACCTTTGCTTTGGATAGCGATCTGACCACGGCCGGGCAGCAGTTATTAGCCGATTTGGTACCGTCCAAAGTCCCCGGCACTTCCAAAGTCCCCGGCACTTCCAAAGTGCCGGGGACTTGAAGGACATGTATACCGGTCAGCGGCCGTTTGTGATACCATCCACCAACCTACAATTGGAGACAAACAACATGAGCTTTTTGAAAAAATTATTCCAATCTAAACAACCTGTTATTGTCGTATCTGGTCTACCCCGTTCCGGCACCTCTATGATGATGAAAATGCTGGAAGTGGGTGGCATTCCCCCGCTCACAGACAAAATCCGTGAAGCCGATAAAGACAATCCCAAAGGATATTACGAATTTGAGCGCGTGAAGAAGTTAGACAAAGGAGGCACCGATTGGTTGCCTGAAGCCCAGGGCAAAGTCGTCAAGGTCATTTCCCAACTGCTCAAATATCTACCCACTGATTATGAATACAAAATTATCTTCATGCGCCGTAATATGGATGAGATTTTGGCTTCGCAAAAGAAAATGCTCGTTCGTCGCGGCGAGGACCCCAACCGGGTCAATGATGAAGAATTATCCCATCTGTTTGGCAAACATCTTAGCCATGTCATGAATTGGATAAATGAAAATCAGAATGTGTCTGTCCTTTACATCCATTATAGTGAAGTCCTTAGCGACCCTGAACCACAGGCAATAAAAGTCAACGACTTTTTAGGTAGCAAGCTCAATGTTCCCGCTATGGCCACTGTCGTAGACCCCGATCTTTACCGTAACCGGCAAGAAGAACTAGCTCACCAGTAGCGAGTTGCAAGTGGCAAGTTACAACCAACTACCAGCCACCAATCACCAACCATAATAAAAATGAATGAAAGTAATTATCAAAAATTGGTAGCGTTTCATTTAGCGGCCGATGGTTCTGTGCCACCAGCCCCCACCGTTCCCCAGGCAGAGATTTTGTCCGTTCGCCGTACCCTTATCCGGGAGGAATATGAAGAAGTGATGGCTGCGTTTGGTGAGGTAGATGGGGTGGAAAATGGCCGTTCTCCCCAAGCCTTAACCGAACTGGCCCATGAACTGGCAGATTTACTCTATGTCGTCTATGGAACATTTGCCGCCTGTGGCATAGATGCCGATGCCGTGTTTAGTGAAGTACACAGTGCCAATATGCGTAAAATGGGTGGCCCCCGCCGCGCCGATGGCAAATTGCTTAAACCCCCAGACTGGCAGCCGGCCAATGTGGGGCAGGTGCTGGTCGATTTGCAAATAGAGTAGAATTTGCAAACACGGATCGGACTTCTCCGACAAGCTGCTAGATGGTTACAATTATGAAACTGAGTGAACGAGCCTTAAAAGATCAACTGATTGAACTGGCCAATAATAAGTTTGTTTTGCCCGCACAGGCAGATGCGTTTCAGCGGACGCTGGAAATGATGCCCCATATTGGCTCGCCGGACAGCGAACTGCGGGATGACCTGATCTATACCTGCCTGGCAACCTGGATTTTGGATGATCCAGAACTGTTTACAGAAGAACAGTTTAAGGAATTGTTGGCTCTAGCGTTAGATGAGGAGCATCTATTTTATCGGCTGGGGGAGCAGAATACAGATTCAGTTTTCAGACGTTCCTTTTCCATGCTGCTGCTGCCGCTGATTTTGATCGCTCATCGGCAACGGCCGTTTCTCACCCAGGCAGAAGTGCGGCAAGTCAAAACCCAGGTGTTGGATTATCTGTCCCGTGAGCAAGATTTGCGCGGCTATGTAACCGCGGACGACAAAGGCTGGGCACACACCGTTGCCCATGCGGCCGATGCCCTGGATGACCTGGCCCAATGCAAAGAGTTGGAGGCTGACGATTTAGGCGACATCCTTAACGGTATTCAGGGCAAAGTAGCCGTTTCAGAAAAGGTGTACCAATTTGAAGAAGATGAGCGGCTGGTAATTCCGGCGCTGGCTTGCCTCGGCCGTAAATTGTTGAAGGAGCCAGACGTAAAAAATTGGCTAAACAGCTTTGTGTCCCTGGCGCAGGAAACAGAGCCTTTTCCAGCCTGTTACCGTCGAGCCATGAACGTTAAACTTTTTTTACGCTCTCTTTACTTCCGTGCCCAGAATCCAGCAACGGCCGCAACCATCGGTGAAACCAGCGCCCACGCTCTCATGGAATTGACGCTGGATGTTTTGAATGAGATCGGCCGTTTTTAGGAACGGTCAATTTTCAAAATTCGCAATAATCCTGAAAATATGCGTTCACTTGTACTAGACATTATCGGAAATAATTTTTTTGACGGGATTAACAAGATTAACAGGATGAAATAATCCTGTTAATCTCGTAAATCCTGTCCAATTTCTTATTTCCGATAAGGTTGACTGAGTAAAGCCGAAGTATCCGCATTCTATTAATGTCCTTGCTATTGTTTAATAAAATCTGGTATCTCCCAAATGTGCTGTAATTCAACATAGCTGCCGGGGTTGGCTAGGCCCACATGTTCGTGTGCCCAGGTGGTGGGGTGTGTGGAAACGGCCGTATTGCGGAACACGGTACACATCAGAAATTGTTGGCCCAAGGCGGGGTTTACGCAGCCTCTTTGCCCACCAGAAAGATGAGGTGATAAGGATTGTATGATACGTTTTCCTTATTGCTCGCCGGGTTGGGTGACGTTCAGGGTACGGGTGAGGGTGTGCACATCCATGCGTTCTGTTTCGGGGGTGGCGTAGTATAGCACGGCCGTCACCTCATACACCTCCGCCGGCTCATTATCACGCAAGTGCATAGTTAGGGAAAAGTTGGTATCTATAGTTTCAATCACATGCAGCGAACTCACTTCTTGCTCCTGTGGATTAGTGATGGATATTTGCAGCGACGGCCGTTCTCGAAATGGCGTAATGACAAATCCCACCTGAACCCGGCGCAAATCATCAAATAAAAACAACCCCAACTGCTCAATCCGTACCTCTTCCCGCGGTTTCGGTCCTTCTAACGAGTCTTTAAAAAATTTAATTTCCATGATGTTATCTTACGATCAAGTAGAGCGAATTTCCAAATCGCTATCGAATTGGAAATTCGCCCTACAATCCTGCAAATTGCTTTATTCATGGTCCCCCTATTAATCTTTTTGAGCCTTCTTATTGGCAACCCCATGAAACTGGAATTTGACCAATTTGAGATTGCGGCTATAACGGCCGCATCTTTCATCACCGTTTTTGTATCTTTGGATGGCAAAAGTAATTGGTTGGAAGGGAGTATACTATTAGATGATGAATTTATTCGTGATTTTGCTCCCGCCGTCGGCCGTGAACATATTCATTTAGAAGGTGGCGAACATATTTTGCGGATCGAGGCTTCTGGTCGCCAACACGCTAAACAAGAGATTCCATTTCAAGTAGAGGGAGACATGGAAATTGTGATTAAGCGGAAGATGACGACTGTCAAGCCCCATTTCTATTTGGATTGAGTTCATGAAGGAAAAAACAGATAATGCATAAACTGTCGAATATTTCCAAAGCCATTCTACGCTTTTTGCTGTTGTGGATTGTAGACGCTATCTCTCTGGTGTTAACAGCATTTATCTTCCCTGGCATTTCGTTTGTCGAATCAGACGACAGCGGTTTATTGACAAGCGCATTTGCGGCCGCATTTTTATTAAGTGTTGTCAATTTGATGATACGGCCGTTGATATTGTTATTGGCACGGCCGTTGGGTTTCATTGCCGTTTTCATCGTTGGTTTTCTGGTCAATGCCCTGGCTTTGCTCATCACCTCATTTCTCTTGCCCGTTTTTCAGGTAGCAGATTTGTTATCTGCCATTGGGGGCGGGCTTGTTTTTGCCACCATCAACATTATCCTGACCGGTATTTTGGAAGTGAATGACGAAGGTTCTTTTTACCAGGGCCTCATCGAGCGGCTGGCAAAAAAGCGCTCCTACACCCACATTGACTCCGGTAAGTGTGGCCTGGTAATGATGGAGATTGACGGGTTAAGCTACCACCATCTGCAAAAGGCAATTGCCGACGGCCGTTTACCCACCCTCAAAAAAATGATGGAACAAGAAGGGTATGAATTGTCATTGGTAGATTGCGGTATTCCTTCGCAGACATCGGCTTGTCAGGCGGGCATCATGTTTGGCGACAACAGTGACATTCCCGCCTTCCGTTGGTATGACAAGGACAAACAAAAGCTGTACGTTTCCGGTAATGATGCGTCGGAATTGAACGGCCGTTATGCCCACGGCAATGGTCTTATGCGTGGCGGTTCTAGCATCAACAACATGCTCAATGGGGATGCTGACAAATCTTTGTTGACATTGGCTGGACTGTTTGACGCTGACAGCGAAGAAAAGAAAAGGCGTGCCGAAGATGTGTATTTACTTTTGCTCAATCCTTATTTTCTAACACGCACCATTGTCCTGTTTTTAGTAGATGCGGCACGGGAAGTGTGGCAGGGTCGGCAGCAAAAAAGGAATGATGTACGGCCGCGTCTCAACCGACTGGCGCATGGCTACCCCTTTGTTCGCGCCGCCACAACTGTTTTTATGCGTGACATTGCCGCCAACCTGACCATTCTGGACATTATTCGCGGCGCGCCCAGTATCTATGTCACCTGGCCGGGTTATGATGAAGTTGCCCATCACTCTGGCCCCTGGACGAGCGATGCGTTTAAGGTATTGGCAACGTATGATCATGCTATTGCCCGCGTTCATAAAACGATACAGGAGAAAGCGCCCCGGCCGTATGATCTCCTCATCCTCTCCGATCATGGGCAATCTTTTGGGGCTACCTTCAAACAACGGTATGATGTTTCATTGAAGGAGTTTATTGAGCAGCAGTTGCCACAGGGCACGACAGTAGCCCAATCTATGGGCGGCGATACGGGGGTGATGTCGTTAACGGCCGCTTCTGGTGAACTAGAAAATATTCAAGATGCTGGCGTGGGTGGCGTAGGCGGCCGGGCTATTGTCAAACAGGGACAGAGATTTCTGGATGACAGCGCCCAAAAATGGGAGGAAACGGCCGGCGACTCCGGCCATGATCAACCGGCGCAGGTAACAGCTTACGGTAGCGGCAATCTAGCCCAGGTTTACTTTGATTTGTATCCGCGCAAAATCACACTCAGCGAACTGAATGAAGCGTATCCGGGCATGGTAGAAGCGTTGGTGAAGCATGAAGGTATCGGCATTGTGTGCGGCTATGAAGATGACGGCGCCCCGGTTGTTTTGGGCAAAGCAGGCCAACGTAATCTGCACAGCGGCATGGTGACTGGCGAAGACCCGCTCCAGCTTTTTGCTCCGGCTGACTCTCATGCCTACGGGCACGCCTCTATTGAGACTCGTGTCTGGCAAGTACAGCGGGTGATGGATTTTCCCCATGCCGGTGATTTAATGGTCATCAGCACGGTGTACCCTGACGGCACTGTAGCTGCTTTGGAGGAGTTAATTGGCAATCATGGCGGGCTGGGTGGCGAGCAGACAGATGCGTTCCTTTTCCATCCGCCAGATATGGAAGTGACGCCCACCCGCAATTCAACGGATGTGTTTCATATTTTGAACGGCCGTCGTGGCCAACCTGTTATTGAAGTAGAAAAAGTTGTGGGGGAAACGGCCGTGACTGACAGCGCCTGGTCTTTTGCCAACCTGTGGGCCGGCTTAAAAGATGTCCGCACCTGGCTGTCCCTGGCTGGCAGAGCCTTGGTATTGGATCGCTCTGCCTATCAAGAAGTGGTAGCCAATGAGCGTATGACAGGTCCCGCCTTGCTTATTGGCATCCTCATCATGGTACTGTCTGGTCTGTTTCGGGTTGAGCCAGACCTGGTTCTTCTGTTTATTTTGGCTCGTGTGACCACTTGGTTTTTCTCTGTGTTTGCTGTTTTTGTGACTGGACGACTCCTGTCTCATCAAGGCAATTATACTCGAACTTTGCGTGGATTAGGTTTTGCTCACACTGTATTGCTTATCGAACTGGTGGCCTTGATACCGCCGTTAGCGCCGTTAGCTTTATTTATTGGTACATTGATGGGTTTCATTTCTTCCTGGATGGGTGCGGCCGCTGCCCATAATACCCACGGTTGGCGTACCATCATTTTGCCCTTCCTGGCCGGATTGATCACCATTCTTATCCCCATTCTGATGTTAGCGATGCTGGGCAGTATTGTGTTTAGTATCGAGTCTGTACTCCAGCAGTTGGGATTTTAGGCCGTTCATAAATTCTAATTACCCGATATGTCATTCATGGTAATGACTCCCCAATCGCTCTCCGTAAAAGATTCAGCCATATCACTTTTTTAGGAGATGCCATATTGCCCGAATGATGGGTATGGGTTAGCATAACAGCGTCATGGAAATGCAATTTGCGGTAGCCAAGATTAGTAAGTATGCCACCCGTGAAAGTGGCGATACGTTGGAGATGATCGAACGGCCGTCGGGCGGACTCTCGTTTGTTTTGGCAGATGGGCAGCGCAGCGGGCGGTCAGCCAAGCTAATCAGCAACATGGTCACACGCAAAGCGATACAATTGTTGAGCGAAGGGGTGCGGGATGGCGCGGCCGCACGAGCAGCTCATGATTATCTGTATGCCCAACGCAAAGGAAAAGTAACAGCCACGCTCAACATCCTCTCGGTTGATCTGGTGAGCAAGACGATTGTTATTTCGCGCAATAATGATGCGCCTGTATTGGTTTATACCCTGGAAAATGGTCATTTGCTGCTGGATGAGCCGTCGCAAAGTGTGGGGGTGCATCGGAATACCAAACCATCCATTACAGAATTCCCGTTGGCGGTGGGGATGATTATTGTTGTTTTTACGGATGGGCTGCGCCACGCGGGCACACTTAGCGGCAACGGCCGTTACGATCCCTGCGCCGCTTTTGTACAAATGGTAAACAACAACATTGCCAACCCGCGCACCATCGCCGACACATTATTGGCCGAAGCGGTGGCCATGGATAACGGCCGTCCTAAAGATGATATTAGTGTGTTGGTAACGGCCGTGTGGCCGCAAAACAGCGGCGATAAAGTGCGACGCATGGAGGTTCATTTGCCTCTGTGAACAGTTTTTAGTGTGCAGTAATCAGTTTTCAGTAAACTGCACACTGCACACTAAAAACTGCACACTGACCCATGGACGATCCTGACAAACCCCTTCCCCGTCTAGCTATCGTTGGCCCTTGCTCCTCTGGTAAATCACTGTTGGCCCGTGAACTTATGTCTCAGGGTTACATCGTGCGCCAACCGGCTCAAGAACATTCAATCGCCCCAGATATGTGGCGCCGGCTCAGCCACCCAGATATTCTCATCTACCTGGATGTGGATTATGCTAATGCCCGCCAGCGTCGCCCTCATCATGATGGTGGCGTCCAACGTCTGGCAGAGCAGCACAAACGGCTGTCCCACGCCCGGCAGTATTGTCATTTTTATCTGGACACAAGTGGATACTCCCCCGGTGAAGTATGTACGACCGTTGTTTCTTTTCTACAATCGTAACAGCTACCCTCTACCCCCAAATAACCGCCCCAAACGACTCCCTTCAGACTTTTTCTGCTTCAATGCTTCGTGCATCTTTTGCGCCGGTTCATAATCTTTTTGCAGGCGTAAGGCTTGCTGATTACTAATTTCAGCCTCTTCATAATCTTCTTGCTGCCAATAAATTTGGCTGATTTTATGCCACAAAACGATGCTCTTTTTATTGAAGTGAACGGCTTCTTTATAGACGCTTAAGGCATCATCAAGCATATGTTGCTCAAAGTAATAATCGCCTAATTGTACTCGCAGCCGGAGGCGTTGGGGCACTGTTTCTGCGGCCGCCGCTGCTTTGTTGAACCAGTTGACAGTTTCTTTTAGTTCACCCAATCTGCGCCAATAAGCAATTTCGGCTTTGAGTAAGAGGAAATTATCAGGTTCAACTTGCTGTAAATAATCCAGAACCAGGCGGGCATCATCATGACGGCCGCCATACGTATACACAAACGCCTCAATCACATTAATCTCAAAAATATCTGGGGTTGCATCTTGTGCTGTTTCCAGCCACGTCATCGCTGCATCCAACCCTTTTTGCGAGTAAGACCCATCCTGCTCTTTGGCAGCCACAATCAGCGTAAACGCCACCCCAGCATACGCATAAGGCAATGACGCCCCCGATTGAAACGTTCGCAGCGCCGCAGACAACACCTTGGTACTGCCATCATAGGTATCTAACCGGTCTAATCCAACCAAATATGCCTGATGCCCCTGTTCGGACGCTTCTGGATTTTGCGACCAATCCATTTGCTCTAATATCGGTAGCATCTTGTCAATTAATTGTTCACCCATTTTCTTATCCCGATTAAACTATAACTTCTATTGGTATGATGTTAACGTTGACACTCAAATTAGACAAGTCTATAAACCCAATCCCCAAGTATATTCCAGGCTGCCAAACCCTTGCCCCATTGTTTCTTGGGTGATAGGTTGGCCTTGAATACGGCCGTCTAAACTCTGCATACGAAACATATATTCGTTGTAGTTCCAATGGGATTCTTTACGGCCGCGTAAAATTGGCCGGTCTATAAAAAAGCGGGTATGACCATAAGGGGCCGCCAAAAAGTTAATGTAATCACCTTGTTTGTTCCGTGTTTCTACCTTAAATTGGGGATGCGGCCCCCGACCTAAAATGGGTGTTACGCGACAATTCTTTAACCAGATACGTTCAGCCGCGCCATTCCAATCCCAAAAAGCGGTCCCGCCAATGGGAAGGGTTGCCTGTTCTTTGCGGTTGCTGTTGAAAAATTTGTACCCTTTACGAAACAGATTCAGCCCCACATAAGGTACATAAGCTGAAAAAACGGAGCCATCTGGAAAAAACGCCCAAATCCATTTCCAGGGAAAAAGAGGCACATTCAAACAAACTCGTTGAAAATAACACAATCCTTCCAGCGTCTCCTGGCCGGTTCCGGGCAGGTTAAATTTGCCCTTAAAATTCATTCGCCGCCAAGCAATGAAGTGGGTTCCGGCAATGGGGGTATCTATATTGATGGATTCATGGGGAGAACTGTCTAAACAGTCCAAATCTCCCCACGCTTCAAAGTGGGCTTCCCCTTTGTCTCCTTTAATATGGGCGGCCAGGGTTAATGGTTTGTGGGGCACGGCCGAAATCTCATACCCTAATTCTTCTCCATTTTCCTGCTCATTCCACAGGTGGATGTTTTTATCGGCGAGGGACATATGGGTGACGGCCGTTTCCTTCACAATATCCTCATGCACCTGCTGTCCATCATAGTACCAGCCCAAAGCCTGCGCCGGGAATTCATCTACGCCATTCTGAATGGAGCGGCTTAAATCCACACCTGGCAGCCACACATCACTGATACGAATTCGTTCCCCCACTCGTGTGGCAATCGAAAACATCATTTGTCGCGGGCCGTATCCTTCCGCCTCCTTGGGAAATAAAATAAAAAACCACCAGGATGATGAAGTACGTTTCTGCATTTCTGACATCTGCGACCAGATGAGGTTAAAGACGTGTTGGTGTTCATCCATTGTTTTGTAAGATGGCTGCATAGGGTTTGTTTCCTTGAATTGAGATTGGAGATTAAGAGATTAGAGATTGCGAATCTCTAAAAACTTCATAATCTCGGCCGCTACTTGTGCGGCCGCTTGATATTATAAAAAATGTTTAGGGCCGGGAATAAGCTTACATTGCGCTTGCTGCATCCATTGCCCCAATCGTTTACCTTGCTCTGGTGTAAACACCGAAGCCGCATTAACCGGGTATACACATACGCCGCCACCGGGTTACCATGCAGCAACAATATGGTGCGTTCTCCCTGTCCCTCATCAAAATAGGCCAGCCGATAATTGCCAACGGTTACAAACTGGGGTATGTATGGAAATTCAGATGGGTAAATAGGCTGGGTGTGTTTCATTTACTTAAGACGATGACTGTTAAGAGTGGGTCAGCTTGTGGGTGTCGGCATAAGGTCGGATGGAAATAAGTTCCCCGTTTTGAAGACGAGCTTGCATTTCTTGCCAAAAGTCCACCTGCAATAAATCGCTGTGATGGGCCAGGAATGTTTCTTCTAATACTGTTGGCAAACCCATGAAATGTAAAAATTCTTCAGGAAAGATGTCATGTTCGCCGACGTGGAACCAGGGTTCGTCGGCTAAGTCATCTTCATAATATTGGGATTGGGGAAATTTGCGAAAATTGCAACCAAGCAACGGTCGCAGTTCATCATAATCGTAAAAAACAACACGGCCGTGACGAGTGACGCCAAAATTTTTAAGCAGCATATCACCAGGGAAGATGTTGGTAGCGGCCAAATCTTTGATGGCTCGGCCGTATTCCAGGACGGCCGCTTCTGCCTCGACCGGCGTAGAATGATGGAGGTAAATATCCAATGGCGTCACCCGACGTTCCATATAGGCATGGCTGACGATGATATGATCAGCGGCAATCTGAATGGTTTGCCCGGCAATTTTCAGTAATTCGGCCAACAGGTCAGGTGCAAACCGATCCCGGCTAAATTGTAGATGTTCAAACGTTTGGGCATCTATCAACCGCCCGGCACGATCATGGTGAAAGACAAGTTCGTATTTGGCTATGACTTCTTTGCGGGTGGTTGTTTTAGGGTAACTAAAACGGTCTTTGATAACCTTGAAGACCATATCATATTCAGGCAGGGTGAAAACAGTCATGACCATACCGCGTTGGCCGGGCGAAATCTGGAACCGCTGCCGGGAGTGGGCCAGATGGTGCAGCAAATTACGATAAAGCTCGGTTTTGCCATGTTTGTGGTAGCCCAATGAGATGTAAATTTCGGCCACCCGTTTGCGGGGAATGATGGAACGAATGAACTGCACCAGGTCATACGGCCGTTTGGCCAGC
Organism: Chloroflexota bacterium; assembly: GCA_024223125.1. The sequence continues at coordinate 34,223 of JAAEOP010001093.1, forward strand.
ACATGAAAATAGGAACGGGCAAAACTAAAAAGAATGCTGACGCTGCTTTCATCCAATAAAACACTGTCTACAAACAATCCCTCATCTTCATGTAACAGCGCCATGACAAAGGGCACAACGGCCGTGGAAGTAAGTAGACGGCCGATCAGATAAGCGCTTTTGCCCCGGTAAAACGGCCGTTTAGCCATATCAATCTGAACGATGTGGGTATGTTTTTGAATAAGTAGGGATCTCACTCGTTGGGCAATCTGGCAGCAGTCGCCGTCCAGGTCGGCAAAGGGAGATTGGAACTCATACGTTTGCAAGATGTAACGCATCAGTTGGGGCATATCTTTAGAGGGGCGATACGTATGAAAGATCTCTATGTTGGAGGGTGTGGGTGGCAGATCAAAATCAGTAGCCACAAATTCAATCTGCGGGTCTACGCCGACAGTAGTAAAGATGCGCCGGGTAACAGAGTTAAAAAAGGTTTCGGCTAGTTCCCAATCATCACGATTCTCGATGAAACCGGAGTAAACTGCTTTCATACCGGCCCAGACGATTTTGTCCAAAAGGCGGTCGGCCAACAGCCGGCGTACCTGGGGCACAATCTGATTGATGATTTGCCGGTACAGTTCCAAACGTTCGCGGGCATCGGTGCGTACACCGTTCCAATCCTGGTCTTCAAAGCGTTGTTGGGCGCGGCCGGTAATATCGTGAAAGGTGCGACAATAGCTTATAAAGGCATCATGGATGAGGGTAGCCCCCATGTTAGCCAAGCGGCTGTCTGTCAGGCGGTGGGAATAGGTGGTTGGTAATTTCATAGGGGCATTGTAACCATTTTTCCCGCTGTTGAAAAAGCGAATTTTTACGATTATCATGAGAACCAGTGGAAATGGTATAATCAACAGAATGCTACGATTCTTAGCCCTCGGAGATTCTTATACAATTGGTGAAGCAGTGGCCGAAAATGAACGTTGGCCGGTGCAGCTTGTGGCTCGTTTGCGTGAGTTGGACGTTGACATTGCTGATCCGGAAATTATTGCCACAAATGGGTGGACAACCGATGAATTAGCGGCCGGTATAACGGCCGCACAGCCAGAAGGTCCTTATGATCTGGTTTCTTTGCTGATTGGCGTCAATAATCAATATCGGGGCTGGTCACAGGTAACTTATCGTCATGAATTTACCGATTTGTTGCAACAGGCTATTGCTCTTGCTAACAATGACCCTCAGCGAGTAATTGTACTCTCTATCCCCGATTGGAGCGTCGTTCCCTTTGCCGCCCAAGATGAACGTAGTCGTACTCAAATCGCCAGGGAGATTGACGCATTTAATGACGTAAACCGACAAGAGGCGGAACGATGTCTGGTTCACTATGTAGATATTACCCCAGGCTCACGGGCAGCCGCCGAAGATTCCAGTCTCATTGCCGATGATAAGCTACACCCTTCAGGCAAGATGTATGCTCAGTGGGCACAGTTGATGGAGCCAATAGCCTGTCCAAGAGAATTTAATATTGCTTGTATTGGCGGGGCTTATCTTGACCTGAAAATTCATAATCTTCAGGATCATAAAATCGATTTCACGAAAGAGAAACAAGTAAAAATCAGTGTGAGTCCAGGTGGGTCAGCTTATTATGTGTCCAAATATTTGAATAAATTAGAAGAAAGACCTCTATTAATTAGCGCCGTCGGTAGGGGTAATAGAGGGTTGGCTAATGTATTTTTTGAAATGGCCAACAATCCTTTACGGGAAAATCAGAAGATTGGGGTAAAAGAAGCGTCTGTTACCAACCTGAATACGGCATTAACGGTTGTATTTGTCCAAGAAGGGAAACAAGCAATGTATACCGATCCAGGTTCTTTGAATGAATTGGATTGGTCACATGTCAAAAAGATTATTGATCTTCATTTAGAAATAAATGGCAATATTTTTATTTCCAGTTATTTTAAGACGAAGCTTTACAGCGGTCTGGCTCAGAACCTAAAATTATTAAAAGAAGATCGAAACTTTAGGGTGTTTTTGGATCACGGCCGGGTTCAGGAAGATAATCGAGAATTATCCCTGGCTAAAGCGAATGCATTATTAGATGCCCTGGAGTATGTAGATATTTATTTAGGCACTAAAGAAGAACTGTGCCAGTTTATGGATATTTGCCTGAAAGGGGGCAGCGACCGGCAAAAACAACTGCCAAAACTCATAGAATCTTTTCTCCAGGCAAAACACCGTATGTTTCCCGCCTGTATGATTCTTCACGATGGGTCTAAACATCACGTCGGCCTACGGCGAAGCGACGGAGATTACGAATGGAAAAATATAGATATTCATCCTGTTCGTGAAGATGAGAGACATGTCGTAGGTGGCAGTAGCGTGTTTGATGCTGTATTTATCAAAGAATTTCTACAAGTGAAAGGCGCCCTTAATGATATTGAAATCCTGATTCAGTTTATGCAAAAGGCACAATATTGCATGGGTGAATCTATCAGTGGAACCAGCCTTCCAAAAGCTTACCATCGCTATAATCCGAACCTTAACAGGAGTCGTAGTATTCCCCCAGTGCAAGATTTAAGTGACAGGGCCAAGTTCCATCTTAAGGAAGTATTGCGAAAAAAATTTAGCAAAGATGAAATACGTAGTCTGTGTTTTGATTTAACTATAGAGTTTGACGAAATCGGTGGGAATGAGGGAACAAAAACCACACTGGCGATAGAATTAATAGAGTATTGTGAGCGGCACGGCGACCTACTGGAATTATATGAGTGTGTAAAAACAGAACGACCAGCAGATTTTGCCTGATTGGAAGTGTGTCAAGGAATTATCATATGTTAAGACCAGAAAATTTTTTTGCCCTGAATAAAGACACAGCGGTTTTCTTTGATGGCTGTGAATATGTATGGCAAGCATTACCCAAAATCAAAGATCATGTAACTCGGTTGACGGGGGTACGGCAGACGATTTTGGGTGAGGTAATGCCTGGAGCGCATCTCAGCGACCGGCCAATTTATATAGCCGCCGGGGCACGAATTGAGCCGGGAGCGTATGTGCAAGGGCCGGCCTACATAGGGCCGGGAGCAGTTGTGCGGCATGGCGCTTTTGTGCGTGAAAATGTGATTCTATGTAGGGATGTTACTTTCGGCCACGCTTCCGAAGCCAAAAATTCCCTGCTGCTGCCTGGGGCACATGCACCCCATTTTAACTATGTAGGTGATTCAATTTTGGGCTGCCGGGTTAATATGGGTGCGGGCACAAAACTGAGTAATTTAGGCATGTTGAGCGAAAAGGATAAGATGTCGGGGGCACGGCCGTTTATCCACATCACCATCAACGGCCGACCCTACAACACCGGGTTAGCCAAATTAGGAGCCATTCTGGGCGACGATGCTCAGACTGGCTGCAATGCCGTTCTCAATCCTGGTTGCCTGGTTGGGCCGCGCACTCTCATCTACGCTAACCTCAGCCTTCGCAAAGGGTATTACCCACCCGATTCTATTGTGAAACTGCGGCAAAAAACTAAAATTGCAGAGAGAAAATGAAATTATAAATCGGAGATCAAAATGATTCAGTACGAAATTAGGGCAGGCGCTTATTATGATTCAGTGGTTTTGATGCAGTTGCAAAAGGCCTTAGTCGGGCTGGATGGTGTCATAGATGCCGGTGTGGTGATGGCCACAAAGGCCAATAAAGAGGTGTTAGCTGCCACTGGTTTGTTGCCAGATAATGTGCCGGCTAAAGCAGATGATTTGCTGATTGTAGTACAAGGTGAAAGTGAGCAAATCGCTAATGATGCGCTGGCTCAAGTGGATGATTTACTAAAACAGCGGCGGGCGGGCACAGTACAGGATTTTCGGCCTAAAAGTTTACCGACGGCCGTCGCCCAAACCTCATCATCCCAATTTGTCCTCATTTCCGTGCCAGGACAGTATGCGGCTGGCGTGGCTGAAGATGCCCTTAACCTGGGTCAGCACGTTTTTCTCTACAGCGACAATGTCCCCCTTGAAGAGGAAGTGAAATTGAAACAAACTGCACGCGAGAAAGGACTGCTGCTGATGGGGCCAGATTGTGGCACGGCCGTCATCAACGGCATCGGTTTAGGGTTCGCCAACCGGGTACGACGGGGCAACATTGGCCTGGTAGCCGCATCGGGAACGGGGCTGCAAGCGGTTAGTACAGAAATACACAATTTAGGCAGCGGCATCTCTCAGGCAATTGGTACGGGCGGCCGTGATTTGAAGGATAATGTCGGCGGTATTACCGCTTTGCAAGCGTTAGATATTCTTAAACGAGACCCTACAACCAGCGTCATTGTACTCATTTCCAAACCCCCATCCGCTCCCGTAGCAGCCAAACTGCTGCGGGCGGCCCAAAACGCCGATAAACCAGTCGTGGTTAATTTTATTGGCTACCCGCCGCCAGGCCGCCGTATTGGCAATCTGCTGTTTGCTTCGGGTTTGTATGATGCGGCCGAACATGCGGTGCAGATTAGCCTGGAGATGGCTCAAATTGTGGAAGAGCGACGGCCGTTACAAGGTTATCTACGCGGTCTATTTTCCGGCGGCACATTAGCGGCCGAAATGCTCCTCGGGTTACAGGCTGTCATGACGCCCATTTTCAGCAATGTCCCCTTACGGCCGGAACAAAAAATGGCCGATGTGATGAGTAGTCAGGGGCATACCATCCTCGATCTAGGCGAAGATGTTTTTACACAGGGGCGACTGCATCCCATGATGGACAATGATTTGCGCCGGCGTCGTTTGCAGCAGGAGAGCGCCGACCCGAATGTAGATTTGATTGTGTTGGATGTGGTGCTGGGCGAAGGGGCGCATCCCAACCCGGCGGCTGAACTGGCTCCGGCTATTGCCGCGGCGATACAGGCCGGTAAGCGGGTGATAGCCATTGTGGTCGGTACGGAAAACGACCCGCAGGAATTGGACGGCCAGATTGAACGATTGGCGGCCGCGGGCGCCCAGGTTTTCCCCAATGTAAACGAGGCGTTGGACTATGTATATAATCGTTTGCCGCCAGACGCCAGTCAGGTTCCCGCTGTTTCGTTGGCAGCGTTTGGGGGGAAGGGATTGACGGCCGTTAACGTGGGCTTGGAATCCTTTTATGAAAGTGTGCAGGGGCAGGGAGGGACGGCCGTGCAGGTTGATTGGCGGCCGCCAGCCGGCGGCAATGAAAAATTGATGGCAATTTTGGCAAAGATGAAGCAGGGTAAGAATAATTGACATTGGTTGCTAATTGGTTCCATAATGAAACCAGACATAAATCATATTGAGGCAACTGGAGAATGAAAAAATGATTGATATTGACAAAGCAAATGAAACGGCCGTAACCCGCATGATGCAAGCCCGACCCATTCTAAAAACCGTGGCCACCGCCCACGATGTTATTCCGGGAATGCGCGATAATCTACTGCTGCACGCCGGGCCGCCCATCAGCTGGGAACGCGCCTCCGGCCCCATGCGCGGCGCCATTGTGGGGGCGCTTATTTTTGAAGGGCTGGCAGAGGATTGGCAAACGGCCGAGGCATTGGTTACGTCTGGCAAAATTGATCTGGAACCATGCCATGAACATAAAAGCGTTGGCCCCATGGCTGGAGTCACGTCTGCTTCTATGCAAGTGTATGTCATTGAAAATGTGACCCACGGTAATAAAGCGTACTCCAATCTAAACGAAGGGTATGGTAAAGTGCTGCGTTACGGCGCTTACAGCGAAGAGGTGCTGGACAAGCTGCACTGGATGAATGACGTACTGGGACCAATGCTGGCCGAAGCGCTCTCTCTTACCGAAAATGGCCTGGACATTCGGGCACTGTTAGCCGAAAGTCTGCATATGGGAGATGAAGGGCACAATCGCAATAAAGCAGGCTCCATCATTTACACCGCCAAATTAGCCCCGCTGATTGTCCGCAGTTCGGCCAGCGACGCCGATAAAGCTAAGGTATTGCAATTTTTGGGCGATAATGCCCTTAGTGTCCTCAATCCGGTGATGGCGGCTTGTAAGGCGATGGCTGACGCCGGGCATGGGGTGGAAGGCAGCACGCTGATGACGGTGATGGCTCGTAATGGCACCGATTTGGGGATTAGGGTCAGTGGGTTGGGCGGCCGTTGGTTTACAGGACCGGTCGGCCAACCGGATGGTTTGTATTTTCCGGGCTTTACGGCCGAAGATGCCAGCGGCGATATTGGCGACAGTACGATTACGGAAACGGCCGGGATTGGCGCCTTTGCGATGGCTTCCGCGCCAGCCATTGTCACCTTCATCAGCGGTACGCCAGAATTGGCCGTGAACACGACCATGGAAATGTATGAAATTACAACGGCCGAACATGCCGCTTTTACAATTCCGGTGTTGGGCTTCCGAGGAACGCCGGTGGGGGTGGATATTCGTAAAGTGGTGGAGTTGGGGATACGGCCGCAGATCAATACCGGCATTGCCCATAAAGACGCCGGTGTAGGACAGGTGGGTGCAGGACTTGTGCTGCCACCGATGAATGTTTTTGAAGATGCGTTAATGGCTTATGCAGAGCAGTATGGGCTGATTTAATCTTAGCAAATAAACTAACAGTCGTTTTTAACTTGGCAAGATTGGTTCACTTTTTCGAGAGTGAACCAATCTGGAAACTCAAAAATTATTTATGGGCAAGCCCTAATTGGAAGAATTAATTTTTAGATGTACCCAAGCTGGTTGTGAACAGCTAGATGAAGATGAAAACGGCCTTTGCTAATGCGGCCGCAATAGGAGCAGCTTTGAGTACGGCCGTGCCTACTTTTCCGGCAGATGTGGCAACTTGCCCCGCCTTATCCAAAATTTCAATAATACCCTCTAGATTACGGCTCATTCGACGAGTGCGTGGTTGTTCGTCTTCTACTTCCGCAACGATTTCTTGTACATCCGTAAGGGCATCTTCGGCGTCACGACTATCTGTTAATTCCCCATTGTCAATTGCTTGTTTTATGAGGCGCTCAAGTAGTTGAAGCTGCTGTTTGAAATCGTCTCGATTGTTGATTTCGATATTGCCGCCAGCTATTTGTTCGGCATTGACTTCCCCGCCCCCGATGGTGGAACCAACCAGGTTTCCTTGAACGGTAATGTGGTAAGTGTCGCCTGTGCCAGGGGTGGATGATTGTTCTGACGATTGGTCGGTTGGAGTGACGGCCGTGTCTCCCGTACCATCTGCAATCGAAATGGTGGGACGTTGAGCCTGAACGTGACTGACGACGGTGTCGTATTGGCCGCGACGTTGAGCATATTGCACCAGGGAAAGCGCTTTGGCCGATTTGCCATCTCCCCCTAAATCTTCATAAGGGATAGACAGTTCAAAACACATAGTACGCAATTCGCCCAGGCTAAAATATTCGATCAGGAATTTGTGTAGTTGTGGGGGTGTGACCTCTGACATGATTGCTAGTTGACCTCCTGCTATGGTTCATTCTTTTGTAGTTGGGGTGTCAGCAACGTGACGCCGCTTATCATAGCACGGAAGTCGAGCGTATTCCAAATTATGTTGAGGCTACAACGGATGTCAGTAAGGAGCAGATAATAAAATTGGTGTCTGTTACGAGTTAGAAATTCGATTTCTCGTTAGATTTTCGGCGTTTGTTTTTTCTGACGCTGCGCCAACGCCATAATACCAGCACCAAATCCAGCTACCAGGAGGATGGGAGCTAGCACAAACCAACCGACAAGAGGTAATAAATTGGCTGAGACAAGCAGTACGGCCGTTTTCATACTATCACGCAAGCCATTCTCAAAACCAGGGTAGATACGTTCGCGTAAGATGACAACGATGCTGGACAAACCAATAGCTGACAGAGTAAGCAGCGCCAGCAAAATGAGCAGGGCAATCAAGCTGCCAAAGTCACCCCCCTGGCTAAAGATGGCGGCGATGATGAGGAAAAAGATGCTGTTGACTAGGCCAATGGCAAAGGAATGGCCGGGCGCAGTTTGCAGCACACGACGGGTGCGTTCTACTCGATTGGGAATGAGAAAAGGCAGCAGGACCAGTAGGGCAGTGAGGGGCACGGCCGTAGCCAACAAAACAAGTGTCAATCCCAAAACTTCATCCATGAGAGCCTCCATTATGGTTTGTAAAAAGCAGCCGGTTGCCGGCCAACCAGACGACCAAAGCCAGCGTGAGCAGCAGCCATTGATTGATCGCTAAATTGAATTGGGGCGCGGCCGTTTGCGCTGACTGCCACACGGCCGTACTCCACATCCGTACCGTTTCCCCAATCATCAAATCTGGGAGTTGGGCGGTGGGCAGGGTGGCAGTGAGGAAGGTACGGCCGTTGAGCAGCCAACCTTGTATCGTTGCCCAGAATAGTAGGATTAGGAGGATGACGGCCGTCAATTGCAGCCAGGGTAAATAGCGTAGCCAGCGAACTGTTTCCGGTTTAACCGGCTCATGAAGCGCCGCCAGAACAGAACCGGATAAATCTCGCGTCAGCGGAACCTCAGCCATATCGCCAAAGGCTACAAACAGTGTTTGCAATTCAGCCAGCCGTACCTGCGCTTCAGGTGATTCTGCCAACTGTGTTTCCACATCCTGTCTGGCGGCCGCGTCCAACACACCATCCAAATATTCATTTAACCGTTCATCACTCAATTCATTCATTCTAACTGTTTGCCCAACATTTTCCGCGCCCGAAATAAATCACTTTTAACGCTGGATAACGGCCGTTCCATCACCACGGCAATCTCCTCATAACTTAACTCTTGAAAATGGCGGTACTCAATCACAGCCCGGTAACGGGTGGGAAGCTGCACAATAGCCTGCCGCAGCCGCCGAGCGTTTTCTTGCTGCACCATCGTTTGCTCCGGTGTGGGTGATTGGTGTGCCCATTGATCCATGCCCGGCGCTTCCTCTTCTCGCGGTGTCATATCAGCGACGCTGACCTGGGGTCTTATTCGTTCAGATTCTAGCCAGTTCAAACACAGGTTGACAGTGATGCGTTTGATCCAGGGAGCAAACGGCCGTGAACGGTCAAAGCGATGCAAAGCGCGATAAGCTCGCAAAAATGCTTCCTGGGCGGCATCTTCCGCATCTTGCCGCCGACCAAACAGGCGATAGGCGACATTGAAAACGGCCGTTTGGTGCAGACGAACCAACTCGGCAAATGCCGCTTTGTCTCCCTGCTGCGCCAATCGTACCCATGTCTGCTCATCATCATGCACCATTTCATTATCCTACATCTGGTATTACAGACTAATTTTGGAAAAGTTGCAAGTAGCAAATTTGCAAATATGCAAGTGGCAAGTTTGCAAGTCATTAAACAATTTCATAGATATTATCTATAGCTATTATAGATAATATGGTTAATTCGCATGTTGCTGGTTTGGGGTTGGCGCTCAATTTATACTGCCCACATGGTCACAATACAAGATAACTCCGTTCATTTGAAGTTTGCCCCTGGTAGTCTGGAAGCTCAAGTTGGGAATACACCTTTATTGCATTTGAAGCACACGGCCGTTGCCTACCACCTCCCTCCCACTATCCAACTGTACGCCAAAGCGGAATGGTTTAATCCCAGCGGTTCGGTGAAGGATCGGGCTGCTTTGCACATTATTCGGACGGCCGAGGAAAACGGCCGTCTTTGGCCCGGCATGACCCTGCTCGATTCCACTTCTGGCAATATGGGCATTGCTTACGCTATGTTCGCTATGAGACGAGGGTACAAACTCAAGCTGGCGCTGCCGGAAAATGCCAGCGTCGAACGCATCGCTATTTTGCGCCAATATGGGGCTGATCTGGTTTTCTCAGATGGGAATAAAGGTTCCAATGGAGCGCTTGAACTAGCCCGGCAAATGGCTGCGGCCGATCCCACCCTATTTTATGCCAACCAGTATGACAACCCGGCCAACTGGCAGGCATACTATCTGAGTATGGCTGCTGAAATCTGGCAGCAAACCGAGGGGCAACTGACCCATTTTGTGGCTGGAGTAGGGTCTGGCGGTACCTTTGTGGGCACGGCACGACGATTGCATGAACTATCGGCCACTGTCACTTGCACGGCCGTCCAACCAGCCACTGCCCATGAAGGCATCAAGGGGATGAAGCATATGCCCACGGCGATACGGCCGTTAATTTACGATGAAACGGTCGCCGACGTCCAGACCTCCATTACGGCCGACGAAGCCCGAACCATGATGCAAATTCTGGCCCAAAAAGAAGGTGTCTTGGTAGGGCCATCGGCCGCGGCGGCTGTGGCTGCGGCCGTAAACATCGCCCGCAACCTACCAAAAGGTCAAATCGTTACCGTCTTACCCGATAACGGATTAAAATACCTCAGCAATCCGTTTTAGGATTGATCGCGAAACAATCTACATTACCAAGATTGGAGATTGGAGGTTGGAGATTGGGTTAATCTCCAATCTCTAATCCCTAATCTCCAAACAACGACTGAGGTCACTCCCATGCTCAATTATCTGGAAACAACACCCCGCACCTGGCTGACAGCTCTTTGGGCACTGTGGGCTATTTTACTGTTTGGCGGCTTCATCTTTGGCTCGGCCGGTGAATCGCACCGAATGCCTACCTGGACGCGGCTGGCTTCCTCGGCCACGCTAGTTGCTGCGGGGTGGAGCTGGTTTTTGGTGGCTCCGGCCGACGATGTGAAATCATATGCCCTGTTTATTGCCCTGGGGATGACTCTGGGTTTTTTGGGTGATTTGATTTTGGCCGGAGCGCTGCCTGGCGGCCGTAACGTCATGGGCGGCATCATCTCCTTTGGCATTGGGCACATTTTTTATATTGTGGGGATTTTGCGGTTTGCCAACCAGACGGGGCTGGATGATCCGGCCCGGCGTTGGGGAGCTTTGGCGATGTGGTTGGTTATTGCGGCCGTAGCCTGGTATCTCGTCGTATTTCGCGGTCAGGAGGCAACCGTACTGCATTGGGCAGCGCTGCCTTACGCGCTGCTTTTAGCCAGCACCACCGGTTTTGCCACCGGATTGGCCTTGCAATCTTCACTATTTGTAGGATTGGCTGTGGGAGCTGCTTTGTTTTTGTTTAGCGATTTGGTTTTGGCCGGCGAGCTATTTAGCGGCTTGAAATTTCGCTTAATTGGCGATCTGATCTGGTTGACCTACGGACCGGGACAAATGCTGATTGTATATTCAATCGGCGCAGCTTTACGCTTTATCTGAAGAAATCGGATTTTTGTAACCAGAGACGATGTTCTACCAGAGAAAAATCCGATTTCTGGCCTGATAATCACACTCACTGTAAGAATGCCCAAAGTTAGGGCGTCAATTTTCTACAGATTGTTGGCTTGACACATGATACGGCGTTGTTATACTGAAAAACGTAACTGACTTGTATATTGAGGTACGATGTACTTTTTTTGTTAAGTGCGTCGCATCTAAATAATTCCGATTCAAACAAAAAAAGGCTTCATGAAATGATTAGACAATATTGCAGGTGTATTGAGCGAGGGTGTTAGCTGTCGTTCAAGCCTGATGTTTTAGCAAAATGTGAAATGGCAGCAGCTACCCTCGCGGTGCAACGATTGAGTTGTTCTCGCGCATTCCTTTGTGGTTGCGGTCGTTTTTTATTTCTAATCCCGTTAAGATTATCAGGAAAATCTGCAAATTATGTTGTCAACAATTTCATATCCCTCCCCCACTGTTTTTTCAGATATTTTGCCCCACAGCCTGGAAGCTCAGGTAGGCAATACTCCCTTGCTGCGGCTGCGGAAAACGGCCGTTACCCACCAACTCTCTCCCACTGTTGAAATTTACGCCAAAGCAGAATGGTTTAACCCCGGTAGTTCCGTCAAAGCTCGCGCCGCTCTAAATATTATTCATACGGCCGAGCGAGAAGGGTTGTTACAACCAGGCATGACATTACTGGATTCTACATCTGGTAACATGGGCATCGCTTACGCTCTGTTGGGCGCTGCGCGAAGCTACCAAGTGAAGCTGACACTGCCCAGCAATGCCAGCCGGGAACGAATCGCTGTTTTGCAGGCGTATGGCGCAGAGCTAATCTTCACAGATCCGCTGGAAGGTTCTGATGGGGCCATCATCGAGGCACGGCGTATCGCGGCCGCCGACACTTCCGTTTACTATGCCAATCAGTACAATAATGAAGCTAACTGGCAAGCCCATTACAAAACGACAGCTAACGAAATTTGGTCGCAGACAGACGGCCGTGTTACCCATTTTGTGGCCGGTTTGGGAACCAGTGGCACGTTTACAGGCACAACCCGTCGCCTGAAGGAACTGAATCCCGACATACACTCCACTTCCATGCAGCCCGATTCTCCCTTTAATGGGTTGGAAGGACTTAAGCATATGGAATCGGCCATCAAGCCAGGGATTTATGACGAGACATTGGCGGATGGAGAAACGGCCGTGAAAACGGAGGCTGCGTACCAGATGGCCCGTTATTTGGCCCGTGAAGAAGGTTTGTTTGTGGGTGTGTCCGCGGCCGCGGCCGTGGTGGCCTCTTTACAAGTAGGGTGCGAAATAAACAAAGGCGTTATCGTCACCATACTGCCAGACAGCGGCATGAAATACCTGAGCGACCCCTTCTGGACAAAAGATTGGAGTGGGAGGGGGTAAGATGATACAGAGTATCACTTGCCAACTTGCCACTTGCCACTTTCCTTGATAAGATTGCGATTATCAATCAAATACACGTTGCTATCTTATCAAGAGAGGTTGAGGGACCGGCCCGATGACACCTCAGCAACCGCCAATAATTTATTGGAAATGGTGCTAACTCCGGCAGGCAGATAAACAATCTGGCCTGGAAGATGAGAGAAGGGATTATCACGCGAACAAGCGCCTTCCTCATCACAGGAAGGCGTTTTTATTTTATGCCGATAACATCTTTACACAAAGAGATCGTTCGTTATTAACTTGTGACTATACAGGTCATTCCCCCACCTTCGTGAGGGCAGGCTCTGCGAAGTAACCATTCAGGTGCCCGGCACTTCATTACCAAGTCTATTGGAGTAGCACACTCGTTTATAAGTGCCGGGCACCTTGGGGGAGTGAATGGTTACGATTTAAGATATGTTGAAACTAAACGAAGAATTACACAACAAGATTAAAACGCATGGAGCGGCGTCGTACCCCTTTGAAGGCTGCGGGCTGCTGTTGGGACAGGTAGAAAATGGTCACAATATCGTCATGGATATTCGGCCAATGGAGAATGTGTGGCCGGTGGAAGCAGAAAAGCCAGTTCGCTTTTTGATTGACCCAAAAGCGTGGCAGCAAGCTGAACTGGAAGCAATGATGAACGGTCTGGATGTCCTCGGTGTTTTCCACAGCCACCCGGATGATGTACCCGTGGCCTCGCCGCGAGACCTGGCCTGGGCTAGTTGGCCCGGCTATTCCTACCTGATTACACAAGTTTTAGAAGGCCGGCCAACATTCAGCCGCTCGTGGCAGTTGAAGGCTGACCGGTCTGGATTTAATGAAGAAGTTATTGAAACGATTAAAATATAAGGAGATCTTACACATGACAACCATTCGTATTCCAACCCCGTTACGGCCGTATACCGGCAATAACGCTCAGGTTTCTGTCTCTGGCGGCACGGTCAGAGCAGCCCTAAGCAATCTGACGGAGCAGCATCCCGATTTGCGCCAACACCTTTTTGAAGATGACGAACTGCGTAGTTTTGTCAATATTTACCTGAACCAGGAAGATGTCCGTTATCTGGATGGGGCAGAGACAGAAGTTAGTGAAAATGATACGTTGATGATTATTCCTTCGATTGCTGGAGGGTAATTGGGGTATTGGAGATTCAATCTCTTAATCTCCAATCTCAAAAAAATGGAGTAAACAATGAATACAACAACCCTTATAGACCCGGCAGCGATGGCCAATGTCACCCTGTCACATGAAGAAGTTCAACGGTACAGCCGTCATCTGATTATGCCTGAAGTGGGTATGGCCGGGCAAAAGAAACTGAAGGCGGCTAAGGTTTTATTGATTGGCGCTGGCGGGCTGGGGTCGCCCCTGGCTATGTATCTGGCGGCCGCTGGCATCGGCCGTATTGGGCTGGTAGATTATGACATCGTAGATTACACTAATTTGCAACGCCAGATTATTCATGGCACAAAAGATGTCGGCCGTCCCAAATTAGCCAGCGCCAAAGAGCGGATATTAGACATTAACCCCCACACACAAGTGGATACGTATGAAGTACCTCTCAACTCTGAAAATGCGCTGGAGTTGTTTGCCCCATATGACATCATCATTGACGGCACAGACAACTTCCCCACCCGCTACCTGACCAATGATGCTTGTGTGCTTTTGGGCAAACCAAACGTGTACGGCAGCATTTTCCGCTTTGAGGGGCAAGCCTCTGTTTTTTACGCCAAAGAAGGACCGTGCTATCGTTGTCTTTTCCCAGAACCGCCGCCGCCTGGTTTGGTTCCCAGCTGTGCCGAAGGCGGCGTACTGGGTGTTTTGCCAGGCACAATTGGCGCGATTCAGGCCACGGAAGCGGTCAAACTTATTTTGGGGAATGGGACGTCATTGATCGGCCGTTTGCTGCTGTATGACGCCTTGAATATGGAATTTGATCAGGTACGCCTGCGTAAAAATCCCCACTGCCCCATTTGCGGTGACAATCCAACCTTAACGGAACTGATTGATTATGAACAGTTCTGCGGAATGCCGGCCCATGATCACAGTTTGTATGTGACCAGTGAAAATGGAGACGCCGTACCGCAAATTAGCCCCAAAGAGTTGAAGACCCGGTTGGATGCCGGTGAAAACCTGTTTATTCTGGATGTGCGTGAACCGGTCGAATGGGAAATTTCCAATCTAGAACCATTGGGAGCGATTTTGATTCCTCAGGGACAGGTTGTGGAGCGCATGAATGAGCTAGACACCTCCCGCGAGATGGTAGTGCAGTGTCGCACCGGCGTCCGCAGCGCTACTATCATTCGGGAACTGCGTCAACATGGCTTCAAGAAGATGGTGAATCTGGACGGCGGCATCAACCGCTGGGCCAAAGAAGTTGATCCTTCTATACCGATGTATTGATGAAACAGCGAACCGCCCGGAGGTTTTCTTGTAGACAGAACGCAAACACAGAAATATAATTCAAACATAAACTTGAAAAGATGATCCCTTAGCCACTATTGGTTTGGGTCTGAGTAAAGCCTGATCGCCTTCGGTCAGGTTTTTTTACTACTATGTTGCTGGTGGACGGTGGATTGTGAATGGTTACAAGCCAATAATCACCATCTACAATCCACTGTTTACACAAGGAGTAATATCAATGAAAAGTGAGCAATTTATTGAATTGGATGAAACATACAGCGCCCACATTTATCATCCGTTGGATGTGGTGGTGGAAAAGGCCGACGGGGTTTGGGTGACAGATGTAGACGGCCGTAAATACCTGGACTGTTTAAGCGCCTATTCGGCCGTGAACCAGGGACATTGCCATCCCAAAATCATGTCTGCCGCGGCCGCCCAAATGCACCGCGTCACCCTCACTTCCCGCGCTTTCCGCAATGACCAGATGGGGCCATTTCTCAAGGAATTGTGCGAGTTGACGGAATATGAGATGGCTCTGCCAATGAATACGGGAGCGGAAGCGGTGGAAACGGCCGTCAAAGCAGCCCGTAAATGGGGCTATGAAGTCAAAGGTGTGCCCGATGGCCAGGCGGAAATAATTGTGTGCCAGGGGAATTTTCACGGCCGTACTACTACCATCGTTGGCTTCTCTGGCGAAGAGAGTTACAAACATCATTTTGGCCCCTTCACCCCCGGTTTCAAAATGATTCCCTACGGTGATGTAGACGCCCTTAAAGCGGCCGTCACACCCAACACAGTTGCCTTTTTGATGGAACCAATTCAGGGTGAAGGTGGGGTTATCATTCCTCCAAATGGTTTTATTAAAGCAGCTTATAATGTTTGCCAAGTGCAGAATGTTCTCTTTGTGGCCGATGAAATTCAGACTGGTTTCGGTCGCACCGGCAAACTGTTTGCCTGCCAACACGAAGGCGTCAAAGCTGACATCACCATTATTGGCAAGGCGCTGAGTGGGGGGTTCTATCCAGTATCGGCCGTGTTGGCTGACAAACCTGTTTTGGGACTGTTCCACCCTGGCGACCACGGCAGCACCTTTGGCGGCAATCCATTGGGGGCGGCCGTTGCCCGCGCCGCTCTTAGTGTCCTGGTGGAAGAGGAAATGGTACAGCGATCAGATGAATTGGGGGCTTATTTCAAAGGCCGCCTGGAACGGATTGAAAGTGATCACATAAAAGAAGTGCGCGGCAAGGGGTTGTTCATCGGCGTAGAACTACACACAAAGGCCAGACGCTTTTGTGAAGCGCTGCAAGATCGGGGCATCCTGTGCAAAGAAACACACGAAAACGTCATCCGCTTTGCCCCCCCCCTCGTTATCACTAAAGAAGAGATTGATTGGGCCTTAGACCATATTGAGCCGGTGTTGATGGTGGCGTAGGGAGTTGCAAGTCCTGATATGAACAAATTTCCAATTCTTGAGTTTGATCCTGATCCGCAGGCTATTTTGCAGCCAGAGAAGTTGTTGGCGCCTATAGACATTTCCCGACACTGTGGTTGTGCTTTTTTGATGGAAGCGGCCGCATTTTTTGCCGTAGCCCAATTTCGCAACTTACACTTCGGCCAGATTTTGTACGGCGGTGATGACCTGACCGGCGACGAATGGGACAATCGTGGCTGGCAGAAGCTGACCTCCACCCGCGATAAGTTGTTCCGTTTGGCGGCCGAAGCTGTTCTCAAATTGTAAACCGGATAGATACACAGATATGAATCATCTCCTAAAAGGTAATCATTCACTCCCCCAAGGTGCCCGGCACTTATAAACGAGTGTGCTACTCCAGTAGATTTGGTAATGAAGTGCCGGGCACCTGAATGGTTATCCAAAAGAGATGAATTTCTCTCGAATTTTGATACAGTAGGGCTGTTTTATTGAACAAACGGAGCATCCAATATCTCATGAAGAGGACATTCTTACTTACCATCATCACCCTTACTCTAATCCTGGCTGCCTGCAGCGGAAAAACAGCCACACCAGCGGCCGTTAGCCAAACCACCGAAATCGAAATCATAGCCACAACCCTGCCTGAACCCACCGGGCCACATCCCAGAGACACGGCCACTTCGATTTCGCTCAGTACAAGTATGCCCACCACCAACACCCCCGCCCCCGAACCGGCTACTGCCACCTCTATCCCCACTGTAGAAATTTCAGCAGAAGGTGAAGCCACAGCCACAGAAACGGCCGCTTCCCTGACCGAAACTGGTGAAGCCGAAGTAGCGCCACCCACCCCAGCCGAAGAAAATAGTCCCACGGCCGAATCCCCCACCGAGACTTCTACAACAGCTACCCCAGACAATAGCGTCCCCCCACCCGCCGCTGGCGATGTTCCTGCCCCCAACGATGCCAACTACCCCGACAACAGTGACAAAGCCAGTTGGGAAAATCGTATCACTGTGCCCGCCGGTTTTGAAGTTGACTATGTCGGCCGTATAGACGGCAACCCCACCAGCATCACCTTCGGCCCCGATGGACTACTGTATATCGCCGCCATGAACGGCAACATCCACACGATGGACGATAATGGAAATGTTGGCCTGCACGCCTCCGGCTTCAACATCCCCACCGGCCTTGCTTTCCGCCCCGGAACCAACGATCTGTATGTTTCCGACCGGGTACTCAATGAAAACGTAAACGGGGAAGCGCAAGTTTCCATCGTCGGGCGCGGCCAGCTTTTTGGCGGGCTGCCCTGCTGCTACACCAATATGCACTCCGCCAACGGCATCGCCTTTGGGTTAGATGGTATGGGCTACGTGGGTGTTGGCGGCCGGGCCGATCACGGCGAAATTTTAGACGGCAGCGGCCGTCAAGATGAAATGCACCCCAACGAAGCCAGCATCCTACGCTTCAACCCCGACAGTGGAGAAGTGACCAACTATGCTCGTGGTTTCCGCAATCCGTATGATATCGTCTGGGACGCCAACAACCAGCTTTGGGCCACCGACAACACCCCCGACTTTGATCCCCCTGAGCGGCTGCACAAAGTTGTATCTGGCGGCGAACATGGCTACCCCTGGTATGATTGTGATGTCTGTTTCAGTCCGCCAGCAGACGTTAATATTATTCCCCCGCTGGTCACATTTGCCCGTAGTTCCTCACCGACTGGCATCGCTGTCTATCTGGCTAATCAATTTCCAGGTTATTACAACAGTATGTTTGTAACCTTGTGGAGCGCTTTTTATGGCGCCCAGAAGGTGATGCACATCGGCCCCGGCGGTTCTGTACCTACCAATTTTGCCACCGGCTTTGCCGCCCCCATTGATGTAACCGTTGGCCCAGATGGCAGTTTGTATGTAGCCGATTGGGCCACCGGCATTATTTTTAAGATTTCGTATACAGGATAATAATGAAAACGCTCAGTGAAAGATATGACGTTGTACTAGACCGTATTCACCACACGGCCGTCCGCGCCAACCGTAACCCCGCTGAAATTACTTTGGTCGCTGTTACCAAAACATTACCGGCCGAAATAGTGCAAGCCGCTTATGAGGTGGGGATGCGCCACTTTGGCGAAAATCGGGCCGCAGAACTGGTGGAGAAACGGCCGTTGCTCACCTCTCATACCAAACCTGATGACCCTATTATTTGGCATGCCATTGGTACAATACAAAGCCGCAAAACAAACGCTATTGCCAACCACGCCGATATCTTCCATGCTCTGGATCGTTTGAAGATTGCCAATCGCTTGTCACACCGGTTAGTGGAAAACGGCCGTAATCTGCCCATCTTCCTGGAAATCAACATCTCCGGCGAAGCCAGCAAGGCCGGCTTCAACTGCGCCCACTGGGAGCAAGATGCAACACAAACCGCCCACCTGCGTACAGTCGCCCAGAAAGTAGCCCAACTCCCCAGCCTACAATTGGCCGGCTTGATGACCATGGCTCCCTGGCATGTTGAACCGGAACAAATCCGCACCATTTTCAGGCGTACCCGGCAGCTTGCCCAACAGTTGCAAAATGATCTAGCTCTCACATCTCCATTGCAATTGTCTATGGGCATGACGGATGATTTTGAAATCGCCATTGAAGAGGGAGCGACGCATATCCGAGTCGGCCGTGCCATCTTCGGCGAAAGATAGTGAGGAATGGGCGCTAAATAATTTGCTTAATTGAGATTGGAGATTGGTTGAATCTCCAACCTCCTAAGGAATGAGGATTAAATAAAACCCGAAAGTTGTCATTCCTGTGAAGGCAGGAATCCATCTTTTCTGAGGAGTGGATACCCGCCTTCGCGGGTATGACAGATTAAAGTTTGGGGATTAAATAAATCTCCATTCCTAAAGGAACCACATATGACACTCATCATAACTTTACTCAATGCCATTTATTACATGATATTCTTCCTATTTTTAGCACGAATGATAATCTCATTTGCCCGCATAGACCCATATGATCCTACCTGGGGCAAAATCGCCCAATTGGTCTACCAGATCACGGAGCCGATGTTGATGCCCATACGCAAGATAATTCCCCCACAAGGTGGCCTGGATCTCAGCCCGCTTATCTTGCTAGTTGGCATTTGGATTTTGCGTGAAATACTGCTGGGAATTTTGATCTAATGGAACAGCAAAAATCCGATTTCTTGGAGAAATCGGATTTCTAAATGTACACGAAAATCGTGCCAACAACCTACAAACCGATCAACGTAACCCGGTTAAATTACGAGCAATCACCATACGCTGAATTTCGCTGGTTCCCTCGTAAATTTCTGTGATCTTGGCGTCGCGGTAGTATCGCTCTAGCGGCATCTCTCGGCTGTAGCC
>JAAEOP010001094.1 GCA_024223125.1 Chloroflexota bacterium
AGAACCATATTGATAGACCAGGTGCGGAAACTCGTCCAATATACTATCAGGCCGGCAATCTCGATTGCAATAGTAACTGCGGGGTTCCCATAAAAAAGCAATTTTTGCCTGTGCGGGTAGTTCCTGATTAATTTGCTCCATTGTTGCATAATGTGCGCCCAATCGCCTGGTTAAATGATCTCGGTGGGTCTCCATGCCGAAAATGTAGGGCAACGGATTAAATTGAAGGGTCAACAAACCAACATCAATCACAATTAAGATCAGAGTTATGGAAACGGCAATATTTACAAAGCGACTTAGAGAGAACTGGGGTAAATCAAACCTGGACAGGTTAGCCCATATCCATCCGGCAGCAGGCACCAGTCCGACCAACCCCGGCAACAGCAGCCGCGATTGCCATAGCGAACGCGACCAGATAACGCCCATCGTCCAGAAAAGAAAATGCGCTAAAGTATACATCAACAACACATTATAAGCAGCCGGTCGGTCAGAATAGCGACGAGAAAACGCCCCCCACACTACCAATGGCAAAAAAAGCAGCAGCAGAGGGCCGGTTCGACCATCCCAAAAGTTGATATCGCGGACGCCAAGAGTCAGCAACCAGGGCAGAGCCAAAAGCGTTGTTGGACGCCAGCCGATACCCGTACCCGCCGAGGCGTACCACTCCGCTCGAAAACTGTCCCAGTATTGACCATCGAACACACCTGATAAAAAGGGATAAACCGGATTGCCGGTAAATACCCAATTCTTAATGTACCAGGGGAAAGCAACCGACAACGCAATCAGAGAAAAAAGCACCACACTAATAGTGGCCTGTTTCAGGTGTTTGTGCCGCAATCCAAACCATACAATGAGCAAAACTACGATCACGGGCGTCACGAAACTGGTATATTTCAAGCCCATTGCCAATCCGGCACATAGTCCGCTCAGTACAAGCCAGGAGCGATTTTGGATTTTGGACCCTTCGGCCTGCGCTCCTTGAGCGCCGCTCAGCACAGGTTTTGGGTTTTGGAGTGATTCACGCTTTGTCGTTTCCTTGACCCATTGCTCTTCCTCATCCGCTTCTCCCCAATTACTCTTTACCAATAACCAATTACTAACCGCATACAAACCGGCAAATTGGTAAAATGTCAGGGCCAAATCGTTGTAGGCCCAACCGGCCAACATCCCCAACATCGGCATGCTGACTAATATGACAACAGCAGGCCAGGCTGCCTTGGTCCCAAATAGACGTCGGGTGACAACATAGACCAAGCCCCCCAGAAGCAGCCCGAACCCAAAGTGGATCAACTTGGCCGCAATGTCGCTA
>JAAEOP010001095.1 GCA_024223125.1 Chloroflexota bacterium
CATGGAAATACCGGCGATGGATAGAGCCACAGCATAAGGGGGGTGGGCGTGGACGACAGCTTGAATGTCGGGGCGCTGGCGGTACGCTTCCAGGTGCATGGGTGTTTCGCTGGTAGGATGGAGGTGGCGCGGTCCGCCAATCTTTTTGCCGGCTTCGTTGATGACGATCAGTTCATCGGGGTCCAAATGGCCTTTGGCTAAACCGGAGGGGGTGAGGAGGATACGGCCGTGACCCAATCGAGCCGAAATATTACCGTCACTGGCCAGGACAAACCCTTTTTCATACATCCGGCGGCCGACCTGGACGATTTCCTGGCGGAGTTGGAATTCGCTGGTGGGCATAAACTATCTCAGACCCATAGTGGTTTCGTACCGTCTCACATCAGCCAGCAGGCGTTTGGGACGGCCGTCATAATCGCGCCAGTTTGTTTCTTTTAATGTCAGTTTCATAAGGGTGTCATTCAAGGCCATGTTGACAGGAGCGGGTATGCCGCAAGTTTCACCCGCTTTGGCAATGGCCCCATTGTGGAAAATCACTTCGCTTTTCCCTTTGCCTTCTTGCAAGTCAATGAAGAAGGAGGGCATTTTGCCGCCACGGCCGCTGGTTACAAGATTCGTCATAATCGGCTTAAGCAGCCCTTTGGGCATCCGTTTGGCGCCAAAAGCCAGCCGTTTGGCTTGGGAGCCAGGTAAATCAATCACCTTGATTTTAAGCGCCTTCATCACTGCCAATGTCTCTTGCAGCATCCGCACTTCCAGGTCGAATAGTATGTCTGATTTATAGACAGTTTCGGGACGCCGATTCAAAATGGCAGATGTGGCGTTGCCCACAATGTTGAGCAGCGTCTTAGACCATTTCATCCGCTGGTAATCTTTGACGCTGTCGGTGGTGATACCTGTTTGCTGGAACAGGTTGACCCATTGTTTAATATCCTGACGGGACTGTGTGGGGGCTAAAGTCAGACCGCGATCCGGCCGTTCGACAACAATATGGTCGGTGGTTTCTTTGCGAAGGGGAATGGTTACGGAACCGGCAATGATACGTTCGGCGCCGAATTGGTCAATGAGTGGCTGCTCAACGTCAATGCCGTTTTGGATAGTAATGATGGGCGGCGGGTCAGGACAAAAGGCGACCAATGAGTCTAATGCAACCGTCAGATCATACGATTTCATGCTCATAACAAGCAAATCGTAGGTGGTAGCATCTTTGAATGCCTGATGGAGAGAAGTAAGAATGACGGGGCGGGTGACAGATCTACGGCCGTTTTCCGTTATCGCCAATCCGTTGGCCGAAATAAGCTGGGCAGCCACATCGCGAGTGATTAACGTCACTTCATGCTTTTGTTGAGACAGCCTTGCGCCCAGATAACCCCCAACTGCGCCAGCGCCATAAATAAGTATTTTCATAGTTTTTGAGGGAGCTTGGAGATTGGGAGATTAGAGATTAAAAAATCTCCAATCTCTCAATCTCTAATCTCCTAATTTCGTTCCAATAAATTGAGGCTGTCCCCGTAAAAAGTCGGCCAGAGACATAGCCCGTTTGTCCGCTAACTGCACCTGTTGTAATTGTAAACCACCGTTTGCGGTGCGAACAACCGTTTTTCCCGCAATGTTTATGACTTGACCAGGTTGGCCTGGGGGCACACGGTCGTCAAACAACACTGCCTCTAAAATCTTCAATGTTACTCCCTGCCAGGTTGTAAAAGCGCCGGGCCAGGGAGTCATCGCGCGGATTTGACGATCCAGATCAACATTGGTTTTGTGCCAATTTATACGGCCGTCTTTTTTGCTGATCATCGGTGCATAAGTAGACAAATCATCATTTTGTGGTGTGGCTGAAAGCTGTCCGCTCAGAATATTATCCAGATGGTGGCGCAGCAGGTCAGCGCCCATTTTAGCCAGACGATCATGGAGGGTGACGGCCGTCTCTGGCAACGTAATCGGCGTAGATTGGCACACAAAAACCGGGCCGGTATCCAGCCCCACATCCATCTGCATCAGACAAACGCCAGTTTCATCGTCTCCGGCTAAGAGGGTATGTTGGATGGGAGAAGCGCCGCGCCAACGGGGCAGCAGGGAAGCGTGAACATTGAGGCAACCGTGGGAAGGTAAATCTAGCACATGCGGCCGTAAAATTTGCCCAAAGGCGGCCACAACAATGACATCGGGTTGCCATTCTCGTAAGGGAGCGGCCGCATCTTCTTTTTTTAAGGATTTAGGTTGGTAAACAGGGATGCCGGCTTCTTGAGCGACTACTTTGACGGGGGACGGCCGTAACTTTTTGCCTCGTCCAGCCGGTCTATCTGGCTGCGTGACAACCCCCACTACTTCTTGGGTTTCAATTAAGGTTTGCAAGGCAGGCACAGAAAAATCAGGCGTACCCATAAACACAACTTTGCTCATGTGGAGATTCTATCTTTGTTACGGCCGTTTGCAAATCAGTTGACGCCAACCTGAATTCCCTTTACAATTTTGTCATTGAAGTCCCCATTTTATTCACCCCATAAAGTCTGACGGTTTACAATACAGAATTGCATCGTCAGCTTGCTGAGAAGGAGGCAAACTATGGATATCGGAAAAGCGCTTTCATATGTAACTGAGGATGAGCGATGGGTTACAAAGATCGGGATTGGGGCTGTCATGGCCTTTTTTGCCTGGTTGATTGTGCCCATGTTTTTCTTATCGGGTTATATGGTTGGCATTACAAAAAATGTGATGGCAGAGGAGGAACGGCCGTTGCCCGAATGGGAAGATTGGGGCACGTTGTTCATGGATGGCCTTTACATTTTCATCGCCGGGCTAATTTACACCCTCCCCTTTTGGCTGCTTAGTTGCTGCGTATTCTTCACCACCATCGGCACCGGCGGTCTGGCCGAACTGAGTGAAGAAGCGGCCGGTGCAGCTTTATTAACGACCTACGGCTTGTTTTGCTGTGTGATGTTGCTTCTCATCGTCGCCCTCATGTTTTTAGGGCCAGCCATCGTCATTCAATATGCACGTCATGGTGAGTTGAGCGCTTGCTTCCAGTTTAGCCAGATGATGGATCTGATTCGGGAAAACATTGGTGATATTATCTTAACTGTGGCTGTCTCTTTTGGCGTTAGCATCGTCATTAGTCTGGTAATGGTTATTCCGATTGTCGGCTGGCTCATAGGCCTGGCTGGGCAGGTTTATTTATATGCCGTTTTGGGTCATTTATACGGCCAAATTGGCGCTCGTATGGGTGGCGTACCTAAAGAAGAAAAGTTTGCCATCTAGTTTGGCGACAGTCGCTGTAGAACAAACTGACAGTACAGTTTGCACTACAAGTGATTGTATTGTGATAAAGGAAAAGAGAAAAGAGGCGCATCCTTCATTGGATGCGCCTCTTTTGTAAGGGGGGAAGATGTAAAGGTATTTGTTATTTCAATGTGTCATTGTCATCAGGTAAAGTGTCAAGTACGGCCGTGACCTTGTCATCATCTTCTGGCGTCAGGATACGAATATCGGCTTCGCTATCACCCAGATAAGGGTACGACTTAGTACCGAACTTGGTGAGTACCACAGCCCCCAAACCTACGCAGGCAATGATAAAGCCAACCAACCCTTCTCCAATGGCGAAAGGAATAGCCCCAAACAAGCCTAAAAGTAGAGTTAAGGTTATTGTGCCTAATGCGGCCGTAACCGGCAAAGTACGATTCTTCAAATTCATCCAATCAGCCATGCGCCGCCCCAGCATGTCGCCAGCAACAAACCAGCCAAAAGCTATTGCGCCGCCAAAGGCCAAAGTTAAGGCCAACGCCAGCAAAACGCCTAATCCACAAATAAAAGCCAGAATAAAAAAGACCGGACTAAGCAGCAGCATCAAAAAGGGTATCGCTAATGAAGTCAGGAAGCCCACTGTGCCGCTGGCAATCGGTTTCTGCCGGGCTGCGCTTTCTACCTGTTCAAAGTGGCGCGGGAAGAGGGTGGCAACGGCAAAAGCTAATACACCCAACAGCAAGCTGCGGAAGATTGCTCCAACCACTCGCCCTAAGAAGCCAATGCCTTCTGAATGCGGCCCCCGTTCAATAGGTGGTATAGGGGCAATGGATGGTACGCCATCTAGTAAGCCGCTGAATTCGGGAGTGAAGTTGGTGCAACTTAGGCCAACGGCCGTAAAATCATCAATATCGCCGGACATAACAACACAATCACCGCTGATAACGGCCGTGTCCTCCACTGCCAAATTCCCATCAAACAGCACCACATCCCCATTCACCATCCCGGCAATCGTAGCGTCTCCATTAAAGAGGGTGACATCCCCTTTCACAATAGCTCCAGCTTCTACAATCAGGTCTTCATCAAACAGAACCACATCATCTGGGTTGTCATCCGGCGTAATGACCGTGACCCCACTTTGAGCCAAAGCCACACCGGATGGAATCCCTATCAACAAAACAAATAGTAACAGTAAGAATAAAATTCGACGTTTCATAGCTAACCCCCAATCATTAAATATGACTTTGTTGTTGAGTTGGTTGATTCAATAATTGTCGCAGGATGCCGCTCCATAAAAAGACGACCCCAGCCATGACCAACAGCCAACCCAAAACCATCGGTTGTTCAATGACAAATTGACCCAACCCATTAAATAATCCACTAAAAATCACGGCGACAAGCTGCCACCCCTTGCTTACCAATTGGGTGACGCTATCTAAAACGGCTGGCTGCTGTGCCAGAGGAGACAGAAGCGCGGCCGCCAAAAAGATTAACAAGATAGGTATCAACCCACTGAACAGCAGCGTTACATACACAGCCCCCATGGCCCACAAACGCACCTGGCGATTGGGTAAACGGGCCAGGGTACGTTGCGTAAATCCGGCCGCTGGCGTCAGCATAGGCGACTGCCGAAACAGTGCGTCAATGGCTGCCATTGCCTGCCATTCCTGCTTACAAGATGGACACGCCCGCAGGTGAGATTCCAGCCCAAGCTCGTCTTCGGCTGAAAGCTCACCATCGAGCGCGTCCATCATCAAACTAAAATAATCTTCATGTTCCATAACAATACTCCCTTCTTTATGTTTTCCAGAAGTTCCACCTTTCTAAAAGGTGGAACTTCTTAAATCTCTGTGTTTCATACCAATATAGTTTCTTTGGTCGGTTGAATGCCGGCCTCCACTCCCAGTTCTGCTAACTGCCGACGGGCGCGAAAAAGACGAGATTTAATCGCGCTAACAGTCGTATCCATCACATCTGCAATTTCATCATAAGAAAGATCATACCAATAACGCAACACTACAGCTTGTCGATAATCTGGGGCCAAATCTGCCAATAATTGTTGTACCATCACTGCCTGTTCACCTTGCATTATCTGTGATTCTGGCCCGGTTGACTTTTCGGACATCAACGAGGGATGGGGGGCTAAAGGTTCGTCAATGGATAGTAAAATAGCCCGCCGTTTCCGAATCTGGTCTATGCAGTAGTTGGAGGTAATGGAGAGCATCCAGGTGCTAAATTTACGCTTTGGATCGTAGCTATCCAGCCGGGTGTAAGCCCGTATGAATGCTTCTTGGGCTGCTTCTTCGGCCTCGTTGGCATTGCTTAACATGCGATACGCCAGATTAAAAACTGGCCTCTGATATGCATCTATTATTTTTCCGAAGGCTGCTTTGTCGCCTTCCCGCGCTCGTTCGAGCCAGATTTGTTCGTTATTATTCAACTCTTGTTTCTCCTGACGTACATCATTACGCAGTATATCAGGAAAAGTTGCTATCGTAGCTACCATATTCTCGCCTTTACTCACCATAAATGTGGCCGATCATTTGCCTTGTTTTTTAAGAGGTCCCATCTTTTGTCTGTAAAAGGTGGAACCTCTCCAACGATTAATAATATGACAACTGGCACTTGACAACATGTACGTGGGCTTTATAATCAAGCGCACAATTGCACTTTGTAATACGTTGATTGGGATGAGTAGTTGCATTGTTGATGTCAGAGAGTGAACGGCCGTAAGCTGCAAGCCGTCATCATTAAACAAGCAATGAATACCCCCCAGGAGTGATTTTCTGAAAGGAAGGGCAAACCCAGTGTTTGTCCTATTATGGGCAGACTGTAGTGTCTGCCCTCTATAAAAAGGCTGAGTAAGAAAATCCGGTTGGCCCCGTTAACGGCCGTCAATGAGAGTGTTCAGTAATCAGTAATCACTGTTTAGTTAGTACTGACGACTACAAACTGAACACTAAAATTGGGTGGAATCGCGAGCGCCATCGCCCCAAAATGGGTGATGGTGTTTTTTATTTTCAAAACTATTGGAGACAGCAACAATGTCTGACAAAAACAATATTCCTTATGCAAAATCCAAACTATACCGTATTCGCCACTCGGCCGCGCATGTGATGGCCGAAGCCGTACTGGTTCATTTTCCCGAAGCCAATTTGGCGATTGGCCCGCCTATTGAAGATGGCTTCTACTACGATTTTGATCTGGGGCAAAATGAAGCGGGCAAAGCGCGTACCTTTTCAGAAGAAGACCTGGCAAAGATCGAAGCTACGATGAAGAAACTGCTCAAGAAAAATGCCCCCTTCCAACATTCTACAATGAGTGTAAATGAAGCACGCCAATTTTTTGCCGGCCAACCCTATAAAATTGAGCTGATTGATGATTTGGCGGCCGGTAGATTGAATGAGAATGGAGAACCTACGGCCGTGCCCGCCAGCGAAGTCAGCATCTACCAACAGCGCGATTTTGTAGACCTATGTCGTGGACCGCACGTCAACTTTACCAAACAAGTTCGAGCCAACGCCGTTAAACTGCTGCGTACCGGCGGCGCATATTGGCGCGGCGATGAACACAGCGCACAATTGCAACGTATTTACGGTACTGCTTGGAATAATAAAGAAGAGTTGGCCGAATATCTGCACCATCTCGAAGAAGCCAAAGCCAGAGATCATCGTCGTTTGGGCAAACAATTGGGGTTGTTTCACATCTCCCAGCTAGTCGGTTCTGGTTTGCCCTTGTGGCTGCCCAATGGGGCCATCTTGCGGGAGACGCTAGAAAATTTCCTGCGTCAAGCACAACTACAACGGGGCTACCTGCCCGTCATTACCCCTCACATCGGCAAGCTCGATTTGTACATTACCAGCGGGCATTATCCTTATTATAAAGACAGCCAATATACGCCGATTGACGTAGACGAGGAACAGTTCATGCTCAAACCGATGAACTGTCCCCACCACATCGAAATCTACAAAAGCGATGCCCGCAGTTACCGCGATCTGCCCCTGCGCCTGGCCGAATTTGGTACTGTTTATCGTTACGAACAAAGCGGTGAACTCAATGGTCTGACACGAGTACGGGGCTTCACTGTAGACGATTCGCATCTCTTTGTTACGCCAGACCAACTAGAGGAAGAATTTATCGGTGTGGTAGACCTGATTCAATACGTCTTCCAAACGATGGGTTTTTCTGACTTTCGCGCTCGTTTGGGAACAAATGACCCCAACAGCGACAAATACGCCGGTGCCCCAGAAATGTGGCAGAAAGGTGTTGCGGCTATTACAAAAGCGGCCGATAAAGCAGGCATGAACTACATCATCGAAGAAGGCGAAGCTGCCTTTTACGGCCCCAAACTAGACTTCATCTTCCGCGATGTACTCAAGCGAGAATGGCAGTTAGGCACAGTACAGGTAGATTTCCTTTTGCCAGAGCGATTTGAACTGGAATACACCGGCGAAGATGGACACAAACATCGTCCGGTCATGATTCACCGGGCTCCATTTGGCAGTATGGAACGTTTTGTAGGCATCTTGATAGAACATTTCAACGGTGCATTTCCGTTGTGGTTAGCGCCTGTACAGGTGATGATGGTTCCCATTGCTGACCGGCACATTGAGTACGCCAGCGAAGTAGCACACAAACTTCGTGCGGCCGGAATACGAGTAGAAGTAGACGGCAGCAGCGAACGCATGAACAAGAAAATTCGTAACGCCCAGTTACAGAAAATCCCTTACATGTTAGTCGTTGGTGATAAGGAAGCTGAAAAGGGTGCGGTGGCTGTACGTACGCGCACTGAAGAAGATCGCGGCGCTGTGCCCGTAGACAACTTCATTACCCAAACGACAACCTTAATTACGACTAAGAGCATGGAACTCTGAGCGGATTCCAGCGAACAGTTTTCAGCAAACAGTTTTCAGTTAAGCCGCTCAAATGAGCGGCTTTTTTTGTAGGACAAAACGGCGTTTTGTCCGTTAAATTTGGAGGTTGTCATGCCCGAAGAAAATGCAACCCCTTATGAAGAATCTAAGTTATACCGGTTGCGGCACACGGCCGCACATATACTAGCTCAAGCCGTATTAGAACTGTATCCCAATGCCAAATTGGGCATTGGTCCCCCCATCGAGAATGGCTTCTACTACGATTTTGATCTGGGCGTGAATGAAGCTGGTAACCGGTGCAGTTTCAAAGAAGATGATTTGCCCCGAATCGAAAAACGGATGCGGCAAATTATCGTCGGACGGTTTGAATTATTGTACCGTGAACTGAGTTTAGATGAGGCCAGAAACCTGTTTCAAGATCAGCCCTACAAGTTGGAACTAATCGAAGCATTGGGGCAGGAAAACCAGATCATCAGTACGTACCGGCAAGATAGTTTTGAGGATTTGTGCCGGGGACCGCATGTCGCCTACACAGGTCAAATTCGGCCAGACGCGCTTAAATTGATGAGTATTGCCGGAGCTTATTGGCGCGGGGATGAAAAACGGCCGATGTTGCAACGAATCTATGGCACAGCTTGGCCTAACAAAAAAGCATTAAAACAGCATCTAAACATGTTAGAAGAAGCTCGCCAACGGGATCATCGGAAATTGGGCCGTGAACTGGAAATCTTTATTTTGGATGATGACGTGGGGCCGGGTTTACCCTTGTGGCTACCCAATGGCAACATCTTGCGAGAGGAATTGGAAAAACTGGCCCATGAAATGGAAGACATCAGCGGATATGTCCGTGTTTCCACACCACATATTGCTAAAGAATCGCTCTATCTACGCAGTGGTCACTTGCCCTATTATGTGGATGAAATGTACCCGGCGATGGAACGGGAAGAGGCAACATATTATTTGAGACCAATGAACTGCCCCTTTCATCACAAGATTTTTGGCAGCAAACCACGCAGTTACCGGGACTTGCCCTTGCGATTGGCTGAATATGGCATGGTGTACCGGTATGAGCAGAGCGGGGCGTTACTGGGCTTGCTGCGGGTGCGGGGCAATCAACAAAATGATGCCCATATTTACTGTTCTGAAGGACCAATTTGAAGCGGAGTTTATGGGTGTGATGGAACTGTATCGCCATTATTTTGATTTGTTTGGCATTGAGAAGTATGTGATGCAGTTGAGCAAACATAGTTCTGAAGGATTGGGCAAAAAATATGTGGATAACGCCCCTATGTGGTTAAAGATGGAAGATTTGATACGACAGGTTATGTTGAAAGAGAATGTGCCTTTTGTCGAAGCGGCTGACGAAGCAGCTTTTTATGGACCAAAGATTGACGTGCAGGTGTGGAGCACTATCGGCCGTGAGTTTTCTATAGCCACAAATCAAGTTGATTTTGTACAGCCGCCTCGTTTTGACCTGACGTTTACAAATGATCACGGCCAGGAGGAGACGCCGCTTTGTATCCACCGGGCGCCATTAGGCAGTTATGAGCGGTTTATTGGCTTTTTGATTGAGCATTATGCGGGCAAGTTTCCCGTCTGGCTGGCTCCGGAGCAGGTGCGGGTGATTCCGATTACAGACGCCCATCATGAATATGTACGGCGGTTGGTTGACCGGTTGAAAGCGGCCGATATACGGGCACAGGCAATGTTGGGCCAGGATCGGATGAACGCCAAGATTCGACAGGCGCAGCAGATGAAGGTTCCGTACATGTTAATTGTGGGGAATAAGGAGATGACCGAGGAAACAGTATCGGTGCGGGAACGAGATGGCAAACGGCAGTCAGGGATTTCTGTGGCGGCATTTGTGGCACATGTACGAGAGGTGATTAACGGCCGTACCCCTCATCTCTAACAGACTGTCAGAAAAGAAAAATGGCGATACCGTAAAAGCCTTGTATACCCGGATAGGGGAAACATGGGTAAAAAAACAAAGAAAAATCACTGTCCTTCCCATCCGTGTATACAAATATTAATTCATGGGCAATTTCACGCTAAAATTGCTACCCACACCAACCTCACTGGTAACATTAATTTCGCCATTGTGAGCCTCCACCAAACTTTTGACGATGGCCAGACCCAACCCCGTGCCCACAGCAAGCTGCTGGTGCCCTTTTACTCTTTTGTAGCTCTCAAAGATGAAAGGGAGTTCATCTTCGGGAATACCGTAACCGGTATCCTTTACTTCGACAAGAGCGCGACGCCCATTAACAGCCGTATTAACACAAACAGACCCATTTTCAGGCGTATACTTAATCGCGTTGGAAATAAGATTCAGCAAAATACGCTCAATCTTTTTCTCATCGCCTGTAATGACAATTGGATTAGGTACCTGATCAAAAGTTAAATCAATCTGCTTTTCCTGTGCCTGCGCCTGCACCGCTTCGGCCGTGGTTTTCAGCAACAAAGCCAGGTCAAATTGTGTCAGGTCCAGTTCAACGCCACTACCGGATTGCAGCTTTTCTAGATCCAGGATGTTGTTAACGATTTCCAACAACGTTTCCTGGCTACGCAGAATCACGTTGGCAATTTGTGTTTGTTGTTCACGGGTTAATTCCCGATCACGCATAATGCTGCCGTATCCTTTGATGCTGGTTAAAGGGGTACGCATATCATGGGTTAACACGGCTAGAAACTGATCTTTTTCTGCGTTTAATTCTTCCAGGCGTTCATTGGCTTCGGCCAAATCTTGCGTCCGTAACGTGACCAATTCTTCAAGGTTTTCCATTTGCTTACGGGCATTACGGACGGTCACTCGGAAGGAATAGGAGGAGAGGATAATGGGTAATACAAAAATGGCTAACCCTAACAGACCAAACTGGGTAACGGCCGTAAATACCAACCCTCCTCCTACCGCCATCACCGTAATATTCATCGGGCTGGCCCACCGATTTTCTACCCACATCCCCAGCGGTTTAATATTGTGAACCATATAAATAATCAGGGCCAAGAGCCAGAAATTAACCTGGTCGCCGACTACTGCGCCAAGAAGCCAGGGTAAGGTACGTCCCAAAATCGTCTCCGTACCCATCCAGTCGCCCACTACTGTGTACGCAATACCGGCCAGCAATATGGAAATGGCTTGCATCCCCGCATTCACACCCAACCGTTCAATTTCCGCAGACCAAACACGCTGACCTGACCGTAAATTCACAATCCATAACCCAATTTCAGCGATAGCGGCTACAGTGCCGCCCACAACCGGCCCATACAATCCCACCGTAGCATAACTCATTCCCCCACTTACAGAAACACCAAATCTGCCCCCCACCATATAAGTCATTGTACTTTGGGCCGCAATAGCAATAATCAGCAAAAGGATCAAAGTAATTTGATCCTCAAGTGTCGTAAAAATATATGCTCCCCAAATCACTATTGCTATACCTGTGAAAGTGAGGAGGCCAGAATAAATTCTCTTCAGTTTGAACATATATGTTCTTAATCTAACAATTTGTTTGATACAAGGTGTGGATGATTTAGGCTCAACTTTAATACAAAACCCCCATGATGCACATAGGACATCATGGGGAATAGGCAAAAATTAACGGTGAGTTGATGGTTTTTTGCTAATCGCTGTAATCGGTCAGCCCTGTCCAAGAGTAGCCACCCGTCCAGGAGTAACCACCCGTCCAAGAATAACCGCCTGTCCAAGAGTAGCCGCCTGTCCAGGAATAACCGCCTGTCCAGGAGTAGCCGCTTTGCCACACGTCCTGGTCAGTCCATTCGTTCCAATCGGTGTTGCCCGTCCAGGAGTAACCGCCCGTCCAAGAGTAACCTCCTGTCCAAGAATAGCCACCTGTCCAAGAGTAACCACCTGTCCAGGAGTAACCGCCGGTCCAGGAGTACCCTGAAGCATCTGTGATGGGATGACCGGTTTCATCTACGATAACAAATTCACCATCCTGGAAAGTGACCGGACCAACGTACAGGTCCCCAGGCGTCATGTTGGCATTGGCTTCTCCGGCGGGTGGATTGAGTACGGCCGTGCCCGCATCAGTTCTGCCCGCGCCCTGTTGGAAAATACTCCAAGCCAGTGAATCATCGGCATAAGCTGCCGGTCGGGCTGAATCCATCAGCGCAAATTTCACCTGGTTGGGGGTCATCCCTGGATTAGCTTCTACCATCAGGGCTACAACGCCAGACGTTACGGCCGTGGCCGACGATGTCCCCGCAATCTGATAAAATCGGTCTCGAATGTGGGCATCTTCATTTTCTATGGCCCAGTTTGTCCGATTCTTAACCGTCGTCACCATATGCGCCCCAGGCGACACGATATCAGGCTTTACAAAACCAGTTTCTGTCGGGCCCGCGCCACTAAACGGGGTTATATAATCATCGCTCTCGTCAGTAGGAGTAAAATTATCTGTGTAAGCCCCAACTGTAATGACAAATGGATCATTCCCCGGTGCGGAAATTGTCATCGGGTCCGACCCATTGTTACCGGCGGCCGCAACGACGACCACACCCGCATCCCACAACATTTCCACAGCCTGGTTAATTGGGTCAGCCCAATAAGGGCTGTTGATGCCCCCAACAAGCGAAAGGTTGACCACCCGAATATTGTAAGCATCTTTATTTTGCAATATCCAATCTAGCCCCTCGACAATATCCGTATAATTTCCTTTTCCCTCTCCATCCAACACCCGAACATCAATCAAATTTACTTTCGGAGCGATACCAATGGCTCCATTAGAATCTTCGCGTAGATTTCCAATGAGGCTGGCCATCATTGTACCGTGCCCATGTGCGTCAGCTTTACGGGGCCCATTATCCAGAGCATCATAACGGGCAATGATGCGCCGTCGATTCCAGGACATACGCAAAATACCCGAATCAACAACGGCCACGCCAATACCATCTCCTTCATACCCGGCCGCCCAGACCTGATCTACCCCCATCACTTCAGGAGCATCCATTTCTGGCGCATTGCCGGCCGCCTGAACCAGACCATCTTCATGAACGGCTACAATACGTGTATCTGCGATCAGGGCTGCAACTTTAGCCTGAGGAACCATCGCCGACACACTATTGATAATAGTTAGCTCTTCTTGCAGGACGCCAGCGTATTCCTTCACGATTTCGGCCGCAGTATTCGTATCCTTTGCCTGCACAATTAAAGGAACGGCCGTGTGAGATTCGGCCGCAGTGGTCAAAAACATCATCACGGCTATAAAAACAACAATTAAAAGTGTTAAGCGCTTCATGTTACTACTCCTTTGTCACTCCCCGGATTGATGGGAAGCACCATGACGCTATTATAAATATTATTCAATGAGATGCAGGGATCCCCTCAGCCCTCAACTACAGTATCAATGAAGCCGACAACCTTTACAATGGGAAATTTGATGAATGACTTAAGGCCTATTGTTTTATTGAGTCTGCCTCTGCAAACGCAATCTGGTCTGGAGTTGGACTTTGAAGCACGGCCGCAAAAATCACCGCGGCCGTTTTGCACTTACGTACAGGTTCCCCACCAGATCAAACTTGTCCTCAACCCCAGCGGCGGCTACCAGGATAGTAAAGCGGCGCTGTGCAGCCAAAGTCTTGTATGAAAATCGTTTACACACCGACACTGAAAATCCAGAAAGGGACTATGCTACCTTGATGCAAAAGCATTGCAGAAATCATTTCCCTGTTAATCGATCACGAAAGATTAAATCCCACAGATCTAATTGCTCACTTTCAACCCTGAGCCAATCATATTCTCTTAATCTTTCTCCAAAATGATTGACACATCAACCGGAATCTTTATAATATGCTCGGAGTCCAGATGAAATAACAATCTGGCGTATTTTGAGAATTTGAAAGAAAGAAGGCCGCTCATGTGGGCGGCTTTTTCTATGTCTAAAAAAACAGGAGACAAGACAAATGTTGAAGAAGAAATTTTTTAAAACAAAAGAAGAATGTGAAGTTACATTTGAATTCAATAATGAAAATGCTCAAGAAGTAAAATTGGTCGGCGAATTTAATGGTTGGGAACCCATCGCCATGAAGAAGCTCAAAAAAGGCCCCTTCAAGACCAAAGTCCGTATGCCCAAAGAAGGCCAGTTCCAATTCCGTTACCTCATCAATGAGGAAATCTGGCAGAATGACGAAGCGGCCGACGCCTATTGGCCCAATGAGCATGGCGCCGACAACAGCGTTGTTTTCACCTTCTCGCAAAATTAAGCATTAGTAGAGATGGATACACGGATGACACGGATTAGATGGATTCTCATCGGTTTTTCTTAATTAATATCCGCGATAATCCTGAAAATCTGCGTTCATCCGCGTACTATTAAAGAAAGGGTCTGGCTTGCCAGACCTTTTTTATTAAGTCTACGGCCGTCAGCACACCGCCAACCTTTTCCGCAACATCTGTAGAAACTCGGCCGCAATTGGTTTGGCGGCCATAAACCGTTCCACTGTCCGAGACACAGAGGCATTCCCCAGACGATCCGACCATAATCTGGCTAACTGGCCGACCGCTACCTGTACAACCACCAACTAATCATTCCCCAACGAAAGCATATCTGATTCGGCTTTAACCAAACTTTGTTGAACGGCGTCGGAATAAACGGCGGCTACACTGCTGTCCGTCACTTGCTTTTGGGTGATTGTTTCCACACCGGCCGTCACCGATACCGTTTCGGCAACCACCGTCCACCACATATTGCCCACCAACTGCCCCTGATACCAGATGCCGCCGCCAGAATCCCCTTTTACCACCGACTGACCATCTACACTTTGTAATTCATAAGCGGGAATACCTGTTTCATGAGACACGGCCGTTACCCTGGCCGTCACAATTTCTACCCTGGCGCTACCGGGAAGATGTCGGGTCAGGAACACTTCATTGCTGGCGGTTGGTGAAAGACCGTGTTCCATCACCACCGCTTGCCCCGCATAAGAAGCTAACTCCTGCGGCGCAGCCAACAATAAAGTGCCCCGATCCCGGTAGCGGAGAAGATTCCGAAAAAACAAACCGCTGATTTCTGCCAGCAGCTTGCCATTCGCGTCCTTAAATTCGACCCATTCAGCTTTTAACAGCATCTCTCCCCAATGGTCATGGGTCACAATCAGCAGTTCCCCATCAACAAGCACCAACGTTCCCAAGCCATTAGCCACATCATTTAACTCCCGCCATTCACCGTTGCTTTCCCCGATCAGGCGATTGCCAGCTTCATCATAAAGGGGCGCTTTCAACTTAATTTGCACCGTGGCCGCCAAAATGTGCTGGGGGGCCGCTTCGTCTACATTAGACGATTGAGCATGTACGGTTTGCTGAGCTACGTATAATCCAGAAATCAAAACTGTTAAGATTAGGAACAAAAAAATGCGTTTCATGTGTCACCTCGCTGTGTGTAAGTTCTTGTTCTCAGTCTCGCAGCGAGGCATCAACAGACCGTCTGGCCGGTGTCAACAAACGTATTTTTAGCGTCAACAATGCGTCAACATTTATTTTTTTAGGGAAATTTGGGGAAGTGGGCTTGATTTGTGTTGACGGCCGTCCATCATTCACCGTCAACAAATAGAGCCGAAACGTCAACAAACGGCCGTTTTCACCAGAAACTATGCTAGGATAGGAATCATATAAATTGATTTCCGTCAACAACAAAAAGTAACTACCAAGACCTGCGAGGTTGGCAACCGAAGACCGCATGAAACCTAGCAGGTCTCCAGGAAGCGAATATGAACACCCTCTCTCTAACCCTATTTGGACAGTTCCAGGCCACCATTGACGGCCGTATCCGGTCTGGATTCCGTACACGCAAAGTACAGGCTTTGCTCATTTATCTGGTTGTAGAACCAGAACCACAGCGTCGCGAAAGCTTGATGGAACTACTCTGGCCCGGTATGCTCGAACGCTCCGCCCGCCAAAACTTGCGTCAAATCATCTACAACTTACGTCAAGAATTCCCAGATCTGCCAGCAAAAGATAATGAGTCGCAAACAAATAAGGCCGTCACGGCCATGCCCGTCATCCTGGCCAACCGCCAGACCATCCAATTGAATCCGCTGGCCGATGTTGGGGTTGACATCAGCCAATTTACGGATCTCCTTCACACAGAGCAGGTCCACAAACATGTGGACCTGCTCACTTGCCATACCTGCCGCCAAACGCTGGAAGAAGCCATCTCCTACTATAAAGGAGACTTCCTGGCTGATTTCTATTTAGATGACAGCAATGAGTTTGAGGAGTGGGCCGAAGCCAACCGGCAAACATACCGGCGCAAAGCGTTAGACGCTCTGGAAATATTGACGGCCATGCACCTGCGGCAAAAAGCATATCCAGAAGCCCGAACCTATGCCGAGAGACAATTGGAGATTGACAACCTGCGCGAAAGCGCCTACCGGCAGTTGATGGAAATTTTGGCGTTGAACGGCCGTCGTGAAGAAGCCATCTCCATCTACAACAGTTGCCGCCAATTGTTGGCCGAAGAGTTGGGCATGGCCCCCACCACCCAAACCACAGCCATGTACGAAAAAATCGTGGCCGGTGATTTGCGTTTTGATGAGACAGAAGCTCAGGGTGTGCGCGGTTATGAATTGAAAGAAGAAATCGGGGAAGGGGCGTATGGAACTATTTACCGCGCCGTCCAGCCCACCATCGGCCGTGATGTGGCCGTCAAAGTGATCCGCCGTAAATATGCCAACGACCCGGAATTCATCCGCCGCTTTGAAGCCGAAGCGCAAACCATCGCCCGCCTGGAACATCCCTATATCGTACCCCTTTATGATTACTGGCGCGATCCGGAGGGGGCTTATCTGGTGATGCGCCTCTTTCGCGGCGGCAACTTGCTTTCTTCATTAGAACAAGGCCCCTGGGAAGCAGAAAGCGCTGTCAAGATGGTTGACCAAATCACGTCGGCTTTAGCGGCCGC
>JAAEOP010001096.1 GCA_024223125.1 Chloroflexota bacterium
AACACCAACCGATGGCCGTACCGCAATATGTATTTTGGCGGCGCGCACGCGGTAGCCCAGCAGATTGCGCCCAACGGCGCAGAGCTTTGGGCCGCTGCGGGCGACCGGCGGCGCGGCGGAACGGCCAAGCTGATTGTATGAGGTCACGATGAATATTCCAACCATCACCACCCCGCGTCTGGCGCTCCGCCCCTTCACCGAGGCAGATACCACCGCACTGTATGAAATTCTAAGCGATCCGGAAGTCTTGCGCTATTTCCCCAGTTCTAAGCCCCCCGCGCAAGAGCAAGTCGCGCGGCTGATTGCCGGACAATTGAAGCACTGGAAAGCGCACGGGCACGGCTGGTGGGCGGTTGAATCCCGCGCAGGGGGGCAGTTTATGGGCTGGTGCGGGCTGCAATATCTGCCGGAGACGGACGAGATCGAAGTCGGCTACCTGCTGGGGAAGCCTTTTTGGGGGCAGGGGCTGGCGACAGAGGCAACGCAGGCCAGTTTGCGCTATGCGTTTGAAGATAAGGGGCTGGAGACGATTGTGGCTATCGTCCACCCAGGGAACCGGGCTTCGCAGCGGGTGCTTGAAAAGTCGGGGATGGCTTTTACGAACGAGGCCGAGTATTTTGGGATGGACTGCTACCGGTATGTGTTGGGCCGCCCGGCCTTTGCGCGGGCCGCCCCAACGTGGGACACAATCGGGGGAAAGCGGGGGCTGCCGTTTGAAAAGGAGATCGTTGAGCTGCATCAGTTCTTTCAGGACTGGTACAACGGCGAGCTGGACTCTACCGAGGCGCATTTTGCCAGGGTTAGCCGAGCGCTGGCCCCCGGCTTTTCCATCATCTTCCCCGACGGCAGAGCCATGCCGCGCCAACCCTTGCTAGAGATGTTACGCGCGGCGCACGGTCAGCGCGCTCATTTCCGCATTTGGATCGAGAATGTTCAGCGCCGCCACCAGACAGGGGTGTTAGCCGTGTATACTTACGAGGAGTGGCAGCAAACCGACCCTGACAGCGCCCCCACCGCGCGGCTCAGCACGGTTGTCTTCCGGCAAAACCCGGAGAGCCAAAACGGGCTGGTGTGGCTGCATGTGCATGAAACGTGGTTGGCGGATGAGGGGTGAGTAGGTGAGGTATTCTCCCCACGCTCGCAGGCATAAAGCCTGCGCCTACGATTCTCCCATTCCCCCATTCTCCTCACGGCACGTCGAAGGTTATCTCCCGGTAGCCGTAGGTGTTAATGACGCGTGTTTGTTCGTACAAGGTTTCGGTGACTGTGTCCGT
This sequence comes from Chloroflexota bacterium, assembly GCA_024223125.1. Next base: position 1,275 of record JAAEOP010001096.1, read on the forward strand.
CTGGTACACGTGGATGTGCCCGTGGAGATGAATGGCGGGCTTGAAGACGCGTAACAGCCAGTTAAACGCTTTAATGCCATGGTGCGGGAGATCAGGTTGGTCGTGGACACCAAAAGGCGGCGCGTGGGTTACGAAAATATCGAGAAAACGGCCATGCCGCAAACGGTTGAACATCAGGCGCGGGACAAGATAAAATACGTGTTCCCACATTTCGAATTGTGTGTACTGGAATTTCGATCTGCGGTAACGCAAACACCCCTCAATCCCGGCCATTAGCAACCCTTCATGCCTGTACCGGCGGCGGTGCAAGTCGGTTCCCCCGTCGGGTTGCGTGCGGGGGCCGGCAGTTGTGTACTCCACCTCGTTTGCATGGTTCCCGCGCACAAAAAAGAGCGGCACTTCCAACAGCGTCAAGATATACTCTTGATAATAGTAGGGCAAATCGCCGCAGCTGATAATCATATCTACGTCGGGAAATTTCTCCCGAACCTGCGCGCTATAAAATGGTTTGATGACAATGTCGCTGATGGAAAGGATTTTCATGCAAAGCTCTGGGGTTGTGCCGTCCGGCACAATACACCTGATGCAAATTTATACCCCCATTACCCCTTCCCGTCAACGCCCTACAAGAATTTCAGGAAGAAAGGTAAAATATTCTCTGGCGGGAATTATTAACAAACATCATGTTTTTTGTAGATGCTACATACGCAAAGCGCTAGGCTTTCAAATATCAAAACAACCTGGAGGGCGTATCGGCGGGAAGCTAAAGAGTGTACAAATGGAACAAAAATTAGAAGATGCACATCAATTGTTGGAAAGAAACAAAATCAATAAGGCTATTGAAATGTATCAATCCATTATTCAAACCGATCCAGGTGATGCACTGGCACACCAGGGGTTAGCGCAGTGTTTTCACAAACTTGGGCATGGCGATTCGGCAATCACAGAAGCGCACAAGGCTCTTGCAATAAACCCTGAATTGGCAATTGCACACATGATTCTTAGTTCCCAATACTTACAACAAGGCAAATTCAAGGAAAGTGAACACGAAGCGCGAAAAGCGGTCGAAATTGATTCTCAGTTGGCAGATGGGTATGTGGCCTTAGGGAATAGCCTTATGATGCGCAAACAACTGGAAGAAGCAATAGTTACATTACGCCATGCTGTGCAGTTAGCGCCAAATAGTTGGGTAGCACACTATAATCTGGGGCTAGCATACTGGCAATTCAGTCTCGCAAAAGAAGCATTCAGCGAAATGAAAATCGCCTTTAAATGCCACCCATCGTTTAGAACTGGAATTATGATGGTATTGATCTATGAAAGAGCAATGTATCCATGGTTTACATCATTGCTTCTCGGGGTCGCTTCTCTAGTTTTGTTTTGGCGCTCTATTCTTTCCCTTCTAATGACAATCATTGTTCTTGGGTACTTCTTGACCACAGGCATGATAGGTATCCAAGCCGGACAAAAACGCAGAGGTTTTATTCGGATAATGAGCACACTCTTATTTGTTGTTCTGTTTTTTTTAAATCCTTCAAGCGACAAAACACTCCTACATAATCCCACGCCATGCCCTGCGGTTCAGAGTGGTGTGGGTAATGAATTACTAACTATTAACTGTTACTCTTGGGAAACACAAACACCAACTTATCATTTTTCCTTCTCGCCGATTGAAGTACGCGTTGTCGAATGGCATCAACTAGTTGTCGATGTAACTATACGTAATCAGCTAGCCCAGGAACTTATTCTGGATTGCGAAGTTTGGGATGCTAATGGCAATATTTATGTTAATGGCCCACCATTTTATACACTCCCCAACGAAAGTTTATCAATCATTCACCTTCAACCGGGTGAAACACAACGAGGAAAGTTAGGTTTTTCCATGCCCTTGGGTTTTTCAATGAAGGACACTAAACAAAAATTTTGGCTTCGGTGTGAAGGGTTGCAAAGCTTTGGCAATGAACTTGGAAACCAGATTGTTCTAATTATTGAGATTAAGTGAAATGGCCAGCATGATATTGACCATTTCAAACTTCAGGAAATGTGGGAAGTCCACACTTCTGCACCTAAAACGCATAACCTATCCATCCCAAAGGTATCCCCCATGAAAACTCGTCCCTTTATCATTACCGCTGCCGCAGGCGCAGCTATCCAAATCATTTGGACCATTACCATTACCATCATCTCATACTCGATGACTACAAACATGTTCGAGAGCTTCTCGCAGCCCGGCGGCATTCCAACTGACCCTCTCTCCACACCATTCTTCGGCAGCACCATGCTCATCGCTATGCTCGGGATGGTCTGTGGGCCGGCGCTGTACCTCCTGATGGGCGGGCTGTACGCCTATCTGCACCACCAAGACAGCCCAACACGCGCGGAAGACAGCGCAATTGGCGGTGGCGCGTCAGCCGCTTTCGCCCGTTTCCTGACCGGCATCGTAAGCATTGGCATCTCTATATTTATGACCCCGCTCATGATGGCGCAGCAATTAGGGCCAGAAATCCCCGTCCCTGCCGCCCCGTTCATTGGCTTTAGCACAATTGGCTCCATCGCAGGCGGCTTTATTGGCATCTGCGTCGGCGTTACAATCAGTGGCGCGCTGGGCGCGGTAGGCGGTGCAATCACCGCAGCAATCCTCAACCGCTAAAAGGCAGCAGGTTTATGTCAACCCCCACCGACCGTTCTGCCCACAAACACAGCATACTACGGCTGGGTATCGGGCTGTTCTTCCAATACGCATTTGCATTCATCAGCAAGCTGATCGGCGAGCGCCCCTTCGACCCGGAAGCGATAGAAATCGCCCGGCAGCCCCTCGCCATCCCCCAACTGGACGCCGCCTTCAACGGCTACCGGATCGTGCAAATTAGCGACATTCACATGGGGACGTGGATGAACGAAGAGCGTCTGTCTCATATCGTCGAGATGGTCAACCAACTGGAACCCGACCTGATCGCCATCACCGGCGACTTCATCTCCTACACCGTCGAACGCCCTTTGCAGGAGATTATCGGCCCACTCAGCAGGCTCGCCCCCAAAGATTTGACCCTGGCCGTGCTCGGCAACCACGACCACTGGACCGACGCCCAACAGGTGCGGAATGCGCTGGCCGCCAGCAGCGTCCACGAGATTGGCAACGATGTCTACACCCTCCGGCGCGGCGCGGCTGTGCTGCACATCGCCGGGGTCGACTCCTTCTCCGTAGAGCAAGACCGTCTCGACCTTGTCCTCGAAAAACTGCCCGCCGATGGCCCGGCCATCCTCCTCGCCCACGAGCCTGACTTCGCCGACACCGCCGCGGCCACCGGGCGGTTTGCGCTGCAACTCTCCGGCCACTCCCACGGGGGGCAAATCCATCTGCCGCTCATCGGGCCGCCCATGCTGCCCACCAATGGGCGCAAATACCCCCACGGCCTTTACCGCGTCAAAGGGATGCACCAATACACCAACCGGGGGCTTGGCTCCACCTCCCTCCGCCTGCGGCTCAACTGCCCGCAAGAGATTACGGTTCTTACGCTTGAAACTGAAGATTGAAAAGCCGTAAACGAGAGTAGACAAGTAAACAGGGTAGATAGGGTAGACAGGTAAATTTAGTAAATCACGGATTTGAGTTTTCCATGTCATTGCGAACGAAGTGAAGCAATCTCCGCGCTCACTTTGGGATTGCGGCAAGCTGGGAGATTGCGCCGCTTCGCTTAGGCAAAAAACACCTACTAAGAAACTTACCTTGTCGTCGCGAGTGAAATGAAGCGATCCCCCCAGTTGTTTCGTTGTTTTTGTACAAGGATTTGCTGGCAGGAACCCTTTTTAGTTCCGCTTTATGCGGGTTAGGGAAATAGAAAAAACCCGGCGGGAGGGGCCGGGCTTTGGGGGGGGCAGCGCTCCATCAACGCTATTCCACTTCACGCGGTTCTGTTAGTAATCTTATGCCTTGCAATATTTGTTGTATGCGCGCTTTTGAAACTGTTCCGATGTATTCGTCTAACTGCATTTTGTCTACCGCAAAAATTTGTGAAATATTGACCACGCTGCGTTTTGGCAAATTCGCTTCACTTTCTTCTAATGTCACGTTCCCTGGGACTTCCGCTCGCTTCAGGTTAGAAGTTAAGGCACACACGACGACTGTATTTATCCGACTCCGATTGAACAGGTTATTTTGGATGACGATATGCGGATGCCGATAGCCTGGTTCCGAGCCAACCGGCTCATTAAGTCCGACCCAATATATGTCTCCCTGGTTGATTACCATTCCCCCTCCAATAACTTCCGCTGTTGTTGCCGTGTTTTTGCCAGACGCAGTTGCTCGGCTGGGTCTGGCAAATCATCATAAGCGCTATTTATTTTGTCAAGCAGTTGCCGATTTTGGTATCGTTGAATGAATTCTTCAACCGCCAACACGAAAATTCGGCTCCGCGAGATATTCAACTCACTCGCTAGCGCTTCAACTTGCTCAAATAATGGTTCTTGGATCGAAATTGCTGTTTTTATACTCGCCATATTGTTATACCTTTTTGGTTTTGTTTAGTATAACTATAAATACCACCTGCGTCAACACTGGCATTATTCCCGAAAGAAGGAGGGGGGAATGCAAACGCAGGGGAATAAAAAAAGCCCGGCAGGAGAGGCCGGGCTTTTTAAGCTTATCCTTCGGTGGCAACCGGGTCACAATTTATATCGAGGCAGATGCCTCAAAATTTACACACCTTATTTCCATTCGAGTCTTGACGCCGTTTGACAAAACTCACAGATCACATGCGTTTCTTGTATTTTGACAACTGGGAGTTGCCCACCACATTGGGAGCAGTTTAGCGCAAAGATACCA
>JAAEOP010001097.1 GCA_024223125.1 Chloroflexota bacterium
CAATTTCCAAAGTGGGGGTCAATAAGTACCGGATGGAGGAAGAAAAGCGGGAAGTGGCCTTGCATAATTACAAACCAGAACAAGCGACTGAATCTATCCGCCGCACGGCCGAACTGGTTGCTAATCGGGATACGGCCGCAGTCACTCAGGCGTTGGAAACAGTGCGCCAGGCGGCCGCTGAAGGGCAAAACGTAATGCCGGCAATGATGACGGCCGTGCGCGCCTACACCACCCTCGGCGAAATCACCCAAACGCTCAAAGATATCTTTGGCGAATTCCAAGAACCCGTCAAATTATGATGAAGATTTATTGGCAGATAAATCTGCCACTACACCTGCAAAGTCGGCCTTCGCCGACTGGGTCCTAGTCCACGATGGTGGACTTCGTAAATGTTGCTGCGAATTTATTCGCCAGCAGGAGAACTCTATGCGACTCGGTTGTGACATTGGTGGCACTTTCACTGACTTTGTATTACTAGATGATGAAAGTGGACGAATCACCGTCCATAAATGTTTAACCTCACCCGGCGATCCCTCAGATGCAGTGGAAGCGGGTATGTTGACGCTGGCTGAACGAATCCCTAACCTGGTTGACGATTTGGGCGAGGTCATTCACGGAACGACGCTGGTCATCAACGCCATCATCGAACGCAAAGGGGCGCGCACCGGCTTGATTACGACAGAGGGATTTCGGGATGTGCTGGAATTAGGGCGGGAAATTCGGTATGCGCCTTATGATATTTTTGCCCAATTCCCAGAACCTTTGGTTCCGCGACGAAGGCGGTTGGAAGTGGATGAACGTATCCGCGCCGACGGCCGTATCCTCAAACCCCTAAATCGCCAACAAGCCCAACAAACGATCCGGTCGCTGCTAGACAATAATGTTGAATCCATCGCCGTCTGCCTGCTTAACTCCTTTGAAAATCCCGACCATGAACAGGTCATCAAGGAAATCATCGCTCAAGAAGCGCCGCAGCTTTCCGTTTCCATCTCCTACGAGGTGCTGCCCCAAATTCGGGAATATGAGCGTACCAGCACCACAGTCGCCAATGCGTATGTCAAACCGCTCACCGAATCCTATTTGCGACGGCTTTCTGACCGGCTGACTTCGTTGGGGTTTAACGGCCGATTATTCATCATGCTCTCCAGCGGCGGCATTACGTCTGTGGAAACGGCCGCAGCCTTTCCCGTGCGTATTATTGAATCTGGGCCGACGGCGGCCGTCATTGCCGGACAATATTTCAGCCAACTATTTGAAATCCCCAACATATTTTGCTTCGATATGGGTGGCACCACAGCCAAATCTTGCCTCATTCAAGATGGCGTCGCCGGCGTCGTACCCACTTTTGAAGTAGGGCGGGTGCAGCGTTTTATGAAGGGCAGCGGGCTAACCATCCAGGTGCCAGTGGTAGATTTGATGGAGATTGGCGCCGGTGGCGGCAGCATCGCCCGCATGAGCCGCCTGGGAACGTTACAAGTCGGCCCCCAAAGCGCCGGCGCAGACCCCGGCCCCATTTGCTACGGTCAGGGAGGCACAGAACCAACTGTCACCGACGCCGATTTATTGCTGGGCTATCTGAACGCAGATTACTTCCTGGGCGGCGAAATGAGGTTAGCTGACGACGATGCCCGCCGGGGGATTGAAGAACGTATCGCCAAACCATTGGGTGTTTCCACCATTCAGGCCATTTGGGGCATTCATGATTTGGTTAACGAGATGATGGCGGCCGCTGCCAAAACCCACATTGCTGAACGAGGCGGCAATCCCAAACTGGTCACAATCACCGCTTTTGGCGGGGCTGGCCCAGTACATGCTTATGGGCTGGCGCGCAAGTTGGGCGCGCCGCGTATCATCGTGCCGCCCAATGCCGGGGTGGGATCGGCGTTGGGATTTTTCACCGCTCCCCGCGCTTTTGATCTCGTTCGCAGCCATAAAGCGGCCGTGCTGGATGCAGATTTTGCCGAGATCGAAGCCCTGTTTTGTGAGATGGAAACGGAGGGAGAACGCACCTTACGCACGGCCGGAGCCACTGACCACATCGCCTTTACTCGTTCGGTGGATGCCCGCTTTGTGGGGCAAGGGTCAGAAACCAGTCTGACGCTGCCGGATATGCCATTCATCTCATTAGACGCGGCCGATTTGCGCCGCCAATTTGACGAGACGTATGAGATGTTATACGGCCGTACCTATCCCGAAATCCCCATCGAGTTTGTCAACTTTCATCTGCGGGCCAGTTTGCCGATACGGCCGCTGAACCTGCCCCGGCTGGCAGAAACCCATTCAATAGTGGAAGACGCTTATAAAGGGGTACGGCTGGCCTACTCCAACATCGCCCGCGACTTTATCCCCTTCACCGTTTATGACCGTTACAAATTGTTCCCTGGCGCAGAATTCCCCGGCCCGGCAATCATTGAGGAACGGGAATCTACGGTGATTGTGGGAGAGGATGCGGCCGTTCATGTGGACGAGTATGGTTTCCTTTGGATTCAGATATTGGCAGATTTGTCATGATAATACCGATTTAGAGAAAGCTCATGAATATGGAAAAAGATCTACAACCAGATCTCAGACAAAAAGCCAACGATTTCTTAAGCCGTTTCTCACCGTCTGAACGCGAATCATTGCTGATCAAATGCTGGATGTCGCATGATGCTTGTTGGTTCACGGCCGTTGCCGCCGAATATGGCGTCCCGGCAGCGAGTCGGTTGAATCAAATTGCCACCAGAGAGATCGGCAAAGTGGAAGCGCCTCCAGGCTCAGGGGGCAGAATGTATGTACGAAATCACCGTCGAGAAACTAGACTAACGATCTGTTGGAGAAGCTAAATGACCCAAACATTCGACCCTATAACGCTGGAAATTCTTTGGCGGCGCTTGATTTCTATTGTGGATGAGGCGGACGCGGCCGTATCCCGTACCGCATTTTCCAGCCTGCTGCGCGACGCCCATGATTACACCTGTATGTTCACCGACCGGCAGGGGCGAGAATTGGCTCAGGGTACATTAGCCACGCCGGGACAATCGGGGGCGATGGCGTTGGGCGTCAAACGATTGGTACAAAAATTGCCAGCCGAAAGTTTCCAGCCGGACGATGTGTTCATCACCAACGATCCCTGGGCGCTAGCCGGACATTTGAACGATATTTGTGTCTTTAGCCCCATCTTTCACCAGGACAAATTGGCCGCCTTCACCGCCAGCGTCTTACATCATTCTGATATTGGCGGTCGCGTAGCCTCAGATAATCATGATGTGTTCGAGGAAGGGTTGTTTATCCCCCTGATCAAGTTGTATGACGGCGGCATTCTGAATCCGGCCGTCATCGAAATGATTCGCTGGAATGTACGCACGCCGGATAATGTTATTGGGGATATCCGTTCCCAAATTGCCGCCAATCATGTTTGCGCCGCCCAGGTTAGTCAGATGATGACCGAAGAGAATCTGGACAGTCTGGATGATTTGGCCGAGGCGATCATCTCCCGCAGTGAACAAAGCATCCGTCAGACCATCGCCAAAGTTCCCGATGGGGTTTACCGGGCAACGGGGGTGATTGAGCAGATGGCGGGGCGGGAGGATGTAATTATTGAAACGGCCGTCGAAATTTCCGACAGCGACATCACTGTAGATTTAACTGGCTCGTCCTCTCAGGTGGAATGGGGAGGTAACGTCGTTTACAACTTTACCTTTGCCTATGTTCATATGGCTATAAAGAGCATTTTCGATCCTGATTTACCCAACAATGACGGCAGCGTGGCTCCCATTCAACTGCTCGCCCCGGAAGGCAGCGTGGTCAATTGTCGTTTTCCGGCCGCAGTGGCCGCGCGGATGCAAATTGGGCATTTCATGACCGAAATCATTTATCGCGCCCTGGCTCAAGCGCTGCCGGATCGGGTGATTGCCGGCAGCGGCGGTACGCCAGCCACAATGAATGTGTTTTATGGGCAGCGCCGGAACAAACAGCCCTGGCATTCTGTTCTCATTCGGGGCGGCGGATTGGGCGCCGGCCGCCAACAAGACGGCGAGCAATGTTACATTTTCCCGGCCAACGGGGCCAACACCCCGGTAGAAATCTTGGAAAGCGATACCCCTTTGCTGGTGGAGCGACGCGAACTGCTGCCAGATTCAGGCGGCGCCGGAGAACAGCGGGGTGGCCTCGGTCGTCGGGTGGTTATACGTGTGCCGGATGGGGATGACGCGCCCCAATCGCCGGTTAAATTGGGTATTCAGTCGGGGCGGTTTCAACGGCCGCCGCAAGGTTTATTTGGCGGTCAGTCGGGCGCCCCGGCGAAGTTCTTGGTCAATGGCAAACCGGGGAATCCGTATGGATTAACACAGCTGGAACCGGGCGATATGGTGACGATGGATGCGGCCGGCGGCGGCGGTTACGGCGATCCCCAGAAGCGTGATTTGCAAGCCCTGATGCGTGACGTAGCTGACGGCAAGGTGTCGCCCAAAGGCGCAAAAGAGCAGTATGGTGTGGAGGTTCTTGTCAATGAATGAAAGATTGATAACGGGAAAAGCAGGCGAACGGTTGTTGGCGCTGGGTAACGAGGCGTTTGCCCGCGGCGCGATTGAAGCAGGCGTACGCTTGGCGACCGGCTACCCTGGTACGCCCTCAACTGAGATCATGGAGACGCTGATTGCGGCCGCGCCGACGTTGGGAATGAGCGCTTTCTGGTCGGTAAACGAAAAAGTAGCTCTGGATGTGGGAACGGGGGCTGCTTTTTCGGGGGCGCGGACGTTGGTGGTGGTTAAGCATGTGGGTCTGAATGTCGCGGCCGATTCCCTGTTGCAGCTGAATTTGGTGGATGTGGCCGGGGGATTGGTCATCATTACGGTGGATGATCCCGGCGGCATTAGCTCTAATAATGAACAGGATAATCGCTGGTATGGCAAAATGGCCGAGATTCCTACCTTTGAACCGGCCAATCTAAATGAAGCCCGCGAAATGACGCGCCAGGCATTTGATCTTTCCGAACAGTTAAAAGTACCAGTTCTCATCCGCTCTGTCACTCGGCTGGCCCATATGACTGGCGAACTCCAATTGGGGCCTGTGTCCACCCCGGCCACCCAACCTTATTTTGATTCCACGAAACAGTGGACGCCTTTTCCACCGTTAAAGCCACACGGCCGTTTACAAGACAAACTTTCCCGCGCCCAACCCCTCATGGAAGCGTCCCGGTTTGATTGGATTGAAGGCTCAGAGCAAGGTCGGTTCGGGGTGGCGGCGGCTGGCTTTGCCTACAATTATGCCCGTGAAGTTGTAGAGATGTTAGGGTTGGGCGACAAGGTGGTGTTGCTGAAAACTGGCAGCGTCAATCCATTGCCCAAAACAGTCATCCACCGTTTTTTGAACCAGGTTGATGAACTATTGGTCGTCGAGGATGTAGCTCCGTTTTTGGAAGAGAGTTTGTTGGCGGAAACGGCCGTCATGCAGAAAACGGTAAAAATACACGGTCGTCGCTCCGGCAACCTCCCCGGCATTGGCGAAACGATCCCGGATGTAGTGGCTCAGGCATTGGGTAAGCTGCTGGGTGTGGCCTCGCCATCCGTTCCCCAAACGCCGTTGAATGGAGATGTGCCCCTACGCGAGGATTTAATTCAGGAAATACGGCCGTTGATCCCCAACCGTCAAATCTCGTTTTGCTCCGGCTGCTCCCATCGCAGTACCTATTTTGCGTTAATCGAAGCCCTAAATAACCTGGGGATGGACGACGCCATTGTGGTGGGGGACATCGGCTGTTACACGTTGGGTTTCTTCCCGCCATTTAACATTTTGCAGACGATGACATCTATGGGGGCCAGCATGGGTACGGCCGCAGCTATGGCCCAACTCAACCCAACACGCAAAGTGATCGCCGTCATCGGCGATTCTACAATGTACCATGGCGGTATGTCCGGCTTGCTGCAAATTGCGCATCAAGGCTTGCCGGTGTTGGTCTTGGTGATGGATAACTCTGTAACCGGCTCAACCGGCCAACAGCCCCATCCCGGTTCATGGCAATACAAAGACGAACGAAAAATCATCCCCATTGAAGAGATCGGAGAGACCTTTGGCTTTAAGTATGTGAAGGCGGTGGGCGCGTTCCAGTTGAAACGATTGACCCCTACTTTAGAAGAAGCGTTGACTCTGGATGGCCCGGCTATGATTGTATCTCGTGAGGCTTGCGCTTTGCATCCGGCCGAAATTGGGCGGCGTGTGATTCGGGCTGTCATTGACCCAGCATTGTGTGACGCCTGTCTGATTTGTGTGGATGGCTTTGGTTGCCCGGCGTTTGTTCCGGCCGCTAATGGTTCGGGCAAAATCGAGGTGTTGACGAGGGAATGTACAGGCTGTGCCGCCTGCACCTTTGTCTGTCCGCAGCGAGCTATCTCTTTTGTGCGCCAGGAGGTGTTGGCAACATGAATTTACAACTTCCGCTTGACCTGATCATCGCTGGCGTAGGTGGACAGGGCAATCTGTTTGCCTCAAAAGTAATTGCCCAGGCCGCATTTATTCAGGGGGTTTCTGTGCAGGTTGCGGAAACGTATGGCGTCGCCATGCGCGGCGGTTCTGTTTACAGCCAGGTTCGGCTAGGGTACGAGGTATGCGGCCCGATGATTCTGAAAGGACACTGCTCTTTGATTTTGGGACTGGAACCGATTGAAACGATGCGCCGCGCGGCCGAATATCTGGCTCCTGGCGGCATCGTGATACTGAATACATGGGTGAATGAACCGTTGGAAACGAAGATGAGCAAACAACCTAAGTTGGAGCTATCTGCCATCCGCCAGCAATTAACCCGACTAGAAGCGGGTTTGGTGATGGAGGTGGATGGGCAAGAGTTGGCTACGGCCGCTGGCGGCCCAGCTACTGTGAATGTGATTATGTTAGGAACGCTGTTAAGTCTGGATGGGTTTCCGTTGACAGTTGACGCTTTTATGGAAGCGCTTGATTCTGTGGGCAAGAAGCAATTTCTGGAACCGAATCTACGCTCCCTGAAAAGTGGCCAGGAATATGGGTTGGCAACGTTACAAGATAGACCCTAAGGAATGGGGATTTTATTAAACCCCGAACTTGTCATACCTGCGAAGGCAGGTATCCATCTTTTTAGTCGAGTGGATTCCCGCCTTCGCGGGAATGACAAATTAAAGTTCATGGGATTATTTAATCCTCATTCCTAAGGGTTTGGGCCTGGGATAATTAGCATGGTTATCAAAAAAACCCCTAGGGTCTTAGGAATGGTGATATGATGAGCATAAACTGGGACAAAAAATTCTCTGAACGGGCAGGCGGGCTGTACGGCTCGATGACGCGCAAGCTTATGCACGTCATGGCTGATCCTGAAGTTATCTCTTTTGGCGGCGGACTGCCGGCGTGGGATTTGTTCCCCATTGAGCAAATTCGGACGATTACGGACGATTTATTGAAGCATGACGGAGCGGCCGTGTTGCAATATAGCACTTCAGAAGGGTATCGGCCGTTGCGAGAAAAATTGGCCGAACGCTTCCAACAACGGGACTATGAAGTAACGACCGAGAACATCCTCATTGATACCGGCTCCATGCAGGGCATTGATCTCATGGGCAAGCTGTTTTTAGACCAGGGAGATACAGTCGTGTTGGGCGACCCCACTTTTTTGACCGCGCTGCAAGCATTTGGCTATTACCAGGCCAACTACCTGACATTGCCCGTTGACGATGCCGGTATGCAGGTGGCGCATTTGCCGCAAATTCTGGAAAACAATGAAGTGAAGTTCATTTATATCATGCCCACCTTCCAAAACCCGACCGGGCGTACCTTGAGCCTGGAGCGGCGTCACCAATTAGTCAAAGTCGCCACCCATTACGGCGTGCCGATTGTAGAAGATGACGCTTATGGCGATCTGCGTTATGAAGGGGATTCATTGCCGTCCTTAAAATCGCTGGATAAAGCGGAAGGGGTCATTTACCTGGGCAGTTTTTCCAAAATACTTAGCCCCGGTTTGAGAGTGGGATTTATTATTGCGCCCAACCGTTTGCTAGAAAAATTACTGTATGCCAAGCAAGCGTCCGATTTGCACACCAGCGTCTTGCCACAGCGCATTGCCCACGAGTTTTTGCGCCAGGGCTATTTAGACCCCCACATTCAATTCATCATCCACAATTATTGCCAGCGTCGGGATGCAATGTTGGCGGCGATGGCCTCATCCTTCCCATCAGAGGTAAGTTACACCCATCCTGAAGGGGGCATTTTTCTCTGGGTCACGCTGCCAGACGGTCAGGATGCCGGACAGTTATTTGATCGGGCGGTGGCTGAGAAAGTGGTCTACGTGCCAGGGGCAAACTATTTTGCTAATGGCAGTGGGCACAATACGATGCGCCTCAATTTTTCGGCGAACAGTGAGCGAGAGATTGCTGAAGGTATCAGAAGATTGGCAAAGATTTTATGACTCAAACACAAACAATCACGAATGGAACACGTCCTGTTCGAACCCAATTTTTAATCTTTACTCTCTTCGGCGACTATATTGTGCCTCGCGGGGGCAAGATTTGGACCGGCAGTCTGCTGCATCTCATGGATGTGTTAGGCGTCAGTGAACGAGCGGTGCGTTCAGCGTTGTCCCGTATGAGGCGGAAAGGGTGGTTGGAAACGAAGCGACACGGCCGTCGCAGCCAATACGCACTTACACCCCGCGGACAAACGCTACTAGAAGGGGGCGGCCAACGTATTTTTGAACCGGTGATGACAGAGTGGGATGACAAATGGCATCTGGTTGTCTATTCATTACCGGGTGACAAACGGGGTGAACGCCATATTCTGCGGGCACAGTTATCCTGGTTAGGTTTTGGCTCTTTGGCGCCTGGCAACTGGGTTTCTCCCCGCAATCGCATCACCGAACTTAAGCGGATTTCGAATGAACTGGATTTGGAAGCGTATGTGCAGATGTTCTCTGGCATTTATCTGGGGCCATCGTCGGTGCAATCGCTCGTGGAGCAGTGCTGGGATTTACAAGGGTTGGCCAATCAGTACAAAACCTTTATTGTCCGCTATCAAGGGGAATATGCAGCCTGTCAGGCGGATCAGAATAATGGACGGCCGTTGGAGCCACAAACATGCTTCCAGCGCCGTTACTGGTTCACCCAGAAATTCCAATCCTTTCCTCTGAAAGACCCCAACTTGCCCACCGTCCTTTTGCCGGATGATTGGATCGGATTCAGAGGGCGTCAACTGTTTGAAGCGTATCGTCAATTGTTAAGCAGAATGGCAAATCAATTTGTAGATGAGGTTATGGAGAAGTAAGGAACTGAGATTGGGAGATTAAATCTCCTAATCTCCCAATCTCTATTTAGGGCTTGCCCGTAAATAACTTTTAAGTTTCCAGATTGGTTCACTCTTTCGAGAGTGAACCAATCTTACCAAGTTAAAAACGAGCGTTCCCTTATACGAGGAGAATCAAGATGACACGAGGTTTGATATTTGAAGAATTTGAAATGGGCGCTTGTTTTGAATCACAGGGGCGCACAGTGACGGAGGCAGATGTGGTGACGTTTGCCGGTCTATCGGGTGATTTTAACCCTTTGCATACGGATGCTGAATTTGGCAAGAAAACGCCTTTTGGCGGCCGTATTGCTCACGGCATGTTGATTATGGCTATGGCGACGGGGATGGCTAATTGGATCGGCATTTTTGAAGGCACGACATTGGCCTTGATGGAACAGATCATTCGATACAAAGGGGCTGTCATGTTTGGCGATACCGTTCATTTGCAGCTAGAAGTGATTGAGAAGAAGCCAACCTCTAAGCCGAATCGGGGCGTGGTGCGTTTTGCAGCCAGGATGATTAACCAAAATCAGAAGGTTGTGATAGATAGTGAGTGGACGTTGTTGATGAAGGCGGTGGGTGAGGGTTGAGAAACTCAATCTCCCAGAGGTTTTTTGGATATATGGTTGTCGGAAAAGAATAATGAATAGTGAATAATTAATAATGAATTGTGAAGTTATGAGGAGAACATATGATATTAAAAGATAAGGTAGCAATTATTACTGGGGGAGGCAATGGTATTGGTCGAGCAACGGCCGTGCGCTTTGCCCGTGAAGGCGCTCTGATTCTGATTTTTGATTTGGATGAGGCCGGGTTAGCACAGACAGCGGCCGAAATTGAAGCTGTGGGTGGGGAAGTCACTTGTGTGACCGGTAGTGTAACTGCCCGTCAGGATGCGCATAAGATGGTGGAGTTGGCCGTTAAACAATACGGCCGTATAGATATTCTCATCAACAACGCCGGTATTACCCGTGATAGCCTGACAACACGCATCAAGGATGGCGAACCCCGATTGATGTCTGATGCAAAGTGGGACGCTGTTCTGGATGTCAATCTGAAAGGGACGTGGTTGTGTTCGCAGTTAACGGCCGTGCAAATGATCACCCAACAATCGGGGCGCATTGTCAACACAGCTTCCGTCGGTGCGCTGGGTAACATCGGGCAAGCCAACTATGCCGCCTCCAAAGCTGGGGTTATTAGCCTGACCAGTACCTTAGCTTTAGAGTGGGCGCGTTATGGTATTGCCGTCAATTGTGTTGCTCCGGGCGGAGTAAACACAGAAATGACAGCCGCTATCCCAGATAAAATTATGGCTGGTCTGCTAAAACAAATCCCCTACCGTCGTATGGCTGAACCGGAAGAGATTGCGGCCGTACATGCCTTTCTATCTTCTGCAGAAGCATCATACATCACCGGTCAGGTTATTTTTGTGGATGGTGGGCTTACTGTTGGGGCGTAAATTAAGAGATTGGAGATTGGGAGATTGAATCTCCTAATCTCCATTTTTGAAGGTGACAACACGCGCCACGGCGCACCATGAAGGATGAAGGATGAAAATGGAGTGCAGAAGGCTGATTGTTATTCCGAAATCCGCATTCCGAAATCCGTATTTACAGAGGAGATAATCATGACTTTACAAAATAGTTACATCCCTTATGGCGGCTATTGGAGTACGCCATTTGTGAAGTGGCAAGGTAATTTTGCTAACTTGCACCCACTGGAATTTGCGGCTGAGATTAGCCAACGCGCATTAAGTGAACGAGAAATCGCACCCGAAATGTTTACTAACCTGTATCTGGGGATGACTGTGCCCGCACCCCACTCTTTTTATGGCGCGCCCTGGCTGGCCAGCATGATTGGAGCCGGTGAGATTACCGGTCCACTTTTTTCTCAGGCGTGTGCTACGTCGGCGCGGGTCATTGGCAGCGCGGCTCAGGCAGTGGAATCGGCCGCTGCTGACACCCCCACCATTCTTTGTATCACCACAGATCGCACTTCCAACGGGCCACATATTTTGTATCCAAATCCGCTGTCGCCTGGTGGCCGGGGCAAGTCTGAAGATTGGGTGTGGGATAACTTTCAACGGGACCCCAATGCCAAACTAAGTATGTTGCAAACGGCCGAAAACGTAGCCCAAACCCACAACATTTCCACCGCCGAACAGCATCAGGCGGTAATGATACGTCATGCCCAATACCAGGAAGCGTTAGCCGAAGGGGCCGCCTTCCACAAACGGTACATGGTGACGCCCATTGATATTAACCCCAGCGGCCGAAATGTGGTAGCCACCATCACCAGTGATGAAGGTGTATTTCCGACAACGGCCGATGGTCTGGCGCGACTAAAACCTGTCATGCGTGATGGCACTGTCACCTTTGGCGGGCAAACTTTTCCGGCCGATGGCAATGCGGGCTTAATTGTAACCACGCGAGAAAGAGCGCATGAACTGAGCCGTGATTCTGGCGTCGAGGTACAGCTGCTGGCGTTTGCCGAAGGTCGGGCCAGAAAAGGATATATGCCGGAAGCCAATACCCCGGCCGTGCGGCGAGTGTTAGAGCGGGCTGGCGTCGCCTTGTCGGAGATTAAAGCAATCAAGACACATAATCCTTTTGCAGTGAATGATGTCCTCTTAAGTCGTGAATTTGACATTCCTTTGGAAAGCATGAACAACTATGGATCTTCCCTCATCTGGGGGCATCCGCAAGGACCGACAGGAATGCGTTTAATCATGGAGTTGATCGAGGAGTTGGTTTTGTTGGGTGGCGGGGTTGGTCTTTTTACCGGCTGTGCGGCCGGGGATACGGCCGCTGCTGTTGTTTTGAAAGTGCAGACAGCATCAACTTCATAAGTCAAATGGATTCGGTTTTCCGGCAAAAATTTGGCCTAAGATTTGTCGTTCTCTCCCCTCCACAATTTGCATGAATTCGTCTACCCCTTTCATTTGTTTGAAAGCGACAAAACCGCGCTCCATAAAATCTTGGAGTTCATGCCAGCCGGATCTGTGTGCCGGTCGTCGGGCAGCACGCAGCGCCATACCAATCATGGGCAAGCGGATCAGCTTACCAATGCCTCTACCCACATCCAACAAAACATCAAGCTGGTAAACGCGAGCGTCGTTATTATCACAAATGCGGTAAGCTTCGGCATATTGAGCAACGGAAAGCGAATTGGTCATCTGCAAATCGTTGACCAATGCATCTAACAATTGGGCATCTAGTTCTTGCGTAATTTTGTTAAGCTCAATTGCCTTACCCATTGTCACCAACAGCCGGTTGGGAAAATATTTACGCATATTGTTGTACACATTTTCGGCATCGGCATCTCGTTGGCTATAATCTTTGGCGCCGTAAATATCGCTGAGGAAAAATTGGCAGCCACGGCCGTAACGCTTACTCTGTAACAAATCATTGTATGTCTGCGTCAACCGTTCTACCTGCCAACTGCGGAGCAGCGCCATTTGGGATGTTAACCCGGCGCTGGCAACTTCTTCTCTTTCACCGGCAATACGGCCGCGCAATACTTGCTTAAACAATCCCGTTCCCTTGTTATTTTCGTCAGCTTCATTGGTCATGAGACACCTATTGTCGCCCATTGTAGGATGAATTTGCGACATGGTTCATTTTGGGTATATATCATCTTTACAGTCTTGTATGTACATTGTGTAACTACGTTGTGCGCTTTGGGCGAATCTACTCCTGTACGTAACTGCAGAATTTAGCAAAGCGACTAAATAGGTCGGCAAACACTGTAAAGGAACTTTGGGCTTTTTTTGCCCTCATTTGAACCATGTCCGCTTGGGCTAATTCTCGCGGTGTCCAGTGGGTGACTGGACAGCCATATTCTGTTGGTGGCTGTACCGCTACCGC
>JAAEOP010001098.1 GCA_024223125.1 Chloroflexota bacterium
TCGTAGGGGCGAGGCAACCGGGTATAACCTCTGCCACACAAAACACCTCGTCTCCGGTTGCCTCGCCCCCGTCATCCAGTTTTGGTGTACAGCCGGGGTATTGTCCAACCGTACCAGGGCGAGGCGGTTGGATGGCAAGGTTTTGGTGAAATGCCAGAGTATTGCCCAACCGCCTTGCCCCTACGTGGGGTTTTGCGTTATGGTTCTGGGGGCGGTGTGGGGGAAGGTTCTGGGGGCGGTGTGGGTGGCGCGGATGTAGGTGGTTCTGATGTTGGCTGTGCCGGTTTGGGTGTGGTGGAAGCTGGTGGGGCTGATGTGGGCGAGCTGCCGCCATCACCGCCGCCGCCTGACGCGGGGGGATTGGTACTGACAGGCGGGGTGGTGGGCACGGCCGTAGGCACGCTTGTATTGACCTGCGGTGGCAAGGTGGGTGTTGTTTGGGCAATGGGGATGTCTGCGGCCGTGTCCATATCTACAAATTCGGCCGCCAGCCAGCCGCTTGTGCCGTCAGCCAATGTGACGTGAACCCATTCGCCATTTTCAATTTGTTCCAACACCGTCACCACATCGTCTGGGCGGGCAACGGCAACGGCCGTGTACCCGGTTCCCGGCCCATAACGAACATTAACAGCGCTGCGGATAATCCCCGTTAAAGACAGCAAGTCAGGCGTAACGGTGAATGTGGGCGACGGCCATGGCGTATCAGTCGGCCGCGGGGTGGCGGATGGGGTTTGGGAGGGGGGTATTGAAGGGGTGAATGTGGGCGTTGGCGTTTTTGTAGGCGACGGGGTAACGGTAGGCGTGGCTGTATCTGTTTGCACAACGACCGCTGCCAAAGGTGTTGCGGCCAATTCTGGCTCATCCCCATTACGAACAAACAAAAAAAGGAAAATGATACCCAAGATAATGCCGCCAATAATGACGAAGGGGATTTTTGAACGCTGCTTTTTTTGTTCTGCCTGGGGGATGCCGCCCGCATAGGGGGTGATAATAGGCTTAGAAATTTCTGGTGGCCGAGTGGCAGTAGGTGGCAGCTCAGGTTCGTTATTGACAGGTGGATTTACTGATTCTTCAGCAGTGGGGTAAATATGGGTTGGTGTTATCGTTGTGGGAATAGGTGGCGTGATGGGTTCACGACCGTCGGCTACCGCTGCCACATCAGCCACAAATTCCTCCACCGACTGGTAACGGGCTTCCTTTTCCCGCGCCATCGCCCGCTGAATGACCGTATCCCAGGCGGCGGGTAAGTCACTGTTGATCTCGTGAATGTGGGGGATGGGTTGTGAGAAACGAGCAAACATAAGTTGATGGGGCGTGTTGCCGCTAAACGGCCGTTGCCCAGACAACAGTTCAAATAACATCACCCCTAACGCATAAATGTCACTGCGATAATCCACTTGTTTGGGGTCGTCTATCTGTTCAGGACTCATGTAAACAGGCGACCCCATTTGCTGCCGGGTGGCCGTCATCGTCTCATCCATCACCTTGGCAATCCCAAAATCAGCCAGATACGGCTGTTCCTGATCATCAAACAGGACATTGCCTGGCTTTAAGTCTCTATGCACAATCCCACGCTTATGGGCCAGGGATAAGGCCGAACCGATACGCTGTATAAATGCGGCCGTTTCCGCAACTGAATAACGCCGTTCCTCCAGGCGCGTATGCAATGAGCCGCCGGGCATATAACGCATCACCAGGTACAAACCGTCATCTTCATCGCCAAAATCATACAGGGGCACAATCGCTGGATGTTCTAACTGGGCAATCGTTTCCGCCTCCCGCACGAAGCGCTGCAGAAAGTGTTCGTTTCTGGCCAATGTAGGCATCAAGACTTTAATGGCTACCTGGCGCTTTACACGCGGGTCAAGCGCCAGATAAACAATGGCCATACCCCCAATATCCAGTTCTTTTATGACCTCATAACGGCCGATGGATTCTGGCGCTTTCATAACAACCTCCACAAAAACAGCGCTTATCTCAAACCCAATTATGCCGTGATTTTGGTTTGTTGACCAACGGAGCGAGGCGGTTGGGGGGTAGGTTTTGGTGCGCGTCCGAGGTATTCGCCAACCGCCTACCAGCTTTAATTTACAAGGCCGGCCGGGTACGGTCAATCCATAGACGAATGAGGGCAACTTTGAAGCGGTAGAGGGGGCTTTTGGCGTCGCTGCGGGCCAGGATTTCGCGGTCTTCTAAACTGGACAAAGCCTTCTTCCAACGATCGGCCGATTTATACCCCCGCTCCATTAAGAAGGTGCGTAACGCTTTACTGGTAGCCCCGTCGCTGCTGACTACAAGTTCCGTCATTGCTCGCAGCAGCAGCCGTTCCTCCTCAGACGACTCATCCCAGATATAACGAAAATGGGCTTCGCCACGGCCGATGATGCGGTCTATTACCTGGTCTACGTCTACGGCCGTTAAATACGACGCCTTCATCTCATTGTGATACACCATCATCTCATGCAGCAGCAGTTGGGCAAAGTAGGGATGCCCAGCCGTCACGCCGATAATCCGTTCAATCGCCAGAGGGTCAAATTCGGTGTGATACTGTTTGATTGGTTCCAGAATGAGGCGGCGCATTTCTAGCGGCCGTAAAAAAGTAATCGGCCGGTAAGCGGCAATATTGAACAAAGCCGACCAATACTCCGCCCCCAACTCTTCCAACTTATGTGTACCGGCAAAGATGAAGTCCAGATGCGCTTCATGCTGCATCAGGTTGCGAAAAAATTGGAAGATTTCCGGTTGTAAACGGCCGTCTTCCACCCGCCGCTGCAACTCTTCAAACTCATCAAACATCAACAACACATTCTTGCCATTGAGATGCGGTTTAAGGCTGCGAATAAAGCGAGAGCCAAAGACAAATTCCGGGTTTTCCTGAAAATCTGCCCGCGCTGGTAGATCAATCTCAATCTCATGATCCTCAAAAGCAAACACAATATCATCGGCAATGGCGTACAGAAAATCCGCTTCACCACGCGCCGGTTTGCCCTGCATATCTATCAAAACGGTGTAATGGGTGTCGGCTAACATTTCATGCAGCCGGTACAGCACCGACGTTTTGCCAGTACGCCGCTGCCCATGCAAAATGACGATGTTGTTTTGATGCGCCCCCACCAACATCTCTTGAATAAAACCAAACACATCATCCCGCCCCACAAATACATCATCCGTTTTTAAGGGCGTGCCGGTAACGTAGGGGATGGGAAAGATGCGCGTAAACGGCCGTTCCGCTTCCACAAACTCAATCTGATCGGCAAAAGAAATATGGCGGGCGTCGTCAACGGCATCGTCGTACACCACTTCCCAGGCCACACGCAGCCGTTTCACTTCTTCGCGGGGCATAATGGTCAGGCTGACCTCTTTTTGCTCGCCGGGCGGTAAAATCTCAATCAGCCGCTCGCTTTTCACCCCCAACAAATCATATCCTTCGCCAGGTAGCAGTTTGACGCGCACCTGTTGGGCTACATTCAATCCCTGGTTAGAAACTGAACAGGCTAATGGCATTTCAGGCACAAAAGTACAGTGGTGAGTTTTTAAGGTGGACACAATGTCGGCGCGACCTTTTAGACGCTGTACGGCCGTTAACACAATCTCCTCCCAATGCTGCAAAGAAACCTGTAACGCCTTATGCTGCGGCAGTGGCGTGGCCCAATAGGTTGGGTTGGTAAACTCCTTGTCCACAAAGCGCTGCATTTCATGAATGGTGGAGAGGGCGTTTTCCAAAAAAATCAGCTTAGTAGACAGATCATCCGTCTTTTCCACCTTTTGCAATTCCTGCACAATACGGCCGATCTTCTGCCCACTTTTAACCACCAGCGGCGGCAGCGAAGAGGTGTGCTGTTCGGGCGGAGGATCAATCTGCAAAATTTGCTCCAATGAACGAGCCGCTAACACTTGGCTAAGGGTTTGATACGATCCGGCAAAATCCAAAGACCAACGCCATTCCCGATGGTTCAGCAAGGTGTCATGCAGCGTTTCAATAGCCGGCGTGTATTCTGTTTCAATCTGTGTTGTGCCCAATGTATGGTACGCGGCCGCAAACAAGGAAATATCTGGCCGCCGCTTATGGGCGCGTGTGCAGATATGGGCTAACACATCATACGCCTGAGCGCTTTTGTGAAACATTTTGTAAACGTCGGGCAAAAGTTCGGCCGGGTTACGCCGTAAATGCCGCTGGGCCATAAATGCTTTGTCTACCGGCCGTTTGTGCAGCATAGAAAGCACAGGAATATAGCAGATGGCCTGAATGGTTCCGACGACGACGGCCGTGACAACGGCCGCCAACAGAAATGCCCAGGGAACAATTAACACCACCCCAACCAGCAGAGCCGGCTCATCATAAGCCATCTCAATCATGTTAATTAATTCCGTCAAGTCAGAAATAATAGTTGGGTCGCTGGTGATTTCCAATTGGCGCAAAACCCAGAATGGGGCTAGTCCCAAATTAAAATAAAAGGTTCGCAAGGCCACCGCAAAAGCGGCCAATGAAAAGGCCAGACTGGCAATGAGTACCCCGCCATAACGCGCCCGGAACCAGTTTGGTGGATTCTTGACAAAGGCGACGACAAGCCCGCCAAAAGCTAAGACGGCAAACAACAGGAACGGTGACAGTACGGGGGCTATACCTTTCAGGGGACTGGTAATAATCATACCGATATGGCTATTGTGCAGGGCATTAATCATTTCCGGCCAACCATCCGCCACAGCCAGATAAGACCAACCAGAAGCGGTAATGATGGTTAAGAAGGCGACGACAAAACCGACGACGACACCCACCTGCACGGCCGTTTCATCTCCAGCAAACCACTTTTTAGGATTTTTGTCTGATTGGATAAGTTGTAAAAGTGACGGCCGGGCCGCCAACGGCAGGTTGCGCTGTCGCCAGCCCACCAATGCTCCCTGTGCCCCCCAAAAAATAGCCGCCGCGCCTAAAAGCAATTCAGTCTGAAAGGCACTGTTCTGAAAAGCCACAACATAAGTTGAAAGCGCTTCTGACGACGGTACAAATGAATCTACCAGCACATTCAAGTCAGCCCCCAATGTACCAAAGGCAATAAGAGCATTGACTGGGGAAATGAGGGTGAAGTAACACAAACCACCGGCCGTCAATGCCGCCAGCACACCCGCTTTAACTCCTTCAATAACTCCACGCGCCCGCGCCCGGTAGGCAGCAATGCCGCCCAAAAACAGCAGGGTAGGAATCATGAGCGCGGCCGACCCCATCAGCCAGAGTCCGTGAATGAGTTCGTTGGCAAACGGCCGTTGCCAACCATCCAACCACAACGGCGCCAGCAAACTGACAATCGGGTACAATCCCGCCAGGCTAATGACAATACCGCCAATTAAACCAATAGCTAAGGAGCGTTTTATCATTTTGTTAAGAGACTTTTTGGCAGCTCATGACAGGCATGGATAAGCGATGGAGGGGCATTATCTGGTATACTATCTTTGCAGATTGTGTTCACATATAAATCAACTTCATGTTTACAGCTTTTGGGTTTATTTAATTTTGGGTATGGTTTGCTTTCGTTTACATCCTCGCCATTTGCGAATCGGAGCCATGTCTCAATATTTCGTTTGGGTACGAAAATGGTAATTCTTTCGTCCTGTTTTATGCTTTCCAGACCTTCTTGCTCAAGCGCGGAATCAATCTGCTGCAAACGTTCTTGGACTGACATCCTGTCTGCATCAATTAAAGCTGCAAGTGCAATCCCCCCGTGTCCATAACTGCTTTTTTGACGATACATGTTCACTTCACGAACAAGCTGTCGCCGAACAAATTGCTCTCCAGACCTTGACCCAGAAGGACATTTGAGAACACGTATTTTTCTCCGCTCGAAGCCACGTTTGGTAAAATACCGTCTGGCAAAGGCTTCCTGTTGACTATCTTCACAAACGATTATCAGGTTCACTTTACGTCTACTCATTAAGCCATCCCCTGGCAACCAGTTCTGAAATTTCTAAACCGTCTTTATTTGCAACAGGACTGACTCGAACTGGCGAATCCAGTTTGCATTCAAACCAGAGTCCTACAGAATCAGCAATGGAGTTAATATATTCTGGGTGATGTGAAATGATAAGTGACTGCAATTCACCATCTATGCAAAAATCATATAAGGCGGTTAGCCAGGGTTGAATTTCCGGCAAAGAAACAAAGTTTTCAGGCTCATCAATACAAAGTGTAAAGTTCTCATCTTGAGTAAAATAAATAAGGGCGTAAAGA
>JAAEOP010001099.1 GCA_024223125.1 Chloroflexota bacterium
ATTGCGAATGGGAACCCAATGTATTTGGGCGGGTGAAGAAACATCTTTGATCCAGAGAGCCACACAAGTGCCGGTGGTCCACAGTGTCAGTTACGGCTATAAGGATGTGGATGAATGGCTACAAGTAGCCCTTGGCCAAAAACCAGGTCATATTTACGGACGAAACACCAATCCCACGGTTGCTGCCTTTGAAGATAAGGTTCGGTTACTTGAAGGAGCAGAGGCAGCAACGAGCGCGTCAACCGGGATGGGGATCATCAGCAGTACACTCTTTAGCTTGCTGTCGCCGGGGCAGCGGGTGGTTTCGGTAAAGGATACCTATGGTGGCACCAACGTCATTTTTACCGAATTTCTCCCTCGTTTCAACATCGATGTTACCTTGTGTGATACCACTGACCACGAGCAAATCGAAACTGAAATTGCCAAAGGGTGTGACATCGTTTATCTGGAAAGTCCGACTAATCCCACCACCAAGGTGCTGAACATCGCCCGATTAGCCCAGGCTGGACAAAATGTCGGGGCGACGGTCATAGTCGATAATACTTTTGCCACGCCAATCAACCAAAACCCACTGATTTTAGGAGCGGATTTGGTCTTGCATAGCGCCACCAAATTTTTAGGCGGACACGCTGATGCTTTGGGTGGAGTTATATGTGGTCGGAAAGCGTTGATCGACCAGGTTTATCATTACCGAGAAATTAATGGGGCCACACTCCATCCGATGGCCGCTTATCTGCTGTTACGTGGGATGAAAACGC
>JAAEOP010001100.1 GCA_024223125.1 Chloroflexota bacterium
GAAATCAGGCAGGCATTATGGCAGGTAGCCGAACGGGAAACAGCCGTAGACCTGTCCCAACAGCAGGGCATCAATGTTTTCATCTGTGGCAGCCTGGTAGGCGGCACAGGTTCCGGCGTCACCCTGGACCTGGCTTACCTGGTGCGCGACGCCTTCACCGACTTAGGCGCTCAGGCAGAATTTTGTCACATCACCGGCGTTGGTTTGCTGCCCCAGGCTTTTCACGGTGTCAAAGGGCCAAATATTCTGCCCAACACGGCCGCCTACTTAGAAGAACTCAATCACCTGATGGTGAATGGGGACTTCCAGGTCAGTTACCCCGACGGCCGTCGTCTGCACAGTCGTGAAGCCCCCTTTGATATGTTTCATGTTGTAGATGGGGTTGACCAAAGCGGCCGTACCTGGGCCGACATTCAAGCTGTTTGCGCCATGGCCGCCCGCTGCATTTACTTACAAATGGGAACCCAACTGGGGCGCAAAGGGGAAAATGCCTTCGATAATTTAGACGGTGTTCTGGCCGGTCTAACCACCGATAATCAGGGCACATTCCTGGGCAGCTTTGGCAAAGGGGATCTCATTTTTGCCGCCCCTGTCGCCGCCCACATCTGCACCCGCTGGCTATTGACCAAAACAATAAAACAGATGTGGCTGGCTCCCGGTTCGGCCGACACAGCCCGCCAACTCAGCGACCCGCTGTTAACCGGCGTCAAAGGTGAACAGTTACGGCCGTGGCTGCGTCAAAACCCAGACACCGAAGCAGAATTAAATATTGACCTGACCCAACCCGGCTGGCTGGCCCGCAAACCCAACGCCGAAATCGGCAGCGAAACCAGCCGCTATCTGGCCGAATACAGTCAGGCACGGCTGGTTGAAAAAACATTGCCCCAGGTCGCCCGCAATGGGCGCGCATTGGCCACCGACCAACAACAGCAGTGGCAAGCATGGCTGCAATCTCATCTACTGGCAGCCGATGTCAGCCTGGAAACTTCGCTGGCTGTCCTGGAACATCTGCTGGATTGGCTGGCAGCCCACATGAAAACAGCCCAGGCTGAGATAGCCAGCCTTGAAAAACAACAAACCCGGCAAGAACAAGCCTTAAGCCAGGCCGAAACAGCTATCGCAAAAGCAGCGTCTTCTTTCCCCATCGGCCGCAGCGCTCGTGTCCGCGAGGCATTAACACACACCTTCCGCAGCGCCAGCGACCTGTATGAAACGATGCTTTCCCTGCATACCTGGCGCGCCCAACTGACCGTCTGGCACAATTTGCATCAATGGAGCCACAGTCAGAAAACGGCCGTGGCTGCGCTGCGCCAACGGTTAACGGGGCTGGCAGACAAACAGACCGCCCTGGCCGCCCAAGAACTGAGTGAATTAACCAATGCTGGCGTAGCGACCATTAGTCTGGCCGACGCCGCCTATGTGCGTGCCTTATATGAGCGCCATCTGCCTGAGCGTGTAGATATCCGCGAACAAATCAGCGACCCTCTCTCGTTGTGTCAGCACAACACGGCCGCACTTGGTCAAACGTTATTAGCCGCGCTGCAACCCCACTTTTCCCCGGTCGCAGCCCTCACTGTGGAAGATGTCATCCATGACCGGGCCGGGGAAATGACCCCTCGGGCGCGACGGCAGC
>JAAEOP010001101.1 GCA_024223125.1 Chloroflexota bacterium
ACCTTCCAACTTTCCCCAGACAATACAGCCCTCGTCTACGTCCACAACAACCAACTCATCATGACCGATGCTTTTGGGAAAAATCGGCAAATTTTGGTGACTGGACAACCCTACCCAAGTGATGATGATGATGTGCCAGGGGTTAGCCCTTGGCACATGAAGGATGCTATTCACTCACCCATGTGGGCGCCAACGGGGGACAAAATTGCCTTTGTAATGGGTGGTGTCCAACTTATTCAGACAGATAGTGTGCCAAATGGCATAGAACCCAAAATGATTCAGCCTAACATTCCCAAACCGTGTGAGGATTGTGGCTCTGTTACCCCAGTTTATCTTGCTCGTCCAGAATCATGGTCGCCAAACGGCCGTTTTCTCACCATCCAACAAACATTGGTCGCCGTACATGCAGAAGAGTGGGCAACGGCCGTTGCTGACCTTGAAACAGATACCGTAATCTTTCCCCCCTTTAGCTCCAGTGCAGCCCACTACACCATTTGGAAGCCAGACAGTAGCACAGCTTATATTTGGAACGACCACGATTTTTATGACGGCTACCCTTCCTCACTAGAACTGTATGATCCCATCATGCAAACGGTTACTCCCATTATCACAAACAGCCGAAATTGGGGGGAGATAGGCGAGCATTATCGCTGGCTCCGCTACCCGATGTTGACGGCTGGTGGTGAGCTTTATTTCTTCTTCAATCATGAACCTGAGTTCCCTCAATGGCCTCCTACTTTCACATTAATGAAAACGACAGAGCGTTTTTGGGAAACAGGAGAACTGAGTGATTTAACCACCGTTTTTCCCCACACCTTGCCCATTAGCTACGTCAAATGGGCCCCCCAGCATGAAGGCGCGCTGCTCTATCTTGACACGGACGACCAAAGTGAATCCAGCAAAAAAGTCGAAAATTGGTATTGGCTTTCCCTGATAGATGATGGGCTTGCACCACTCAATTTACCAGAGAAATGCCACTTTATAACATGGCCGAAGTAATGACTCAATCCTTACGGAATGGCACATTTAACAATGCTAGCAAAGCTTCATAGATTGCATCAAACCGCGCGTGTGTGTCATTGTCCCATTTAGCAACGGTGTGCGAACGGCAGTTTCCATTCACCACCGTAATCACCGGCCTTGCCTCATCAGCCACCCCAGCCCGATCAGGTATCACTATTGTCATAAAATCAATCTCGACGAGGAGTTGATGGAAACGATTTATATCAACTCTTTGCTCACTTTTTGTGACTCGCCCCCCCGCGGCAACTTTCTCAATAACGGCCGTTCCATCCCCACCAATCACAATCCGCCACCCACCAAGCAACGCTTGCACATCATCCAAAATCAGTTGTTTGAAAGGAAAGTTTTGCAGAAAAACGGCCGTTTCATTCAGTGCATCAACCATAATCAAATCCTATCAATTTGATTAGCCATTGTCCAACCTGCACTTTGGTACGTAGTCGGTCACCTCCCCCCCTTATAGCATTTAGGAAATGCTTATGTAACTGCTGCTGGTAACGATGGTGCCGGAAGCCAGCCGACAAATTGCTCCATGATGTCCGCTATCGTATGCCAACTGCGGCTGCCAATTACATAGAAGGTAACTGTAACCTAGATTCCGCAGTGAAAAAAGGCAAAAAAAATAACATTGTGTAAGCTAGTTGGGTATGGAAACAATACCCTATGAATATGAAACGCAACGGCTCGATCATTTAGGAATCGTAGCCGGAATCTGTAAACAAATAGACCTTGTGAATATTATTGATGAATCCCTTCCAACACCATCAG
>JAAEOP010001102.1 GCA_024223125.1 Chloroflexota bacterium
GCAAAAGTCTTTGGCCCCCTGTGGGCTGCGAAAACAGCCCGATATTTTCTGTTGCACTTTGAGCATCCGAATATCACGTTCCGCCAGATTATTATCAAATGGCACCTTGAAATCATAGACAAAGGCCAAGACTGCGGCCCGTCGTTTTTGCAGCCGCTCCGCCAAATTGCGGGGCTTCGTCTTCTTGGGACGCCCCCTTTTCCCCGTTGGCCAGCCGCCTGCGGGGGGCTGGTTTTTGAGCAGCGCCAGGTTGACAAGTTTGTCATAGAGGCGTTCAAGCTGTTCGCTTTTGACCGCCGGAAGAGCGGTCAGCCCTTCTTCTTTGGCCGCTTCGACCAGGTGTTTGGCACTCCGCAACAGCGCTTTGAAGTGCGTGGCCCAGTGTTGCTGTTCAATTTCTTCAATCGCAGTGAGATTACGCAAATGATGGGCGTTACACAATCCGTGTTGACAGGCCTGATAATGCCAATAGGTGGCCCAATTATCATGCACCGCAGTGCCTCGAAAGCGCGCCAAAATCCCCGCTGCTGCGGTCGCTTTGCGTCCGCGACTACGGTGAGGGAAATAGAAAGTAAGCTCGGTTGTGCTGCTGGAATGCAACCAATGTCTCTGCCCGCCAATGTAGAAGCCGGTTTCATCAAAATGACCCACCTCCGCCGCCACGATCTTCTCCCGGATATTTTCTACCACGGGCTCTAATCTTTGGGCGGCCTTCTGCACCACGTTTTGCAGCGTTCCGGGGGACAGGTTGACCTGAAACAAATCTGCCAGACATTGCCGGGTGCGGTCGTAGGGCAGGAGTTGGGCTATCTTCAGATAAACGCCCACCTGTTTGATGTTTGCCCCATATTGCACGCGATGGGTGACAGCCTCAGGAAAACGGCCGCTGGTTTCTTGTCCACATTGGGCGCAGCATAAGGTTTCACGGCGATGTTCGGTCACTTCGGTCTGGATCGGCGGAATATCAATGACTTGCCGCCGCGTGGTGTGCAACGCAACTTGGGCAGGGTCAAAGATATTTTGGCAATGGGCACAACTTGCTGGCCGATGGTGCTCTACATAATCAGGGTTCGGACTCATCTCGAGGGTCTGCCCTTTGTGCCCAGGCTGTCCCCCTGCTTTTTTGTTGCTTTTCTGGCGCTGGCTGCGAGTTCTGCGCCTTTTTTTACGGCTTTTGTCCCGACTTGGCGGCCAGTTTGAGTTACGGCTGTCTTGCCCCAACAAGGCTTCCAACTCCTTAATGCGTTCGCGTAACTGGGCTATTTCTTCCCGCAAGTGTTTGTTTTCTGCTGCTAAGTCCATCATACACTGATTTTATCCGTTTCTGTTGATTCAGCAATGACCTTTTTTATCTATTGTTTCTCTCGACAATATCAAGTACACCTGTATAGTTACCTCATTTATTTCATAGTTTGGCAATTTTCAAAGCCATTACCATACTGGGATATAGCATTGATTGTTGCTAACACAATATTGATGGCATATACGATGTATCTTGGTTTTTGGGCACGCTTTATAATGCCGGAACAAATAGCATAATGAAAGCGACCCAACCCAGCATAAACCGTGCCCGCTGCTAGGTAGGACGGGAGATGGTCGTGCTCTTGAGTATTTTGGTTTGAGCAAATGGGCTATCGGATTTATCCCGCAGCAGCAGGTTATGCAGTACGTTACACGAATTTTTACAGAGCAAACGCTAATTGACATTCCACCTCTATGATACAATAACCCCGCTCGTTAGGGTGCCCCCCTCACCCTAGCGAGCATTTTTTATTGGAGGGAAA
>JAAEOP010001103.1 GCA_024223125.1 Chloroflexota bacterium
GACCTCATTGCCCGCCAGACCCAAAGGTGGATGGCGTACACCTGGCGCGACGATGCCAACGGCTTCTCCCCCGGGCGCTTAGATTTCTTCATCTACTCCGATAGTGTGATGGGCGTAGATAAACACTACTTGCTCTACACAGGCGAAATGACAGCCGATCAGCTTGCCGCATACGGGCTGCAGGCGGATGATTCTGCCGCGGCCTCCGATCACATCCCGCTCGTGGTTGACATCGTTTTCGGGATGCCGTAATATTTCTTTACCGGTAACTACTCAGCAGACGGAGAAATTATCGAAAAAAGGGGGCATGGGGGTGTGAAACACCCCCATGCCCCCTTTTTTCGGCTTCATCTGGCCTTGTCTGAGTAGTTACCTTTACCGAACATTTTTTGGCGCAAGCAAACCGGAGCGCGGATTTTTAAGATTTTTGTAAGGAGCAAGATGATGCTGGCGCCCAGAACCCTTTTTAGTTCCGATTTATTCGGGTTAGGCCCTAACCAGTTGTTTCGTTGTTTTTTGTACAAGGATTTATTGGCAGGAACCCTTTTTAGTTCCGCTTTATGCGGGTTAGGGTAGCAAAATGAAAACCCGGGGTGGCTCATTCCCCCAATGAAATTAGTGGACACTTTCAAGGTATTCTGCGACCCAAAGCCCCCTTTTTTCGGGAATGCGCTTGGAAGGGACGGCGAAGCCGTC
>JAAEOP010001104.1 GCA_024223125.1 Chloroflexota bacterium
TAGCCGATAGCTTTGCGCACGCCTTGCGGGTTCTTTTGCACCGAGTGGCCTGCTACCACGATATTGCCGCTCCCGGGTTTCATCAATGTTGTCATCACGCGGATAGTGCTGGTTTTGCCCGCGCCATTTGGCCCGACAAAGCCGTAAATATCGCCTTCTTCAACGGTCAGGCTTAGGTCGTCTACCGCAATTCGTTTCCCGTATTTTTTTGTCAGATTATTGACTTGAATAATTGGAGCCATGATTATTACCTGAGATTATTACGCAGTTCGGCAAAAAGTTGCCCAAAAAACGAGTATAGGGGGGTGCGCACCCCCCTATACCCATTTTTTGAATGATTCTCGCTCTGGCGCGTAAATCCTATTACAAAAG
This sequence comes from Chloroflexota bacterium, assembly GCA_024223125.1. Next base: position 373 of record JAAEOP010001104.1, read on the forward strand.
GACACCCCAACTTGGGATGTCCTTTTTCTGTTCACAGGAGAAACTCTAACAGCTCACGCCTACGGCCACTGCGTGTCCAGCATTTTTGCGCAGTTGACCAGTTCGATCGCGGCTTTGGGCGATTTGAGAATTTTCGCCATCGGGCCTTTGAGTTTCAGGCGGCGGGTCATAA
>JAAEOP010001105.1 GCA_024223125.1 Chloroflexota bacterium
GACGGCTGGTTCCACACCGGCGATATGGCCCACATGGACGAAGACGGCTTCTTTTACATTGTGGGGCGCTTTAAAGATATGATTATCAGCGGCGGCGAAAACATCTACGCCGCCGAAGTGGAGGCGGTCTTTATGGAACATCCCACCGTGGCCGAAGCCGCCCTCATCGGCAAACCGGACGAAAAATGGGGCGAAGTGGGGTTGATGATTGTTGTGCCGGAAAAGGGGCAAAAACCCAGCGCCGCAGCGCTGCAAGATTTTTGCCGCCAACGCCTGGCCCGCTACAAGGTGCCCAAAGAAATAATTTTCGCTGACGCTTTACCCTATTCGCCGTATGGCAAAGTGGAGAAGATAAAACTGAAAGAGAAATATATTTGATAGTTGGATGGTGTAATCGTTCACCCCCCTCGTTCCAATGCTCCAGCGTTGGAACGCCTATGCTCGATACGGCGCAGCAGGTAGGCATTACCACGCAGGAGCGTGGTAACGAGGAGGGGGGGGCTGAACGGTTACGTTGATTGAATTGAACAAACCAACAAACCATCAAACCACCTAACCAACTAACCTAACCAACTAACCTAACCAACCTAACCAACCTAACCACAGGGCGTTCGCCCATTTTGAAAGCTAATTGTTGA
>JAAEOP010001106.1 GCA_024223125.1 Chloroflexota bacterium
AATTTAAGCACGTCCATTTCCGAGAATGCCAACAAGAGTACAAAGAAGCACATCAGCAGCGACATGAGGTCCGCAAAGGTCCCCATCCATGCGGGGAGACCTTCGGGGGGGCATTTAGGGCATTCTTCTTCCTGTGCCATCGGTTACTCTTCCTCTGCCCCGGCACCACGCTTACTGGCCGCCAGATAGTTTTTCAGAATACCTTCAATAACACGGGGGTTCTGCCCATCCGCAATACCCACAATCCCATCAAGGATCAAAGACTGGTTGAGCTTTTCTTCGTTCAGTCGGTTAGACAGCTTTGCCGCGATTGGCAAACAGATTACGTTAGCCAGGAATGCACCGTACAATGTGGTTAACAAGGCTACCGCCATGGCGGGACCGATGGCTTTTGGGTCATCCATGTTCGATAACATGGCAACCAGACCGATAAGCGTACCGATCATCCCCATCGCTGGGGCCACGTCGCCTAAGCCTTTAAAAATAGACACACCGAACTCGTGACGTTCGGTCGTCATGGAGATGTCCTTAGCCAGCGTTTCACGCACGACGTCGATATCATGGCCATCAACCAGCATATCAACCCCTTTTTGCATGAAAGGGTTTACTATTTCTGCTTCTTCCAGCGCCAGGAATCCGCCTTTACGCGCCGCATCGGCCATTTCAACCACCTTTTCAATCAGCTCTTCAGGTGTGTCGATTTTGAACATAAAGGCCTTGCCGGCCACTTTACCCGCACCAAAAAATTGTCCCAGCGT
>JAAEOP010001107.1 GCA_024223125.1 Chloroflexota bacterium
CATTTAAGACGCACACCAAAAACATCTATAGTAAACTTAATGTCAGAAGCCGTGGAACGGCCGTTTCCCGCGCCCAAGAGCTAGGTCTTCTTTCGTAACAATATTACCAATCACCCCCTTTTCTCACCTAATCACACCATCAGTGTGATGACCAATCACCCTCTCCCCAACTAAGATAAAACCATTATTGAATGAAACAAATTCGACTCTTTTGAGTCTTTGGACGTGGAGAAAGTCTCTACAAAATTCCAAAGGGTCAAGAATTTCAAGATATGGAGGTTTTCTCATGATCGAATTATTACAGAGATGGAGCGTGGTTATTTTAGCAATGGGTTTGGCACTATCCCGAAACGGCAGCGAGAACAGTGTTGCCTGGATGACAGGGGTTGGCATTAGTATCGCCCTCGTTGCTGTTTTTTTTATTCTTTACCAGCGACTTCACAACCTGGGCTGGATCATTGCCATTATTGGTGGCTCTTTGATTATGTTGGGCGGCGGACAAAACAGCTCCCTATTTGGCAATCCTATTCAAACCCCCAATTCTCCACTGATCATCTGGGGCATTGCAATTGCACTTTCCGGCATTGGTATATGGGCTGCGCTACGCTCACGAGCAAAAGCGCAGTTGATTTGAGGCCAAATCATGTCACACATTTATCGAATTCGTATCGAAGGGCATCTCGATCTAAGTTGGGCCAACTGGTTTGATGAGCTCACACTTGTTCTTCAGGAGGATGGCACAACTCTCTTAACTGGCTCAGTTGAGGATCAGCCCGCTTTGCATGGTCTGTTGACCAAAATCCATAATTTAGGATTGCCCCTTTTATTAGTTGAACAAATAGAAATAAAAAATAATTCAAAAAACAAGGAGAAAAATCATGAAAAATAAACAAACAATCCATGTTGTGTTTGGTGCCAGTGGAGGAATCGGGAGTGCGGTAACGCGGCTTTTGGCGAAGCAAGGGAAATCGGTGCGAGCCGTTAACCGTAGCGGTCAGATGGATTTTCCTGAAAGTGTAGAAATTATGGCGGCCGATGCCACCGATCTTGTCAGCACCCGAAAAGCATGTGCAGGGGCATCTGTGGTTTACAATTGCATCCATCCCCGTCCCGGCGAGGAGTACGATCTTTTTGTAACCATGTCAGAGAACATCCTTGTTGGGGCAGAAGAGGCTGGCGCAAAATTGATTTTAGCGGCTAGTGTTTATCCTTACGGCAAGGTGGATCGTCCCATGACTGAGGGGATGCCCCATAATCCCGCCGAACCGACCGGCAAGCTGCATGCCAAAGGGGTAGAAATGGCTCTGGAAGCACATAAAAAGGGTCGGGTACGTGTCGCCGTAGGACGAGCCTCCAACTATTTCGGACCTAATGCCGGCCGTTCCTTTGCAGGCGACGGTATCTTTTACAACGCTTTGTTTGGTAAGTCCGCTTCCGTGATAGGTGATGTAGATACACCCCATACCTACACCTACGTCGATGATTTTGCCAACGCGCTCATTACTCTGGGAGAACGTGACGAAGCCTTGGGTGAAATCTGGCATGTTCCCAGCGCCGCAACCATCACTACCCGGCAGTTCATCGAGATGGCGTACAAGGAAGCAGGGGAAGAACCCAAGATACTGGCCGGAACCCGCTTTCCATTGACCTTCATGGCTCTATTCAGTAAGCATATGAGATTCGCGTTGCGCATACTCTATCAGTTTGACCGCCCCTTCATCGTAGACCACAGCAAGTTTGAGAAAGCGTTCGGCACAAACACCACGCCTCACTTGGAAGGTATTCAGCGTACGCTGGCCTGGTATCGAAAAGAGTACC
>JAAEOP010001108.1 GCA_024223125.1 Chloroflexota bacterium
CCGGCCGCATCAGTCACAGACAAAGTCAGAGAAGCGGTCACGGGCGCGCCGATGAAATCCTGGTCAACGTGGCTGGGCGGCACGGCGACGACGCGCTGGGTGGGGGTGAAGGCATACCCATTCTTGAGGGGAAGTAGGGTGTAGACACCGGCCTCCGGGGGGATATAGGTATAAGCGCCGTCGCTGCCGCTGATAGCCTTAAATTCTACCGTATCTGAAATGACAACCCCGGGCAGGGGATTGTCGTCAATATCCAGAACTGTGCCAGAAATTGTGCTTCTGAAAACTTCGTAACGGGCGACAAAGGCATCGCGCCAACCGCCCCCTTTATTGGACTGCATGGCATTGTGCGTAGGGAAATCTGTAGACAAGGTTTCACCGGTCACATAAACGCCGCTGTCTTGTACGGCCACGGCCGTGGCTCGCTCGTAGCTGTCTCCACCCAGGTAAGTACCGTATAGAATTTGTCCAGCCAGGTTGAGCCGCACCATAAAGGCGTCGGCGTCAGTGTTCCCGCCATTGTACGTACCGCCATTGTCTGGCTGTTCCGCATTATTGGTAGCGGGAAAGTCATAAGAGCGGGTTTCCCCGGCTACATAAGCCGCGCCGTCGCCGTCTACGGCGACGCCCAGCGCCATATCATATCCGCTGCCGCCAATGAGGGCGCTGTAGACAGGGCCGCCTCCGGCGCTGTTCAACCTCGTTACCAGGCCAGAGCAATTAGTGTCAAACGATTGGCAAGCCATACCAGCCATCGTTGCTTCCCCGTTGTGGACGGCAATATCCCGCCCCTCGTCCCAGCCAGGGTCACCGATGTAGGTACCGTACAGCGGTGTGCCAGCGGCATCCAGCTTGATCACGAAGGCATCCGGGCACCAATACTCTTCGCGGCAGTGATCAGGCCCAATGCCGGTTCCACCCAGACCACTCTGCATGGAGAAGGGAATCCCAATCAGTATATCCTCGGAAGCGGTCCAGCCGGTGATATAGACAGCATCGTTCCCGTCTACTGCTACGCCTGCGCCGTAATCATAAGAACCCCACGGGACGTTGACGCCTTGTTCCCCGCCCAGGTAGGTGGAAAAAACCAGGGCGTCGCCGGTCGGGGTCAGTTTGCTGACAAACGCATCTGAATCTTGAGCCAGGCTGTTCTTAAATGGGCTTTGCAAGGGAAAGTCGGCAGACCAGGTTTCGCCGGTAACGATGATCGCTTTATTACTGTCAATGGCAATGTCATAACCATAATCGGCATTGCCCCAGGCTGGCTGGCTGCCGCCCAAATATGTGCCGTAGAGGAGTTGGTTGCCGTCCTCGTTTAATTTGACCACGAAGGCGTCTACAAGGCCGCCCAGGCTGGCGTCTAGGCCGTTGGGGGTGGGAAAGTCATCTGACCAGGTGGCCCCGGTGAGGTAGGCTACGCCAGTGTCGTCCACGGCAATACCGGCTCTACATTCGCCGAAGGTGCTGTCACATTCGTGGCCGCTGCCGCCCAGATAGGTAGCGTAAACAAGCTGGTCGCCATCAGGGTTGAATTTGGCGACGAATATATCTGTGGTACCGGTGATGGTATTGGTGACGATGGGATGAAAATCAGTAGACCAGGTGGCGCCAACGACGTAGGCGGAACCGGCGCCGTCTACGGCAATGTCTAGACCATAGTCGTCATCGCTGCCGCCGAGGTAGGTGCGGTAAGGGTCGGATGTGGCGGTGGCCTGGTATTGCTCAATTGTCATGAAGGGTTGGCGAACGGTACGATTATGGAGTCTGGGTTTGGGCTGAATGGTTGATTTGGTTTCATCTAGCAGCAACAAGGGGAGTTCGAGAGGGCCAACGGCCGTGTCCAATCGCAGTTGTCCATTCCCGGTCAATGTCTGGGCCGTGGCCCCTTCCACTTCCCAGGCCACCGGAGACAAATCAGCCCCCGGTTTGGCAACCGCGCGAGCCTGCCAGCCAGCAGCAGGGTCGGCCGTGTATTCGATATCAATGCCGGGATAGACATCTTCGTAACGGACGCCGGTATAGACGGGCACATTTGTGTGCCAGTTGGCGGGGTCGGCGCCGATGAAGTAGGAGACGGCCGTGGGCAGCGGCGTCAGCCCCACCAGGCGTGGGTTGGGGTTGGCCCCGGCAAAGGTGAGCTTGAGATTGACGCCCATTGGTTGGGCGTCAGTTGTTGCTGGGTCAGGCAACCCTGGCTGTTGCTCCAGGAGTGAGACAGGAAAGTGACGGGGAGCATCAGGCGCGCAACCTGACGCGGCCGTGTTTGCCGCCGGGTGTTGGGGTGGAAAATGGGGACCGCTCGTTAAGCAGGTGTTGGGCGTGACGGCCGTTGTCTCGAAAGCTGTTATCCAGACGCCGTCGGCCGTAAAGTGGAATATTCCTTGTTCGCCGCGCGCCTGAAAACGCACCGCGTCGTCAAACTGGCCGACGTTTTCGATAAAGATGGCCGGTGCGGCCGCGCCTGACGGATTGGGGCTGTCTGTGGCCACTGGAGAATCCTGGGCGGCGGCACCATACTCAACCCCAGGTAGAGGGTGGGCAGGCTGTTCTTCCTGGGGTGGATTGTCGGAAACAGAATAGACTATTGTCTCTTCCGCTTCCGGCACTTGACCGGCCCAGACTGGGGCTAGGGGTTGAGCTAACAAAACAAAAGAAAAAACTAATGTGATTAAACGATAGGCACGCTGCGAAACCATATGCTCTCCCTCCAATTATGCAAACGGCGAACAACCAATCTAATATAGACAGTTATCCACCATGAGCTTATACAGATGAATAATAGTGACTCAAATACATTGCTCTGGATGTTTGCTTTGGCTCCAGGTAAGGATATTGTAACTACCTTACACTAACTAGCAAAAATCGCCTACCTCGCCCCTACCAGATAATTTTCGTAATTCGAATACGGCTTGCAATTCACGACTCACAATGTAACCATTCAGGTGCCCGGCACTTCATTACCAAGTCTACCGGGGTAGCACACTCGTTTATAAGTGCCGGACACCTTGGGGGAGTAAATGATTACCCCACAATTTAGCGCCCGCCTGTATAAAAAAACTCCGTCACGACCGGATGCTTCCAATCAGGGCGAATCAATGTTTGCCACTCCCACTGTCCATCGTGACCACCGCCGGCGCGGTTGGCAATTAACCAATAGCTAAAGGCTAAAAAATACGGTTCCCGGTTCTGCATATACCCATATTGATATTGAATAAGTTGTGTTTCCACATTAGGGTCAGGATGGTAAGAACCCCCCTCTGTACCCAAGATAGGCAGTGACCGGCCGAGATGCGCCTGCACAATTTTGTCATATTCACGGAACAACAGAAAACCGCCGGGGTCGTCATACGGCCGTGTGCCATGATAATTATGCACCGATAACCAGGCATGATTCAGTACATCCCCATCCCCATTAAACGCAATCGCCGACAAAGTGCGGTCCAGAAAATCAAAATGATTATATTGTCCCCCCGGACTTAACGCCCCGATACCCGGCAGCCCCCCATTGGCCACCACCACCCGCGCCGCACTGGTCCACGCTCTGGCATATTGGTTGGGGTTGGCAAAACCCTGCTGATTTTCCAGATTTACATTTGGCTCATTGTAAAGCTGAAAATAGTAGACACCTCTAGCCCGATAATGGCGTACTAGTTCCGCTAAATCACCATCATAAGGCAGCACCCCATCCCGGTACAGCCGCATCACCGGCATAATGCCGCTGGCAACCAACCGGTCTACCAGATAATCATTAGCGCCCATATTTGTGCCATCGTTCAAGATAACTACCCATTTAATGTGCATCCGCACCATCTCGCCCACAAACTGGTCAACCACCCCCTGTTCCTGGCTGACGGTGGGCATCCAATGCATGCCCCAGCCATTATCGCCCGGCGGCTTGGGGAATGCCTGGTAGGGAATTGCTTCATTTGGCCCGTAGGCGCTGATCGGTTTGATGATCGGGGTAGCTGTGCCATCTGGCGTCGGCGTAGCGGTGTTGGTGGGGGTGACTGTGGGGGTGACAGGGGTATTGGTAGGAATGAATCCGGGTGTGTTGGTGGCTGGTAAAGCCTGCATTGTGCCGACGGGAGTGTGGGTGGCTGCGGCCGTGCCCGGTACAGGTGTAAATGTCGGCGGAACCCCTCCTGGTACAATCGCTAAACTGGCCCGCGTAGGGATGAGATTTGTCTGGCAACTGGCTAGAAAAAGTAAAAGTAAAAGAATAATTGGTTGTTTTTTCATTTACCGGTACAAATCCATCTCTTTCGGCCGCACCAGATCAGAGGCTTTCCCATTTTGTTCTGGCAGATTCAGCCCTCGTATCAACACGGCCGGCAATCCTTCGCCAGCTTGTCCCATCAACAAACCGGCCGCGGCCGCCAACTCATCAGCCACGCCCACATCAGTGTGCTGTAATTCATAACCGTATAAATCTGGCTCACCGCGCCGGTTCCATAAGGCGGGCAGCCCGGCCACGCCAATCGCTACCCCAGCTGTGCCCAGACGAAACGGCCGTCCATGAGAATCCGTAATCAACACCCCCACCTTTACCTGAAAATGGTTTTGCAGCGCCTGTCGTATTTGCGCGGCCGAGGCATCCGGGTCTTTTGGTAGAAGCAAAACCATCTCATCACCGCCAGTTTGGGCCACATTGGAGCGATCAATACCGGCATTGGCGCTGGTAAACCCCAACCTGTGGCGCACAATCAAAACTCCCTGACGCATCCGTGAAATCTCATCACTCTCTTGCAAAATCAACTGTACCAGCCGTGGCTCTTTGCCCGTTTGGGCGGCCACTTCTTGCGCTTTGACGCCGGGAACCACATCAGCCAACTTCACCAACCGGCCCTCTGCTTTAGAGACGATTTTTTGAGCGACGGCCATGATGTCGCCCGTCTGCAAAATAATTTTCTCCTCAACCAAAGCCGCCAACAACAATTCAGCCAGATTGTCATCTGGCTGAACATGGGGAATATGGGGGATGGCTCGTAAGGAAATCTCTCTTTTCACCGTTTACAATCCTGTAATGCGAATGCCGGCGCTTTTCACTTTGTGGATGATGTTGATGGCGATGAGGACGGCCGTTAACTCCTCCACCACCCGCGCATTTTGCAAAGCGCCCGCATTAACTCCCTGTAAATGTGCGTCGGCGCACAATTGTAGGGCTACGTCTTTATCCGCCTTTTTTTGACCGCAAACCAGCACATCACAATCCATCTCATGCTCTATATCCAGCAAATGGTGCGCTCCAATATTCTGAAACGCGGCCACCACACGGGTGATGCCTTCTAATTGGATTTGGGCTTCTTCGGCCGCTGAAAGGCCGCTTTCCAAACGATGCACCCGTGACTTCTTCTCACCCGACGGAGCTACTACCGAGATTAGCAGTTTCTCATTCAGTGTCTCTTTTACGCTGTCCAGTGTGCCAGCCTGCGCCCAATAAGGCACCGACAACACCACGATTTCTGCTTGCTGTGCGGCCGACAAATTATTTGTACCTGAAATGGTCGCCTGGGGTAATCTGGACTGCATATCGGCCGCGGCTCTGGCCCCCTTTTCCGTCTGACGCGAGCCAATGATGATCTCATGTCCGGCGGCCGCCCAACGATACCCTAAACCAAATCCTTCATCACCTGTACCACCTAATATTGCAATTTTCAATTGTCAATCTCCTCGTATAAGTTAATAAATAGTGGCTGGTGGATAGTACAAGCTACCACCCACTAGCCACTATCTAAATTTTTATTCGCCCGATTATAACCAAAAATAATAGGTGGGCACTTTGCTTGACAGCCAAAACCGTTGCGTTAAACTCACAAGGTAATCATTTAGTCCTCTGGAGACTGACGAGGTTTTATACGAAATTTTCGTTATTTCCTTCTGGTGGAAACCTCGCCAGTCTGAACGGTCTAAACTCAAAAGTAAGAATCGGATAGAAAGTATCATCTATGATGCTGATGATATGAAAAATCAATCCCAAAGAGAATTATTGTTAAGGAGCAAAATTATGGCAAACCAATATATTAACGTAATAACCGATGATACATTTCAAACAGACGTTCTGGGTTCTGACAAACCGGTACTGATTGATTTCTGGGCCGATTGGTGTGGCCCCTGTCACATGATCGCCCCTCATGTAGACGCTATCGCCACTGAGTACCACTCCGTCCTCAATGTAGGCAAAGTGGATGTGGATGAAAATCCGGCCGTTCCAGGACGTTACGGTATCGTCGGCATTCCGACCCTGATGCTGTTCAAAGATGGGGAAGTTGTGGAACGTATTACTGGGGCGCTGCCCAAAGAACGTATTCTGGCTCAGGTGTTGCCCCATCTGGATGCCGAACCGGCATAAGTGAAGTTTAATACGCGATTATCGTGATACTCGTAAAACGCCTGCTCTATATCAGCAGGCGTTTTTTGTTATTGGTGCGTAGTAGGCAAGACGCTATTTTGTCTTACATTTTCACAAGGGATGAATATGATTGAAGTCGCCATTATGATTGAAGGGCAAAATGGGTTGAATTGGGCGCGGTGATGAGCTTGTCTCTCAATGGTTCTGGTTGTTGATCCATCATTCTCCGGTTAAATAAAGAATAATGAATTGTGAAGTGTCGTCGTCTCGCATTTCATTCACAATTCACAATTAATTGTTCATTATTCATTATTTCTTTTTCCAACGAAGTCTGGAGAAAAAAATAAAGCTATATGGTATGATTAGTCCGACTTCATTAACAACCATCTAAATTAGGAGGATCTTTCATGCAGTGGAAAAAAGCAGCTTTATTATCCATGTTTTTTGTTGTCCTTATGGCTGGTGTGTGGGCGCGCCCCGCGCAGGCAACAGATTTTCGCAGCGGGGAAACCGTTGTCATTGGCCCAGAAGAAGTGATTGACGATGACCTCTTTATCACCGGCAACAAAGTGATTATCGATGGCACAGTCAACGGCGACTTAATCGCCTCTGGCGCAGAGATAGAGATGAATGGGGAAGTTGGCGGCAGCCTGGTGTTAGGCGGGACTACTTTATTGGTGGATGGCGTCGTTAAGGGCAGTGTATACAGTGGTGGCTATTCACTGACATTGGGACCAAATGCTGACATCGGGCGCAATGTTTACTTTGGCGGGTTTAGCCTTATTGCCAAAGAGGGTAGTCAGGTTGGGCGCGGCGTTTACAGCGGCAGCTACCAGACAATCTTAGATGGCGCTGTAGCCACAGATGTATCGTATGGTGGTGGCGCGCTGGAAGTCAACGGGACGGTTGGCGGCGATATTAGCGGCACGGTACAGGAAGCTGACGGCCTAACGCCAATCATGCCCCCATTCCCAGGCATACCGGCCATTACACCTATTGCCCCCGGTTTTCGTCAGGGAGAACGGGCTGATATTGGCGGCGATATTAATGTGGAAGAAACGGCCGATAGCAGCAGTTCAGTATCTTCCGGAATCAGTGTGACAAGGACATTATTGGCTCGTCTCGGTGAGTTTATTGCTTTATTGATTATTGGCGGCTTGCTGCTGCGTCTGCTGCCCGGTCACCTGCAAGAAGTAGGGGATGTGGCCCAGGAACGGCCGTTGCCCAGCGCCGGTCGTGGTTGTCTCATTTCGATGGCTTCTATTGCTGTGTTCATCGCTGCCAGCATCATACTCTTTATCTTGACCGTCATCGCCGGTCTGGTTACATTTGGCAGCCTGAGCGAACCGGTGACGGTGTTGGGTGGGGCGACTTTGTTTTTTGTCACGGCCGTGTTCTGGTTTATCTTTGCCTTCATTACCAAAATCGTGGTCAGTTTTGTCGTCGGGCGGCTTATTCTCGGCCGTGCCGCGCCAGACATGGAAGCTGGTTTGAAACGGGATTTCATCGCTTTACTCATCGGCGCGCTGCTTTATGAAATAGTGCGGGCCATCCCTCTGGGCATTGGCTGGCTGATTGGCTTTGCCGTGACAATGGTCGGATTAGGCGCCATCTACCTATTCATTTCCGCCCAGCGCAGCGGCAAACTGCTCAAAACAGCCGCCTGATTTGTGTAATTAAGAGATTGGAGATTGGGAGATTGGAGATTGTCCCTCATACAATCTCCCAATCCCCCTCCTTGACAATATCCATTTCGCCTGTATATTGCGGTTATGTCACCAGGAGGAATAGATAGATGTCAAATTACCGTTTACTCTTCAAAGAACTAAAAGACAATTTCAACCAAACTGAACTGGAAGCGTTAGCCTTTGAGATAGGTTACGGGCCAGGAGATGTATTTTCCCAGCCGGGAAACCTGAACCGTATGTCGCAAGATTTACAAGAGTTTTCCCGACGGCGCGGCCTGGAACAAGAATTGCTTCAAGCTGTGCATGAGGCTCGTTCCTTTCTCGATCTGACCCCTTACGGCGGCCCAGCGCCAGCCCCCGAAAAACCAAAAGCAACAAAACCAGTCAAACAGCAGCAACCCAAAACTCAAGCTGACACTCTGTCCCAGAAAAAGGTTTTTATTTCCTATAAATGGAATGATCCCAGCGAGGATTTGGTGAACGATTTAGTCCCGGCTTTGGAAGAAAAGGGGATCGAGATTATCCGGGATAAGGAAGACCTGGGCTTTAAAGGATTGATCAAAGAGTTTATGCAGGAAATCGGCCGTGGCGAAACGATTATTTTGGTTATTAGTGATGGCTATTTGCACTCGGAGAACTGTATGTATGAGTTGGTGCAAATATATGAGCAGTCAAAATACAGTGGCGAAGCCTTTTATGATCGCGTCATGCCGGTGGTGCTGCCAGACGCCCAAATATATGATCCCTTAGACCGTCTGGATTATCTGGATTACTGGTCAGAAAAACAAGAAAAGCTAGTGGAACGGACGCGGCGAGCCAAAGGGTTGCAAAACATGCAAAGCATCAACGAAGCCATCAACTTGTATGACCAGATTCGAGACACGATAGATCATTTAATGGATATGTTGGGCAATATGAACACCTTAACAGCTAGAATGCACCGGGATTCCGGCTTCCAGGAATTATTCGACGCCATTCACCAGCGATTAACGGGGCAAACATAAACTTTGTTAACTCATCAGCTTACTTTTTAGGGTAGGGCAAAATGAGATTGATTTGTAAGGATCTGGAACATAACATTAAAAGAGAAGAGAGGTCTTTAAACCAGCAGTATTTTTGTGATTTATATCCGCTAAATACGGTGACATATATATGGACAGTAAATATGAAGAATGGCTAAGGCAAGCTGATTATGATATGGAAACGGCCGATATAATGTTTAACAGTGGTCGCTATTTCTATGCTGTATTTATGTGCCATCTATCCATCGAAAAAGCATTGAAAGGTCTCTATTCCAAAATTCTGGATGAGATTCCACCCAAAACCCATAATCTACTTTATTTGCTGAATAAAATTGGAAAGCGACCTGAACAAGAACTAGAGAAGTTCATTACTAAATTGAATACAGCCAGTATTACCACCCGTTATCCAGACGATCTGGCAAAAATCCAGTCAGCCTATACCGCAAAAGTGACAACAGAAATGATAGCGAACAGTAAGGAGGTGCTGCAGTGGATCAAGATACAGTGATGAGGATTATCAAACAATTCGAGAAGGCGTTAAAGTCGCTCAATATTCAGGTTGAGAAGCTTATCTTATATGGTTCTTATGCGGCCGGCACAGCCCGTGAAGACAGCGATATTGACCTCGTTGTTATTTCATCAAGTTTTGCGGACAAGGACTACTGGGAACGCATTGATATTTTAAGCGAGGCTATATACAAAGTCTTTGCCCCTATCGAGGCATCTGCATTTACACCAGAAGAATGGACGGCCGGAAAATCGTTGATTGTCGATTATGCTAGAAACGGCGTGTTAGTGAAGTAGAATGATGCAGTCGCTATTGTTGAGCCGGTCTAAACTGGCGACGTTTTTGGC
>JAAEOP010001109.1 GCA_024223125.1 Chloroflexota bacterium
GCTGTCCGCGCTCGATAGCGTCTACAAAATCTTTGGACTCCCTTAATCCCCAGTTTGTGCGTTCTCGGACTGCTTTAACGGCAGCGATTTTTTTGTTTTCGCGTAGTAATTTGCGGACGATGGCTTCTAATTCTGTATCCATTGGGCCTCCTTTGTATCGAAAATTAGGCCCTAACCAGTTGTTTCGTTGTTTTTTGTACAAGGATTTGTTGGCAGGAACCCTTTTTAGTTCCGCTTTATGCAGGTTAGGCCCTAACCAGTTGGCTTATTCGGATTAGGGGGAAGTCTCAATTTCCAATTTGAGCTTCTCTAAGGTAAGTTTCATTGCACCCAGCCGCCGGGTGTAGTCTGTCTCCAGGCATTCTGAGAGCCGGATAGATTCGACCTGGGCATAAACTTCTTCCAACCGGGGGATGAAGGCTGCGGGGTCGCCGGCGGCGTTCATTTCCTCAACGGCTGTGTTCCAGGTATCGGTTATTTGGTTGAGTTTTTCGTAGTCTGCCGCGTGTTTGCGCGGGGCGCAGGGGGAGAGGAAGGCAAACCAGGTGTACATTAGCGCGGCGACTACAACCGTGCCAATAGTGTAGCGTACCAGCCGTTCCATGACGACGGCGCGGCGGTCTTTTGGTTCAGGGGTTTCAGATTTTATGTTGCTCATGTGGGTGTGGGGATGTTAAAAAAGTGTACGAAGGCTAAAACCTTCGCAGTATGCATTGCGCGTGCGATGTGCCAAGGAGACTTATTAGCGCTGGCGTTTTTGCATGGACCGGTTGACGGCTCTTTCGATTTCTTCAAAGGTGGCGGGTTTGAAAACGTAAGCATCAGCCCCAATTTTCATGGCTTCTTTGACTAAATCTTCATTGGTCTCAACCGTGTTCATAACAACAGCAATATGATCCCATTCGGAGCGGCTGCGGATAAATTTCAGCACGTCCAGCCCCGAGACTTCGGGGAGGTTCATGTCCAGGATAATCAGCTGTGGCATTGTACCCTTGAGCATCACAAGCATCGGCCCTCTGGGGTGGACGAATATCTGTGATTTAAATTCCATCAGCTTGAGCATCAAACTAACAGAATAGGCCATTTCGCGATCGTCTTCTATTATCCACGCAGCTTTCATACTAATGCATTTCCGTTTTGCACTGAGGTCTTGTTTGGTAGTAGAGATCCCATTTGAACATAAGAACTAGTACAGTTGGGCATAAGTCTCAGACAGGTTATTGAGTTGAAACCCAACTGTTAAAGTACTTTGCGCTATAACCATAAACCTGTCAAGCACTTCTGCCGCAAAGTACTAGGGTATGCTCAGGGGAAGTATACCTAATGATAGCTTGAATCTTATTTTGCGGCAACCGTTTGGGATAGTAATTTGGGAGTGAAGATGGAGATAGGGCCGCGTACTGCCGCACGACTTTGTTTGGGGTGCGCAGTTGGAGAGCACGTGCGTTTGCTTGCTACCCAATAATCGATGCATATATCGTTTGAAATCGTTGGGCGGCTTGCGCCAGTGTGAACCTATCTTGAATTTTTGTTTGAGCAGCCTGTTTCATCTGTGCGGCGCGTTCAGGGTGTTTAAAGAAATTTATGATTTCTTCGGCTAGTTTTTTCTCGTCCCCAACTGATACTGCCGCGCCAGCTTCGGGGGCCAACTCTGGCACGACCCCCACCGCAGTCCCCACTACCGGCAGCCCGCAAGCCGCGGCCTCCAGCACGGCCATACACTGTGCCTCGTGCCGCGAACTGAGCGCAAACAGACTCCCGCGCTGTATTAGTGTGGGTAGCGCTGTGTGCGATACCTTGCCGTGAAATGTAACCGCATCCGCAATCCCCAACTCAGCGCCCAGCTTGCGCAATGCCCCC
>JAAEOP010001110.1 GCA_024223125.1 Chloroflexota bacterium
GGTTGGCCGTTGAGCAGGCTTTGGTACAAAGCGGCGGCCAGATCGTCGCTCAAATGATCAGGGAATAACCCTTGCATACCGATGGCAGCGGGGACGCCGTTTTCTACCAGGACACGAGCCAGGCCACCGTAACCGTCGTTATCCTGGCCGGAGCGGCAGGCGCTCAATAAAATAAGGCGTAAATCGGCCAGGCTAGTCAGGCTGATCAGATCGTCGCCTAACAGCTTTTTAGGGCCGCCATTCTCATCTTCCAGATGGAGGACAGGCTGGGGGCCGCTGTCGGTCTGGATGATGGAACCGTGGCCGGAGAGATGAAGCAGTGTGCGACGACTGTCGCTGAGAGCGTTTTGCAGAGCAGCGCTGGTAGGCGCAATACGCCTGCCCTGCACTGCTTTGCCGCTTGCTGCCAGAGTGCGTTCAATCTGGCGCATCTCACCCAGGATGTCCAGGCGGCGGGCGTCGTGGGGACGGCCTTGTTTATCCACCAAGGCGTCGGCGCCCAGGGCCAACAGTCGCAGTGGAGCGGGCGCGTCATCCAGCGCCACCTCCCATTTTACCAGCCGCAACAGGCCAAAACGGTGTACCAGAAAGATTTTGGGCGAAATAAGGGCACATTCCCAGGGAATCAGGTCGGCCGGGTCGCCCAGAGGGATGTCCAAGTAGAGCATTTTCTGGGGATCGGCATTAAGCAGCTTGTGCAAATGCTCGCTGCCCAACGCCTGAAACAGCGCCGGGCCGTGAATGTACGGCTTTTGCAAAATTTCGGCGCGGTTAGGGAGATCGGCAATGGGCGTTGTGGCTAACAGATCATCCTGATAGCGCGTGTGAATCAGATCATTCTGGGTGACAATGTTGAGGGTAGGCGACATGGCGACTCCGTTTAACTGGTTCGCCTGTGACAACAAGCGATTTTAGACAATATTTCCATATGCACAACGAACATAAGTGTTAACTTAAGCGAAGACCTCGCAGGTTTTAACGCAAAACCTCAGAGGGGCGTAGATCATTTTGGAAACCTGCGAGGTCTTAAGTTAACGACAATGGCACAACGAATTAGGCCATACCGACCGTCGCTTTGATGGCTTTTAGATGACCTTCCGCGTGGCCGATGGCGAAGGCTTGCATGACCCATTCACCGCTGAATTCCTGGCCGCCTACCAGGGGGTTGGGGGCTGTGCGTTCTAGTTGTTCATCGCTGAGGGTTAGTAGGGCTGCGGACGTTTCCTCCGTCACCTGGCGCAAATAAGCGATTGTATCTGCCTGGGAGGTATCAGTCTGTTCTTGGGCATGTTGGGCATTGAAGACTGTTAGCGCCTCTCTGTCAAAATCTGGCAGGCTTTCACCGGCGCTAATTTTTTGCGCCCAATCCAGGGCAAAGGGGTAGGCGATGGCGATATGATGGAATACGATGCCGACGGGACGGCCGTCTTCCTCTACCACCGGCAGCTGCCACTGTGTGGCCGAACAACTTTCGGCTACTTGAATCACATTCACATTCGTGGCCAGCATCCGTTCAATCAAACTATCTGCTTTACTCATAATAAATCTCCTTGAAGGGTAATGGGATAATAGGATAATGGGGTGATAAGGTAACAAGATGATGGGTGACAAAGCGAACTTGCCCATTTGCATCGCTCACTCAGGCATCATGACGGCCGCCTCCTAATTCTATGCTTGTTCCCATTCCCCTGGCTAATGCTTGTTGGTAAATGTGGTGCGCTGAAGCAACATCTTCAACAGCCAGGCCAAGCGACTTGAACAAGGTAATTTCATGAGCGGCCGTTCGCCCTGGATGCTGGTCAATGAGTAGTTCGCCAATTTCAGCGATGATGTGATTGTCGTCAATAGCGCCTTCATTTTTAGGGATTAGAAAGTCGCCAGCTTCATTGAGGGCAGATTCACGCCGGTCTACAAAGAGACGGCTTTTGACAACGGCGGCTGTATCTAGTTCGCGGGCGAAGGGGACGCTGGCGCCGACGGCGTTGATGTGCATTCCGGACGTTAGCATAGCGCCGGTCAGGATGGGTTCATGAGTGGCGGTGGTCGCGCAAACAATATCGGCCTTGTGAACGGCGGCGGTAACATTGGCGGCCGTCTCGATTGCAATATTGTGGCGCTTTGATTCACGTTGGGCGAATTGAGCGGCGTGGTCTGGATTTCGGCTCCAGATGCGGATATGTTGCAACGGCCGTACCAATAACATCGCTTCTAAATGTGTCCGAGCCTGGACGCCGGAACCGAGGATGGCCAGAGTGTTGGCTTCTTTATTGGCAAGCAGGTTGGTGGCGACGGCCGTTGTGGCTGCCGTGCGTATGGCTGTAATTTCAGTGGCATCCATGAGAGAGAGGAGACGGCCGTGTTCTGTTTCAAACAACATAACCGCGCCCTGATGCGAATCATATTTTGTGCCCTGATTGCCGGGAAACACGCTAATAACCTTGACGCCCATGGCGTTGATATTGTCCAGATAACCGGGCATCAACCCCAAAGCGCCTACCCGTTCCGGCAGCCACATTACCGGCCGCAATGGTTGAATGCCTTCGCCCCGCGCCAGCGCCGCCAACGTTTCCGCCATGACCTCAATGCACTCGTTCATGGGTAGTAGCTGCGTCACTTCTTGCTGGTTGATGATCAATACTTCCACTTCTCACCTCCTAATTCCTCGACTACAAGACTACTTGACTGCAAGACTATCTGACCATCAC
>JAAEOP010001111.1 GCA_024223125.1 Chloroflexota bacterium
GCACGGCCGTACCGCGAACACCTTACCTACTTGCTGGGCTATTATTATGAATTGAGTGGGGATGAGGAAAAAGCAGTAGAAACCTATCTCACCCTCATCCAACAAGCCCCTTCCTCCCCCTGGAGCTGGCTCGCCTGGGCCCGTCTGGAGCCAGTAGAAAACGAATAATTGTCACAACACAATTTCCGCTGTGGTTTTCCTACGGCTGGATAGCCTGCCCCGAATTGGGATCAACCATCAACGACGAGGTGTCCACCGCTTCAAAATCGGCCCCCGCCACCACATCCAACTCGTGCAGCACATCATTGTCCCATTGGTCATCCGGCGCGCCAGAGATGAACCAGGATGAACCGTTGTCGGCCAAAATCAGGCCATATGTTTTCATCGCCTGCAAAATCACCTGGGCATCGGGTGAGAAGCCAGACGTATCATAACTAGCGCGCAAACGAACCCGCAGCCCCATCGGCGGGTAATGGCTGCCCGTCAGACTAGACGCTTCATGACGGGCCGGCCAAATGTACGCATCTTGTGTTTCGTCGGCCGTAAAACGGAGCGCGTGTCTAATTTCACCGGCCGCAACCTCATCGTAACGCACCAGGCCGGGCAAAATGGGCAAACCGGCCGCATCGGCCGACGTCCACCCATCCGGGCGCAAGGCGTGAGAATTGAGATCATACACCGCCCCGCTGCCCGCATTCCAACTGTTGTCTGGCTGTTTTTCGGCCGCGTACAATTCATACAAAATGCAGTTGTCCCGATCTACCACCAGCACATGCCGGTCGCCATCGGTGGTGGTGGGGCCGCCTTCACGGGGGGCGGCGGGCGGAATGGGGTAGGGGCCAGGATCGCTCTCATCGGGAAACCAGATGAAGTCGATGTCTACCGGCGTCTGCGAACCAGGCACATCCACATAAGGAATACCAATCGGGCTGTCGGAACCGGGCGGCCACACCCCGGAACCAAAATCGGCATGTAAGCCGGTGTTGGCGCCAATAGTAGCAATATAGTTGGCAGAATTGGCATGAACGGGCAAATGGTCAACGGGAGTGTTCCACACATTGTCGGCTGGAAAGACATCACATCCGGCAACTTGTGGGGCCGACGACCCTGGGTTGATGATGATGGGTAGGTAGCTGTCTGCCGCTCCCCTACTATTTGTTGTGGGTTGAGCGTTGGTATGGGAAACGGCCGTAACCACAAGTAAGGTAAACAGAAAGATAAATGAGAAGATGACTATTTTCCAATAATGACGATGAATTGATTGACGTTTTATCATTCTTGCTCCAATTCCAACTTCTTTAAGCGATAAAGCGTTTCCTGATTGAGTTGGCGTTGTTTGCTGATAATGTCAGCCAAGACGCCGAAGATGAAGATGAGCAGACCAACCAGCAGCAAACCGGCGCCGATGGTCACAGATTGGCCGAAACGACCGATCCCCCGCTCACCAATCAGCCAAAAATAAAGAAACCGCAGCCACAAAAACAGTCCACTGAGAAAAAATGGCAAGGAGATGTAGCTAAAGGTGCGTAGCGGCTCGTAAAAAGCATACAGGCGAATGATGGTGCTGGCCTGGGCTTTGATGAAATGCCACATAGATTTTTGCAGGCGCGACGGCCGTGTAGGATCATTCGTCTCTACTGGGACACTAACAATGGTAAGCCCCATCTTGCCTGCCTGAATGATTGTATCCAGCGTATAACTAAAGCGGGTCAACACATTTAAGCGCAGGGCTGTATCACGAGAATAAGCACGGAAGCCGCTGGGCGCATCGGGCACATCGGTGCCGCTAACTGTGCGTACCGTCCAACTACCCAACTTTTGCAGCAGCTGCTTCAGCGGTGAAAAATGGTCAATCTGGTCAATCTGGCGGTTGGCAATCACAATATCCGCTTC
This sequence comes from Chloroflexota bacterium, assembly GCA_024223125.1. The sequence goes on from JAAEOP010001111.1 coordinate 1,894, forward strand.
ATCCGCCAGAATAGGAGCAGCCAGGTCGGCAATATAGCGGCCGGGGTATTGGTTATCAGCATCCGTATTCACAATAATATCAGCCCCCAAACACAAGCAGGCGTCCAGCCCATCCTGGAAAGCGCGTGCCAGCCCCATATTTTGCCGGTGGCGAATGATGTGATGGACGCCTGATTGTTGCGCCAAAACGGCCGTCCCATCCGTACTCCCATCATCAATCACCAATACCTCAATGCAATCCACACCAGAAATCTGTTTCGGCAGTTCAGCCAAGGTGGCCGGCAGCATTTCCGCTTCGTTATAACAAGGAATTTGAATAATCAGCTTCATAAAATAATTGAATTACAAGTTTCAAGTCACTACTTGCATACTTGCAACTTGCTACTTGCCACTCTCCCTCATAATGTCATCTAATTCCACTAAATGCAGCCCTGCCCACAAATAGTCATTCAGATTAATACGTAAATGTTCATCTACGACTACACCTTCGGCGCGTAAAATTTCAGCCTGCCGGTTGACAGTTTGCTCCCGATGTTTAATGCTGATGCGGCCCTGACTGTTCACCACTCGCTGCCAGGGCACTGTGTCTGATGTATATGGCGATCCGCTATCTGGTTGCTTCAAAGCGCTGAGGGCGTACCCCACCGCCCGCGCTGCCTGGGGACGGCCGAGCATTTGGGCCACACGGCCGTAGCTCGTCACCTTGCCTGCTGGAATTCGCTGTACAACCCGATAAACTTGCTCATAAAAATTAGTTAGACTCATACAAATGATCTTATCCTGTCCCCAACATTTGCACCACCTGAGTTTCGCCAAATATTCACGCGCCATTTACGACGTAGAACGGCCGTCAATGCTATAAATGTGAGACTATAGATACAGTAATTGGTACAGAAGTACCAGTGGAGGAAATTATGAGCCTGTCAATCTTGGTAGTGGATGACGAACCCCTAACTCGAAATTTATTACGGTTAATGTTAGAACCGGCCGGCTACCGGGTATCAGGCGCTGCAGACGGATTTGACGCACTGGAAAAAGCAAAAGAACTTCACCCCGATATTATGCTGCTAGATGTCATGATGCCGGCGATGGACGGCATAACCGTTTGCAAAAAACTGCGCGGTGAAACTGATACGGCTGATCTGCCTATTGTCATGCTCAGTGGCAAAGTACATCGGGAAGCAATTCAAGAAGGGCTGGAAGCCGGAGCCAACCGTTATCTGTCCAAACCGATGTCCCGTATGGGACTGTTGCAAGAGTTAAGAGACGTGTTAAACGAAACGGTCGTAAACAGCAAAAAAGCCACCCATTTTCAGGGTGACCCTCTCTAAACATTCAGGCTGCGGGACCAGGATTCGAACCTGGACTAGACGGTTCAGAGCCGCCGGTTCTGCCATTAAACTATCCCGCAATCAGGCGCGAATTCTACCAAAATGCAATACCGACTGCAAACCGTAAACCGTTGTCCATAAACCGATTACGGAACACGGATTACGGATTACGGAACACGGATTACGGATTACGGAACACGGAAATTATCTCATCCAAACGAGCCAACGTCCGTTCCCGACCTAAAGCAACCATACTCTCATAGACTGGCGGCGAAACTTTCTGC
>JAAEOP010001112.1 GCA_024223125.1 Chloroflexota bacterium
CTTGTGGATGATGAAGTAAAAGAAGCCGCTTTGCGTGAATATCGCAACTTCGCCTCTCATCGTGACCTGCTCTCCGGCAGTTGGCAGCCAGCCACGCCGCTCATCATCACCGAAGGCAAAACTGACTGGATGCACCTGAAAGCGGCGGCGACCCGGTTGCAGGCCAGCGGCCAATTTGCCAATCTAGCCTTCAATCTGGAAGAGTATGACGACTCTCTCCGCATGGGCGACGCTGAATTACTGCGTATGTGTCAACAATATGCTAAAACAGCCCAATCCCGCCCCCACATCTTCCTCTTTGATCGAGATAACCAAAGAATTGTCAACCAAACCACAACGCCTGGTCAACCATACAAAGATTGGGGCAACCATGTCTACTCGTTTGCCTTACCCATCCCCGCCCACCGCGCCACGCAACCAGACATCAGCATTGAACTATACTACACCGATGCCGCCATCCAACAGCCGGACGCACATGGACGGCGGCTGTTTTTAAGTGATGAATTCAATAGTCGCACCGGCTACCATCTCACAGAAGATTTGCATTGCACAGACCGCAACAAATACAGCAGTCGCAACAACGTAATCATCGATCATGACGTTTTCCGAGGCCGCGATCCGAACAATATTGCCATGACCAAAAACGATTTTTCCCAACATATCCTTGCTGGGGATGCTGATTTTGACAGCTTCGATGTATCCGCTTTTGAGGAGTTGTTGGTAGTAGTTGAGCAAATTGTGCAGGCACAAATGCCAACGATTGATTGAGGAAGTGGAAAATAGCGGGGGTGGTTCGTACTTGATTTTATGGATTGTGGGGGTAACAGCCGTATCCCATCAGTTGAAATTGTGTGGGTTTGGGGAAAACGGCCGTTTCCTATCAATCCCACTTCATTTGCAGCTTACGATGATTAGTCGCGCAGTCACGTAGATAAAGGTTGATTAGAGTCTGGTATGGGATACCTATTTCTTCTGCCAGCGACTTAAAATAGCTTACAGAATCGCGATCAATACGCATGGTAACGGGTTGTTTAAGATATTTGATGTAAGGATTTTTCTTCCTTTTCATTTTGGAAAAATCGTAATGGTCTCTCATTTTCTTTCACTCCAAATGATCGGGATCAAAAAATTGAAGCACATACTCATTGTAAAAAACAGTTTTGGCTTCCTCAAATGAAACGCCGTGTTTTTTGATGTTTTTCTTGTTTTTTTCGGGATCCCATGTACATCGTACTTATGCATTTTTAGGATGTTAAGATAGATAACAAACGGCCGTTACCGTTGGGTTATCTACCCCAGAAAACAAAAAAGCCCGGTCATCCGGGCGATTTATTTCAGGTAAAGACCAGCGAGGTTTGCAAAACCTCGCCGGTCTGAGGCGTTACGGCCGAATAATCCCTTTACGAATCGCGTACTTCACCAACTCCGTTCTGGAATGTAAATTCAACTTTCGCATGATGTTCTCGCGGTGGCGGGCCACTGTTTTGGGGCTGATAACCAATTTTGCGCCGATTTCGGCATTGGTTTCGCCGTCAGCCAAATGCGCCAACACTTCTTGCTCCCGTGGCGTGAGGCCATTCACTTTGTCTTCAGTTTTAGTTTGCTGTTGCTGGGAAAGATAATCCTTAACCAGCAATGCGGCGAGCGATGGATACAGATAGACTCCTTTGGTAGCGGCGACTCGAATCGCCGTAATCAATTCTTCCGGGGCAGCGCGTTTAGGCACGTAACCGCTGGCGCCCGCATCCAGCATCTTAAAGAAGTATTCCTTGTCTTCGTGGATGGTCAAGGCGACAACGGCCGTATCCGGAGATTGCGCTTTGATTTGGCGCGTGGCTTCAATGCCGGAAAGATCAGGCAAGCCAATATCCATGAGAACGACATCAGGCTGTAGTTGAGAAACGGCCGTCATCGCATCCTGCGCATTCTCCGCTTCCCCCACAATTTCAATTTCAGGTTCGCTTTCAAAGAGCATTCTCATGCCCAAACGAACGACGGCATGGTCGTCAACGATCAGCAGTCGAATTGTCATCGGACACCTCATTTTTTACTGTTTCTGCCTGCACTTGATATGGAATCGCAACCTTAATTGTTGAACCTTCACCTGGCTGCGATTCGATTGTCACATTGCCGCCTAGCAATGATGCGCGTTCCTGAATACCTAAAAGACCCCAAGAGCGCCGATAAACGTCAGACATCACCCGATCAATATCAAAACCGCAGCCATCATCGGTGATGGCCACACTTACCCATTCTCCATTATAAATTAACCGCACGGTAGCTGTCGTTGCTTTGGCGTGTTTGACGACATTGGTTAACGCTTCTTGTGTCACACGGAAGAGCGCTAACCTGACCGGCGCGGCCACTTCTTCTTCTTTGCCAACAATTTCTACGATGACTGTTAGCGGCACACGGTTCTCTACTTCTTCAGCCCACCAGCGCAAGGTGGCTGGCAGCCCTAAATCGTCAAGGTGAGACGGCCGCAAATCGGCAATCAAATGTTGCAATTCCTTTAGCGCAGCCGCCGTCAGTTTTTCAAGCTGATGTAGATTTTGAGAGGCGCGTGCCGCATCCTGATGCAGCGAGGCAGAAATACCGCGCAAACCTAGACCAACGGCCGTTAAAGCCTGACCCGTCTCATCGTGCAGTTCACGGGCAATCCGCTGCCTTTCCGCCTCCTGAGCTGCCACCACGCGCCTGAGTAGTTCGCCCCGCAAAGCCTCTCGCCGCTCCGCTTCTTCCAGTCGCTCCGCCTGCAAATCGGTAATTTGCCGCTGCCTTTCCACCTCAAACGACCGCAAAAAGCGGATAACAAAAATGGCGATTATCCCCGCTGCCAAAGCTCGCATCAGTTGTATCGGGAAACCAAATAATTCAAAAAATAAATTTTGATTGATAATCGTAGATGGAAACAGTACGCTTTGCTGCGTGAACATCTGGCCCACCAGCCCGTACCAGGCAAACGCAACCGCCGCCCACAGACTATCCCGGCCAAACCGAACCATGCCCACTTTACGAAACGCTCGCTGCTGGGCAATCAGGCCGGCGCTGGCAATTATGGCGGCTGGGATGCCCAGTGTATAACGCGACCATACATCAACCGCGTCCAGCAGCCCCTCTTCAATAGAATATTGACCGCGCATAATCAACAGCCCAAAAATCCAGATAGATGCTTGGATTAAGGGCAGCAGCAAGCTCAAACGGCGAGTTTTGTCACTGGACGATAGCAGAGACGCACCAAAGGCAGTTAGCGAGAGGAATGAAAACGCCAAAGCGGCCAGACGGATGCTCTCCCACACAATTTCAAATGCTTCCTGACCGGGAAGCAAATCAAGAATGTGGAACATATCCTGCCATTCATGAATGCCATGAATCAGGCCAAAAGCGGCCAACGGCCGTAACGCATGGCGCAGCCGTTTATCTGAACCGCGCCCGCCTTCAATTAAGACTATCAAACCCATGCTAAAGAAAGATAGTCCATAAACTAAAAAGACGAGTGCGATGAAAGTTTGACTCATGTCGATCAACTAAAAACCTGACAAGTCTCGCACAAATTCCTCAGTCTGAGAAAGGGCAGTACGACGGCCTGTCAGGTTTGCAAGTAGAGGCTGGATACACTATGTATCCAGCCTTTCTATTTATCCAGAACTGGGATTAAGGAAATCCGTCAGGTCTAGTCATACCGCTTGTATCGCCGCCAACAGCATTGATGGAATCATACAGAACCTGCATGACGTAAAAGCCGTTGTGGGTATAAGCGCCCGGGTCTTTTTGCAGGTATTGGTAGTTGTATGCCGCTCGCAGCATATTGGGGGTAAAGGCATTGTAGCGGTTGCCGTAATTGGCCTCATCTGGCGTGGGTACACCATCCCCATTTGTGTCTATGAAGAAATACGGATAGGAATGTGAATCATAGACGATGGGTTGCGAGTTCGCGCTAGCATACGCCAGGAGCGCAGCATATAACGCTTCACCCATCGTGTCGAGTTCGCCTGCCAAACCTTCCGTAACATCGCCGTCACCGTCATAATCTATTCCAGTAGTGCGAACCGCCGCTAAGTCTTCTGGCGAGACCACATTTTCATGACATTCGGTGCAGTCCGCGTACTTCACTTCCAGTTCATGTGTGCTGTGGCACTCAATACAGGTATTGAAATCGCCCACATGCGCGTAACGGCCGACATACGTTTGATCGGCAAACTCATAAGCCCCCTGCACTTCTGTACCGAACAGCGTAGCGCCGGCAGCAAAGTAGTGGATGTTGGAGAATCGAATTGCGTCTGAGGGGGTATCGTCCTCTAACCCCGCCAAACCTCTGTCTACCGATGGCGTGGATGAACGTCCCTGATGGCAGTTGATGCACAGGTTAGCCGCCAGACCATCTTCATCTTCTTCATCTATAGCAAATGAAACAGTTGCCCCGCTGGGGAAGGTCACATCGGCCGTTTGATACAGCGTGTATTCATCAAGATCGTTGTGACAGGTAGCGCAGTTCAGGCCGTTGGCCGGGGGTTGGTTGATAGTGACACCCTGTTCAGCGAACAAGGGTAAACCAGCGGCCGAATGACACTTGCTGCAAGAGCCGGGGACGGCTCCATCTTCATCCCAATGACGGAACGCTTCTTCTGAACCGGCAAAATGACCGTGATCAATACGACTTGCCGCGCTCAGATCAACCGGACTGGCAATCGTTTCATTCAAGCTCTCAATTGAGTCGTAGAGTAATTGAATGATGTACTTGCCGCCATGTGCAAATTGACCGGGGTCTTTGAGCGATGTTTGATAGTTATAGGCTGCCTGTGCCAAACGCGGTGTCCACGCATTGTACTGGTTACCGTAATTGGCTTCGTCTTCGCCCGCTTCGCCATCGCCGTTAGTGTCAATGAAGAAGTAGGGGTAGCTGTGGGAATCGTAAGCAACGGCCGTACCCGTTGTTTCCGCGGCATACGCTTGTATAGCCTGATAAAGCATGTCGCGCATTCCTTCAATTTCAAAGGCAATGCCTTCTTCCATGTCGCCATCGCCATCGTAGTCTACCAATGATCCTTCCATACGGATATTGATCAGATCGTCGGTGCTTTCCAATCCTTCGTGGCATTGGGTGCAATCGTCAAACTGCACTTCCAGTGTGTGAGAACTATGGCAGTCAATACAGGCGTCATACTCTTCTACATGGTCAAATTTGGCATCGTATGCTTTACCATCGTATTCGTAGCCGCCCATGGCGGTTGTACCGTATTGGGTGGCAGCAGCGGCGAAGTAATGGATGTTGGAGAAGCCGACTTCTTCGCTGACGGTATCCAGATCGGCGACTGGGTCTAGCCCCGCTTCGATGATGCCTTCATTAACTTTGACTGTTGAACTGCGCCCTTGATGGCATTGTATACAACGAGATTCGTCGCCTAGACCCATCACTTCTATCCCGGAGGGAAAGGTGACGCTGGTCATCTCGGCGGTGGTATCATTGTGGCAAGCGGCGCATTCTACGGTTGTACCGAGAGGGGCCGCAACGTCAACAACACCAACTTCTGAGCCGTCGGCCCCGATGAAGTCGAGGTAGCCAGGGGTACTGTGACATTTGGCGCAAGATGTCGGTATTTCGGCTGGATCATCTTCGTCCCAATGGATGAAGGCTTCGGCTTCTTTATTGTTGTGCGGCGAGTTGGCCCATTCTTCTTCGTAGGGAATGACGGACACAACGGCCGTTTCCATTTCCGGTTCCACCATCACTTCAACCACACGGGTTACTTCTACTTCAACTTCAATTGTTTCCCCAGGAACTTCTACCTCGACAGTTTCTCCAGGGACTTCTACTTCAACTTCTACTACACGGGTTACTTCTACCGGCTCACTCTCGCAAGCTACAAGAGCTACGATGGCAATGAAAAGCAACCCTAAGATTAATAAATATCGCTTCTTCGTAAACATTGGAAAATCCTCCTATATTTTAGACGCATTTCACGTACAGAAAGTAAATAGATGTGATTTTTTAACACGTCTTTTTAACCACCTCCTCATGGAGCCGGTGTGACGAGCGGTACAAATACCTCTCTTGTTACGCGCGGTATGGTGGTGATGGCCGTTTCTTCAAATGTAAACGCCCACACCAGACCGGCGAGCGCCAATCCGCCAACGATGATGCTGACGACGAAAAAAACGCGCCGTCTGCGTCGTAAAACGGGCAATGCCAGACCTGGCCAGGGCGTTCCGCCCGCCTCCAAACGCTCCAATTCCAGCGCGTGTTCTTCTTCCATTTGGTCTTGGGGCAACTTGCCTGTAAAGATGCTGAAATTGCGGTGTTTGACCAGCACATTGTAAAGGTGCCAGATGAGAATAGATAAAACAGCCAGGATAGCTTCTCCCCCATGCGCGGCTTTGGCGGCCGGGATGAATTGACCGGGCAGCAGAGATGTTGTGGCAATTGGATTCCACAGCATAAAGCCGGTAATCGCCATAATTGCAGTACCCCAGATAACGGCCCAATACTCAATCTTCTCACCAAAATTAAACTTCGTCATTCTGGGATGATTTTTAAGCAAACCGAGATTAAAGCGCACCCAATTTATGAGGTCACGGCCGTCTTGCACCCGCAGCATGATCCGCATCCGTTCCCGCTTCACAAATAGACGATAGCCTGAAGTGAAAAGATGATAAATTGATCCCGCAACTAAAATAAAAGCGGAATAATGATGAATAATCCGCACTGTCTCAATGCCGCCCATGAAGGCAATCATGGAATCGCCCCAGGAAGTAGCCGGGTATTTTTGGGGCAAGCCCGTGATCGCCAAAACAGTAAAACTGGTTAGCAGAATAATGTGTTCGATCCGCGCCATCATGCGAAAACGCGGATATTGTGTCGTTTCATTGCTCATGATTAACTCTCGTCAGCTTGCAAATACTCGCGCATTCGCCGGTAAAGGTCGGTCAGGATCAAAAAGGCAAAGAAGCCTACAGTTAACGGGATGACAATTTGGTAAAACAGGTTCACTAAATAAACCAGCGGGTTATGTTCCAGCGACGGCTGGAAATGGCTGGTCCAGGCGTCAGAAAAATTGACGGTGGCGTCCGGATGGCATTCCTGGCAGGTAACTAACAAATTATTCTTGATGCCCGCTTGCGGATCGTCGGTGGCTTTGATGTTATGGACGCCATGACAATCGTAACAAACAGCTTTGTTCGTTTCTACGGTGGGGTCTTGATGTTCAAACAATGTCACGGTGGCGCCGTGAAAATCAGCCACATAGGTGTCAAAAACTTCGGTTGAAATGTCATATTCGCCCATGAGTTTGGTGTTGGTGTGGCAGCCGGCGCAAAGCTGCGGCGACCGCAATCGGGCCAGAGCCGTTGTAGGTTCATTGATGTTGTGAACGCCGTGACATTCAATACAAGTCGGCACATCGAGATTGCTGTCGCTTAACAATGCGTCGCCATGAATGCTGGTTGAATACTCATTGAATATCTCGCTATGGCACTGTTCGCAGGTATGGGAAATACGTTCGCGGGGTTCATCGGGGACAGGCGTATCGTGCGCGCCGTGACAATCGGTGCATACGGCCGCTTCGATTTCCCCATCCGCTAAGGCCGCCCCATGCACGCTGTCCAATGCTTTTTCATAGTTGTGATCATGGCATTGTTCACAGACCGTGTACCGTTCCAGGCTGTATTCGCGGGCGCTTTCTGCCTGAACTGGTTCGTGCGGATAGGCATTCATCTCATGACAGTTGGCGCATTCAAGCGGCTGCCAACTGTTGTCATCCCCATGAACGGAATTGTGCAGGGCGTCAGCGTCAATGGCCACTGATTTTACGTCCCCGTTAGGGAAGGTCATCGTCAAATCTGGTTGGCTGTGGCAGGCAAGACAATAATCGCTGTCAACTTTTTGGCCGAACAGCCCGTTTTCAATGAGTGCGGTCAGTTCGTCCAGATCGGTTGTTTTGGCTTCTGCTTCGGTGTGGCAGGCGGCGCAGATTTCGACGTTAACGGCCGTTTCCCCTTCATCAACCATCGCCACCTCATGCCCGCCGTGACAATCTATGCAGGCAACAGCCTGCACTGAGCTTGTCGAAGTGGCCGTTTCTGCGTCCTCTTGCGGATGACCCAGGAGATGGGGAGCGGAATGACAGCGTTCGCACGTTGCCGACTGACCAAGCTGATAGCTGCGATAATCGGGGGCGGTTACGCCGGTATGAGGAGACCGGTAATCATTGGGGTTGTGGCAGTCGGTACAAGTTAACGCTTCGTCGCCGCTGCCGTGGGCGGAATGGGCAAGCGTATCCAGATCAATTTGTGCGGGGATGGTTTCGCCGGATGGGAATGTGATAACGGCCGTTGTATCCTGATGACACAAAATACAGGCCAAATCCTCCGCAGCTTGCAGGGGCGGAGCGGCCGTTGCAGTTTCTTGCCAAAAGGCAAAAAAGCCAGCAATGGCTGCCATTACCCCAATCAACAAAAAAGAAAAAGAGCGCATCAATGGTAGTCCAGAGAAAAAAAGCCGGACTTCTCCAAGAAATCCGGCTTTTATGTAAGAGTGTGTTATGGAGTTTCTTCTACAGGTTCTTCAACTACAACCGGCGGGGGTGTGTGATACCCATTTGCCATTGCTTGCAAGTCTTCGTCAGACAGCGGGCTGGCGCTACCGCCATCTACATGACAGGTACGGCAGGCAAAATTCAACCCAAGCTGCGATAGAGCGATATTTCCTTCCTCGTTAAACTGTTCAATCTGATCGGGATCAATCGCCATCAAATGGGTGCGGATGTCGCCGGTAAAGATCGCCGGATCGCCTAATGCGCTCTTGGTGACGCGCGGCATATGGCATTCGATACATTCCAAGTTAGACGTAAGATGATCTTCTTCGTTTTGATGTTTGGCTTCGGTGAAATGGCAGTTCTCGCATTGAGTGCGTGTTGTTTGCTCGCCTGTTTGACGCAGTTGAATTACGCCATCGTGCGGATCATGGCAAATCACACAATCAACTGTAACATGCTTGCTCTGGAACAACTCTTCATATTGTTCATGATGCTTGATCAGGCCGCCTTTGGCATCCACTTCTTCCGGTACGCCCCGGAAATGACAGCCGCCGCACTGCTCGGCGTCTCGATCTACATCTACACGCACGGTCATCGGATTTTCGACATGCAGGCTGCCGGCGCCATGACACTCTTCACATTGAATGCCTGGCTCTGTCCAGGTGCCGATTAGGCCGGGTAGATCGTCCTGATTGCCTTCTGGATTGTAGGCGGTGGTGTGGCAACTTCCGCAATTATACGGTTTGTTCTCTTCGCCCGCGTGGTAGCCAACCCAATTATTACCCATATCAATTTCGGGATTATAGAAATTGTATTGGGTGGTTGCGTTTTCATCGCCGGTGATGATATAGCCATCATGGTCAACAAAACGCGCTTTCCAATTGTAGCCGCCAATTACGTAACTGATGTCGTCCCATTCGTATCCTTCGGGCGGACTGGGAATTTCGGTAAAGGGGTACTCCGGGGGTTGACCATCTACGACAGCGTTCAGCTTATAAGGGTGACCGCTTTTCATGAAGCGATCGTAAATTTCTTCGTGACATTCGGCGCACGCTTCACGCCCGACATACTCGGGAGGATGATAGCTAACGCCATCTACGCCAGCCACACCTTGCGCGCCGTCGGCGCCATCGTTGCCAGCGGGACCAGCAGGGCCGGGAGGGCCTTGTGAGCCATCCGCGCCAGCGGGACCCTGTGGGCCTGACTCACCAGCGCAACCGGCTATGTTCAGAGCCACGATCATGATCAAAATGATAAGCCAATATTTTTTCTGCATGGTTTTTCCTCCATTGATTTTTGCGAACAGACTATTTTCTTGTTCAAGCTAACATTTCTGAAAAAATGACTGTTGATTATTACAAAAATGATGCGTTACGTCAAAATAAATATAAACCTTGACAAGGAGAGAGAGAACGACAAATGTCATACGTAATGGGTGACAAGCATCGCTTTTAATGGGTGAATATACCCATTTGATGGGTATTGTGGCCCATAACATAGGTCGTGATTGTTCAGTAACGACTGGTTCGAGAAATCCAATTCCCGAAACACACGCGAAGGAGGGTGAATGGTAGTACAATCATTTGTGAAAATGATGTGCTTTCTCCATATGGTAAGGGTTGTGCTTATGGGTAACTTGGTTACAATTACGTTTAGAAACTTAAGAGGAAACCCAAACTTATGATTCGCGCAATGTATCCTGGCACATTTGATCCCGTTCATTCTGGTCATCTGGATTTGATGAAACGAGCGGCCGTAATTTTTGATGAATTGGTAGTGGCTGTCTACGATCATAGTAAACCGACCAAATCCATCCTGTTTTCAGCGCAGGAACGGGTGCATATGATTGAAACAGCCTTAGATTCTACCGACAATATAATAGTAGCCGTGTTCAGCGGGTTAGCGGTAGATTTTGCCCATGAGATGAATGTGCGGGTATTTGTGCGCGGGCTGCGTGTGTTTTCTGATTTTGAGTTTGAATTTCGGCTGGCTTTGGCTAACAAACGGCTGGCCCCGGAAATTGAGACAATCAGTTTGATCACGGATGAAGAGCATTCGTTTTTAAGCGGCACAACAGTACGAGAAATCTCCTCGTTAGGTGGGGATGTGAGCAGTATGGTACCACCTAATGTGGCTGAAGCTTTGTATCAGCGGTTTAACGGTCATGGCTCAAAGGAGTTTAACCGCCCCGTACCCTTGCGTGATTAAGCGGCTAGACCTTTAGGATAAAACAATGGACATTCAACATCTGGTAGATCGATTAGAACAACTTCTAAATGAAAGCTCAAGGTTGCCTTTAAGCGCCTACATTCTGGTCAATGAAGATCGGATATATAATCTCATTGACCAGATGCGGGTTGCTATACCAGAAGAAGTCAAACGCGCCAACCGGATTGTGTCTGACAAAGAGCGGATGTTGGCCCAGGCCAATGAAGAGGGGGAGCGTATTCGCGACCTGGCCAAACAAGAAGCCAACGAACTGGTCAAGCGTGATTCCATCGCCATGTCATCCCAGCAGCGGGCCGACAACATTTTGGAACGGGCACGGCGCGACGCCAATGCGCTGCGTGGTGACGCCGATGTATATGTGGTAGAGGTGTTAAGCAAACTGGAAGAAGATTTACTGCGTTCATTGGCCGTTGTCCGCAATGGACTGACTAAAGTCCATGTAGAAAATGACGCGCCCCAACAAACGGCCGCTGATTAAAAAACCAAAATCTGGCTTGACACACAAAACGGCAAGGCTATAATTGCCAGTCGCGGCATACATGCCGCTTTATTTTTGTAATTTGAAAAACTTCATTATGTATAGATGAAAGATATGGTTGGTAGCTGGTACAAGCCACTAACTGCCAACCACTAACCACATTTTTTAAGAGGATATTATTATGGGCGCCCTACCAAAGCATAGAATTTCAAAAGCCCGCCGTAACCGGCGGCGTTCCCATCATGCCTTAAAAACCTTTCACCTGGTTCCATGTCCAGAATGTGGGGCCATGAAACGGTCTCACCATGTTTGCCTGGACTGTGGTATGTATCGCGGTCGTCAAATTTTACCAGCGGCCGAATAAATCATTAAAATGAAAGGTCATCTGGATATGGCCTTTCTTCATGTTTGGGGAACTGTTTTCCAGTTCGCCAGACCGAAGTAAACGTACATTATAAAGTGAGTACCGTTTTTCTTTTTCCCGGACAGGGTTCGCAGCATGTGACCATGGGACTGGATTTGTACAACCAGGTTCCTGAAGCGCGTGCTGTTTTTGATCAAGCTGATGACATTTTGGGGTTTTCCCTATCCAAATTATGTTTTGAAGGGCCAGAGAATGATCTGATTGATACGGTTAACCAGCAGCCGGCAATCTTTACAACCAGTGTGGCAACCTGGACCTGGCTGCAAACGGAAGGTTGGGAACGGTCGTCTTTTATGGCCGGACACAGTTTAGGTGAGTTTTCCGCCTTAGTGGCCGCCGGCGCTATTTCTTTTGCTGATGGGTTAAAGTTGGTGCGGCAGCGTGGTGAGTTAATGAAGGAAGCCGGGGAGCGGGAACCGGGGGCGATGGCTGCCATTTTAGCCTTGGATACTCCTACTGTAAAAACGATTTGCCAGGATGCGAGTGAACAGCACGGCCGTCCCGTGCAAATTGCCAATGATAATTGTCCTGGACAGGTGGTCATTTCCGGGGATACGGTCGCTTTGGAAACGACAATGGAACTGGCTGCGGCCGCTAAAGCGCGTAAAGTGGTGCGTCTGCCAATTAGCATTGCCGCCCATTCCCCATTAATGGCTTCAGTGGCAGAGGCGTTTGCCCAGGCTGTGGACGACACCCCCATTCAGACAGCGATCTGTCCTATTATTGGTAATGTAACGGCACGGCCGTTAACTACTCCCGCTGAAATCCGCATTGAACTCAAAGCCCAACTAACATCTGGCGTTGCCTGGACAGACTCGATGAATTTTTTACTGGCAAATGGAGGCCAACGCTTTGTAGAAGTTGGTCCCGGTAAAACCCTGCTTAGTTTCATCAAACGGATTGATCGAAAAGCAAAACGTATAAAGCCTAAGTTGTAGCCCGATTTCGCAAATCGCCCTACAGTTTCGAAGGAGAAATATCCATTGTCTTTATTAGAAGGTAAAGTTGCTGTGGTAACGGGAGCCGGGCGCGGCATTGGTCGGGCGATTGCGGAAGATTTGACCGCTAACGGAGCCAATGTAATTATTAATTACAATGCCAGCGCTGATGCGGCCGCAGATGTTGTATCCACCATTCAAGAAAATGGAGGGGAGGCGACGGCCGTACAAGCCAATGTAGCCAATTTTTCCGCTGCCCAAACTTTAATCAAACAGGCTATAGAAATTTATGGTCATATTGACATTCTGGTTAACAATGCCGGTACCACTCGTGACACTTTACTCATGATGATGAAAGAAGAACAATGGGATACGGTACTGGACACAAACCTGAAAAGCGTGTTTAATTGCTGTAAAGCGGCCGTTCGCCCAATGGTGCGCCGCAAACAAGGTGGGCGCATCATCAACATTTCTTCCGTCGTTGGTCTGGTTGGTCAGGGAGGCCAGACAAATTATTCTGCCTCCAAAGCTGGCATTATTGGTTTTAGCAAATCCCTGGCTAAAGAGGTAGGCAGCCGTCAGATTACTGTGAATGCTGTAGCCCCTGGTTTTATCCCGACTGCGCTGACAAACGTTTTATCGGAAGAACTGCGGAATAAATCTTTAGAATTCATTCCCTTAGGTCGCTGGGGTGAACCGCAAGAAGTAGGATCTCTGGTTACTTTTCTGGCCTCCGATAAAGCAGCCTACATCACCGGCCAGGTAATCAATGTGGATGGCGGCATCGCCATGTAGATGAGTAAAGAAATGTAATGATCAAGAATCAATAGCCGCGAAATTGCTTTAGCGCCAGACTTCGCGGTATGGAAACTGCGACTATCCTTTGACCACTACATAAATGAGCAAAGAAATGAGCGAAGTAGGAATTCAAGAAAGTATCGGCCGTATAGAAGTTGCCCCCGATGTTTTGGCCACCATTGCCCATTATGCCGCTTTACGGGTAGACGGTGTGGCAAAAATGGCCCCCATCCCCGCAGATGTAGCCCGTTTGTTCCGCCGTGAAGCCCGCCATCATGGCATACTGTTGGATTTTGCAGATGACAGGATAAGATTTGATATTTACGTTATAATGAGTCCCCATGTAAACATCATGGAAACAAGTCAACGTTTACAAACGGCCGTTATGGAGGCCATTGACACCATGGTCGGTATCCCGGTAGACGCCGTAAATATTCATGTAGAAGATGTGGTGTATGCTCAGGGAGAAGCTATATAGCATTCGTAGGTCTGAGCCATGAAAACGAGAAGACGCGCTCGCCGCGTAACCCTGGAAACGCTTTACGAATATGACATCACCGAGCATGATCCGGCCGTTATTCTGGAGTATCGGCTGGATGATTTTCCCATGGAAAGCGCCGGGGTTGATTTTACTCAACGGCTTATCTTTGGTGTCATAGAACACCAGGAAGATATGGATATTCTTATCTCTCGTTACGCCCCTGAATGGCCTCTGGATCAAATGGCGGTCATTGATCGCAATATTTTACGAATTGCCATCTTTGAATTTTTAGTTGACGGGCAAACGCCAGTCAAAGTAGCTATCAATGAAGCGGTAGAACTGGCTAAAACATATGGGTCTGACAGCGCTCCCCGATTTATCAACGGTGTCCTGGGCACATTAGCAGATCAAATACCCCAACTTCGTCAAGAGCTATTGGCCGTGCCTACCCCCTAAGCCCCACATGGCTACCATCATTTGTACCGACAACTTGGGCAATCCCATCCCCGTTGCCCCAGAAGCCCTTACCTTTCGTCCGGCTGTCTATGGCATCTTCATAGAAAATAATCAAATCCTGCTGCAACAACATCCCCAAACAGACCTATGGCATCCGCCCGGAACGATTCTGGCGGAAAATGAAACGCCAACCCAGGTAATACGCCAGACCTTTCAACAATTAATTGGCATGATCCCCAAACTTGGCCCCATGTTGTTTGTTGAAGATCAATATATCATTGATGATGAACGCCGCGCCTGGCATTATTCGGTGCTTTACTATAGTCTGGAACGTTCGCCAACAGCGTCAGCCATTTCAGATTCAAGCCAGACCACTTGGTTGCCGCTCGACAACCTGGAACGAGAGCAAATGCATTTTGGCTATGAAGCGATTCAGGCCGGCCGATTACAGAGGCGTTTGTAACGGCCGTTACCAGACACGGCCGTTTTCCCCTTCCATGCCACACACAAAACAGTTCCATGCGCATCAATCAACTCTACTTGCAGCCATCTTTTTGCTTTGGCTGGCCTTTGCTATTCGTCTGCACAATCTGGCTCAGGACAGCTTGTGGATTGATGAACTCATCACGGTTTGGGATGCTCAGTCTGGTCTGGAAAATATTCTGAATTTGCGCGGCCACCCGCCCCTTATGTATCTGTTGGTGAATGCCAGTATCCAGCAATTTGGGGAAACTGAGTTTGGCCTGAGATTGGTTTCCTTTTGGGGCAGTTTGCTGGCAATACCTTTGCTGATTGCCTTAGGACGGGCGATGGGACGGTCATATACAGGCATCTTGGCTGCATTCTTCTTAACCCTTTCCCCCTTCCATTTACGCCATGCTCAGGAAGCGCGCCATTATGCCCTCCTGATGACCATCTCATTGGCTGCCTACTTGCTTTTGTATCTGGCAATACGTCGGCCAACAATGGGGCGTTGGGCCGGCTTTGGCCTGATGACTGTGTTGAATTTATTGACGCATTATGGGGCCTTTGTTGTGTTGGCCTGCCAATCTATACTCATCGCTGGCTGGGTAATGTGGCAGCTTGGACAGAAAAAATGGAAAACCATCGCTTATCCATTGGTATCTGTTGTCATCGTGACCGCGCTTTTTACCCTGCGTCTGCCGCAAATCCAACGCGCTTTAGATCGCAATCTTGGTGGGCAGACATTGGCCCGGTCAGGCGCTGAGGCCACCATACCAGAGTGGTTGACGATAGCATTTAAGGCATTGGGAACAGAAAACAACATTATGGCCAGCGGATTTTTGCTGCTGGCTGTTTTGGGGGCTATTCTCCTTGTGCGGCAGCGGAATTGGTTCGACCTCGCTTTTTTAGGCACGGCTTTACTGCTGCCGTTACCCATTATTCTGGTAACGGGTGTCCAACGGGAAGCTCTGCCCCGATATATTATCTATATGTTGCCTTTTTATTTGCTGCTCACGGCCGTGCCGCTCATCACCCTTTGGCGACACCTAACCGAACGCTACAACAAGTGTCTGTCCCAATGGGCTGCGGCCGTCATCGTGATTGGTCTTTTGCTGATTAGCGGCCCCACAATTCAAGCGGAATATGAATACGAAATCCACGATTGGCACGGTGTTGTCACCAGGCTGATAGAACAGACGGCTGATGACAATGTTATTATACCGATGACTTTAACAGCAACCCGTAATTACAATATTGCTCATAGAGGTGTTAATTACTATCTATCCCAAACAACGGAGCCGGGTTCGGTATTACATGGTTCATACATGGCTTTAAACGATATTGCCGCATTGCAATATGAATACAAGGATGTGTGGGTTGTCATTATGCATGGAAGGGGACAGAAAGCGTTGATTGATCTTGGATTAGAAAGCACGCATTTTCAACAGGACATTTACCTGATTTATGATGGGCGTTCAGAATTGTCCACACTCGAAAAGATCGCGGATCTTTATGAAAAAATACTCCCTTTAGCAAAACGTGATTTGCCTTATTGTTTGTATGAGCAAGAATTGGCAGCAATTCTATTATTTGAGGACCCTATTGCGGCTGCTACGCATTTAAGGAACGCTCAAGCGTTATGTCCTGATCTGCCAAATAGTCATCAAGAATCTATACGGATGTCCTTATTGTCTGCTTTTGAGGAACGCTTGAGTACAGAAATGGCAGACGCTTTGACAGACGGCCGTACTCAAAACGCGCGGCAACTGGCAGCAGCATCTCTAAAACTGTGGCCACAAGATGAGACTGCCAGAAATATCATTACCTATGCCAACTTGTTAGACCGGTTTGTCGCCGGCGAAGCGACTGCCATTTCCAATTCCCCCGAACAGGTACGCCGCGACACCTTCCATATGCCTACCGATGCAAACAGCGACAGTGACAATGTGTTGTTTTTACATCCCCCCGGTCAGGTTTCGTACCAATTAACATTACCCCCAGAGCCAACCCGGCTGCAATTCCGCATAGGAATGGCTCCACAAAGCTGGGATTGGGGCGGCGATGGAGCTGCCTTTTTTGTGACGGTGACAACGGCCGACGGCCGTAGCCAGAAACTCTTACACCGCCATATCCGCAATACTCGGGAATACCGCTACTGGCATCCCTTTGATTTTTCATTGGCTGATTATGCCGGACAAACGATTACTCTCACATTGGGTACAGACCCCGGATCGGCCGGGGATACAACAGGTGATTGGGCTTTATGGGAACGGCCATCAGTTGTTTGGGAATCTTTTCAGCCCTAAACTTGATAAATTGCGATGAAAATTTGGCTTGACGCTCAACTAGCAAAGTGCTATTCTACGCGGACGATGAACGGACAGCGATTTTTTAGCTTCTTCTTTTTTATGGACACTAACTGTACTGTGTTTGTGCAGAAGGTTCGTTCTGCCTGAGAAGAAGCAGTCGAGCTAAAACTGTGAAAGACGCGGCACAGACCGCGTCTTTTTTGTTGCAAGTGTGCAAGTGGCGAGTGGCAAGAGAGCGACCTGCACTGTTTGCAGAGTAAATAGTAGTGAGGAATTTGATATTATGTTGGAAGAACTGGAAACGCTTTATAACGATTCGTTGGGAACATTAGAACAGGCGAAAAACACGGCCGCATTAGAAACTTGGTACCGGGACACATTAGGCCGCAAAGGGCAAGTCTACTTAATGACCCGCCAGATTGGGCAAATTGACCCCGCCGACCGGCCCACATTTGGCAAACGGATCAACATAGTTAAAAACGAATTACAGGCCGCGTATGACGGCCGTCTGGCCCAACTCAAAGCCACTGAATTGAAAACTGCCATTGCAACTTCTGCCATTGATGTGACACTTCCGGGACGGCCGTTGGCCCAGGGCGGTCTACACATCATTACCCAAACCCTGCGCGATATTTACCGCATCTTTGGCGACATGGGCTTCCAGGTCTACCGTTCGCCAGACGTAGACACTGATGCCAACAACTTTGAACTGCTCAACTTTCCGCCTCATCATCCGGCACGAGATATGCAAGACAGCTTCTACACCAAAAAACCGGATGTTATCCTGCGTACCCACACCAGCGCCGGGCAAATTCGGGCTATGCACGATTATTATCCCGAACCGGTGCGTGTTATTTTGCCCGGCATGTGTTACCGCAACGAACAAATCACTACCCGCAGCAGCATCCAATTCACCCAGGTAGAAGGGTTGGCTGTCGGCCGCAACATCAGCATGGCTGACCTCAAAGGAACCTTAACTGAATTCGCCCGCCGACTGTTTGGGGCTGATCGGCAAACCCGCTTCCGCGCCAGCTACTTCCCCTTCACCGAACCCAGCGCAGAGATGGATATCAGTTGTTTCCTCTGTGGCGGCGATGGTTGCCAAGTATGTAAACAGACTGGCTGGCTAGAGATTTTAGGCAGCGGCATGGTGCACCCTACCGTTTTGCGTAATGGTGGCTATGACCCCGAAGTCTACACTGGCTTTGCCTTTGGCATGGGGCCAGAGCGTGTCGCTATGCTCAAATACGGCATTGATGATATTCGCCAATTCTGGAACAATGATTTGCGGTTTTTGCAACAATTTTAATTATCAATCTCTCAGTCTCCCAATCTCATAATTTGATATTAGAGATTGGAGATTTATTCTGGAGACGTTTCATGCGCGTACCACTTTCATGGCTAAAAGATTTTGTAACCATTGACAAACCGGTTGCAGAAGTAGACCGGCTGTTGACCAATGCTGGTTTAGAAGTCAAAACGATTGACTTGATTGGCATCCCTGGCGCGGATTTGGTTTGGGATCGCGGTCTTATTGTTTTGGGACATATTCTCAAGATAGAACAGCATCCTAATGCTGACAGGTTGGTATTGGCGACGGTGAATTACGGCCGTGCCCAAGAAATCTGTGTCACCGGCGCCCCCAACCTTTTCCCCTATATCGGTCAAGGAGACATCTCTGATTTGGGTCTGTATTCCCCCTTAGCATTGGAAGGGGCTGTGCTGTATGACGGACATAAAGAAGGGCAGAAAAAGATGAAGCTTAAAGGACGGCCGTTGCGTGGTATTCACAACAAAAGCATGGTCTGTTCCGAAAAAGAGTTGGGTATCAGCGAGGAACACGAAGGCATCATCCTCATCCAAAAAGATGAGTGGTCGCCTGATTATCAGGCTGGAACACCGCTGCAAGATGTATTGGGGGATGCTGTGCTGGACATAGACATCATTCCCAACATCGCCCGCTGCGCCGCCATCATTGGCGTCGCCCGCGAATATGCCGCGTTGACAAACCAAAAGCTGCGTTACCCTGACTACACCGTCATTATGGAAGGCGCTTCTGTCGCCGGCAAGGTCACTATTACGACAGAAGAACCGGAACTGAATCCCCGTTTTGTAGGCATTGTCATTGAAGGCGTTCAACAAAAGCCAAGTCCCTATTGGATGCAACACCGGTTACGCCTAGCCGGTCAACGCGCCATCAACGTCGTTGTTGACATTAGTAATTACGTCATGTTAGAAATGGGTCAGCCTAATCACACTTTTGATTATGATTTTCTTAGACAGCGGGCTGACAGTTGCGGCTCAGATGATATTAAAATTATTACCCGCTTGCCCCATGAAGATGAGACGTTAACGACATTGGATGAGAAAGTTCATATATTGCCGCCACACGCCATTTTAGTCACGGATCCGGGAGGTAACTTGAGTTTGGGTGGAATTATGGGCGGTCTGGATAGTGAAATTAAATCGGAAACAAAAAATGTGCTGCTGGAAGCGGCCGCCTGGAATTTTATCAACATTCGCCGCACTGCCACCGTGTTGGGTATTCATTCCGACGCCGGATTCCGTTTCAGCCGCGGGGTACACCCCAGCCAAACTTTGTTAGGGGCCAAACGGGCGGCAGAACTGATGCGGCGGCTGGCTGGCGGAACCGTTTGCCAGGGAATTATAGACACCTATGCTTATCCGCCAGAAACGGCCGTTATCCCCCTCAAATATGAATACGCTCGTCGTCTCAGCGGTTTAGACATCTCCGGCAAAGAGATGGCCGACCTGCTGCGCCGTCTGGAATTCAGCGTAGAAATCGGTGACGACCATCTGACCGCCAGTGTGCCCGATCACCGGCTGGATATTGAAGGGCCGCACGATCTAGTCGAGGAAATCTGCCGCATTTATGGTTACGACAACATTCCCAGCACCATTTTGTCTGACCCGCTGCCGCCCCAACGCGGCAATCTCCAATTGGAGCAAGAAGAGCGGATTAAAGATATATTGGTGCAGGCTGGCTGGCAGGAAATCATCACCTTCCGGCTGCTTTCACCTGAATATGAAGCCAAACTTATTCCTACCAACCACCCCGCTGGTCCCGATGACCGTCCCTATGTGCGCGTGACCAACCCCATTTCGGCCGAACGGGCTGTGATGCGCCATTCCCTGCTGGCCTCGGCTTTAGAAGTGGCTAGGCACAACAGTCGCTACCAGGATCGTCAGGCGCTCTTTGAAATCGGCCCCATTTTCATTGAGGGTGAGGAGGAAATTTTGCCGACAGAGCAAACCCGCCTTTCGTTGATGATGAGCGGCCGACGGGACACAAACGGCTGGCAATCTACTCCCACCGGTCAGGTTGATTTTTATGATTTGAAGGGGACGCTGGAAACATTATTTTCTGAACTGCATCTGGATGTGACGTATGAAGCCAGTGATCATCCAACCTACCGGCCAGGACGCACGGCACGGCTGCTGCTCAACGGCCGTCACATTGGCATGATGGGCGAGCTGCATCCGCTGGTGGTGGAACAGGTAGATATTCAGGTGGAGCGGGAGCAGCCGGTGTTGGCAGCCGATATAGATTTGGAAGCGCTCATCCCTCACATTCCGCCTTACTATTCCTACACACCCATTTCACCCTACCCACCGGTGGAAGAAGATTTAGCGGTGGTGGTGGATAAGGATGTGACGGCCGTGACTGTCGCCGCGACAATCCGGCAAGCTGGCGGTTATCTGCTCAAAGACGTGCAGCTATTCGATGTGTACGAAGGGGAACAATTGGGCAAAGGCAAGAAGAGTCTGGCCTACCATCTCACCTTCCAGGCGGCCGATAAAACCCTGAATGACAAAGTAGTCTCTAAACAACGCAAAAAGATCATTGGGGCAATTAAGCATCGCCTGAATGCCAATATCCGCGAATAAATAACAAGGTGACAAACCGACTTTCACCTTGTTACCCTGTCACTGTGTCAATGAAAAAACTCGTCCGTCTCCTTGCTTACCTCATCGGCTATCCTCAGCCGGTGTCAATGTGGCTGGAATCAAGGGACAAAAGACACGCCTGCCAGCCAAACTAATAGCGGTGCGACCTGGGGAAAAGCTTTGCACATACGCATTGCTCTTGTACAATGTAGCTGATTAACGAAATTCTTTTGTAACTGTACAGGTGCGACGCACTTTTCCCAGAGTAATGTCAATGCCGCTGCTCTTTGCAAGTGCGTCGCACCTCTGGAAGCTGAATAGTTACATTCTTTTTAGCCATTTAAAAACTGAATATTGCAAACGGCCGTGCGGGAGAGTATCTATTTTCGTAATTTGTGATTGGATTATGTCGAGCAGATCACCGAAGGGGCAAGCGGCGAAAAAAGAGCTAATGTTATTTTCGCTGTGAATCTCTCAGGTAAAAGGACCGGGCGGCGGGGTAAATCTGGAGAGTGCGTCACACTAAAATCGAACGCACACCGAAGGGGCAAACTGTGTATAAATGCACTGCATAAATGTGCGGTGAATCTCTCAGGTTGAAGACAGAGGACGCTGGCAAAACCTGCTTTTGTCATGCGTCCTTTTTTATTACCAAACCTGTCAAAATCTGCCACAGAGGACGGCAACCGAAGGTTGCACAGAGTTCACAGAGGAAAAGCTCTAAATTCTCTGTGTACTCTGTGGCAAAAAAAGTTTTATCGGTCAACCAAATCAAATATCATAAGGAGAACAACTCATGAGCCAGGTACCAGAAGATTTACGTTATACAAAAGAAGATGAATGGCTGCGCGTAGATGGGGATGAACTTGTCCTGGGCGTCACCGATTATGCCCAGGATTCCCTGTCAGATATTGTTTACCTGGAACTGCCTGATGCCGGTGACAGCTTTGACGCCGGCGATGCCTTTGGCGTGATTGAATCTGTCAAAGCGGCCGCCGACCTGTTTATGCCAATTGCCGGGGAAATCACGGCCGCTAATGAAGACTTGATGGACACACCCGAACTTGTCAACGAGGACCCCTACGGCGAGGCCTGGTTAGTCCGCTTTAAGCCCACAAACATGGCTGATATCAATGACTTGATGGATGCGGATACTTATGAAGTGCATTTAGCGGAAAGGGATTAGGGGATAGTGGTTGGTGGATGGTAGCTTGTACTAACCACCACTCACTAACCACCAACCACCAACTGGAGAATAAAAAATGTTAGCCTACCCACAAACAGACCGGTATGCCATCATCGAGGCTGGCGAAAATGGGAAAGGAGCTGCGGCTGTACCCAATCGTGATCTCCTCAAGCCAGCCGACCGTTTTGTCAAACGGCATCTTGGCCCGCGCAGCCAGGATGTCACCGATATGCTCAACAGCCTGGGATTGACTTCTCTGGATGAACTCATGGGCCAGGCCGTGCCCGACAATATTCGCCTGACGGAGCATTTGAATTTAGAGAACCCACGCAGCGAAACGACCGTCCTCACCGAACTGCGAAACCTGGCCAGCCAAAACAAAGTGTACCGTTCCTTCATCGGCATGGGGTATGCTGACACCGTTACCCCGCCCGTCATCCAGCGTAACATTCTGGAAAATCCCGGCTGGTACACCCAATACACCCCCTACCAGGCCGAAATCGCGCAGGGCCGTTTGGAAGCGCTGCTCAATTTCCAAACCATGCTCACCGACCTCACCGGCATGGAAATTGCCAACGCCTCTATGCTAGACGAAGGTACGGCCGCGGCCGAAGCAATGACCCTTTGCCAGCGAGCGATGCCCCGCAAAAGCAAAGCCAACACCTTTTTCGTTTCCGAATTGTGCCATCCGCAAACCATTGCTGTGGTACAAACCCGTGCCGAACCGCTGGGCGTCAATGTCGTTGTGGGCAACCATGACAGCTACGATTTCAGTGAAGACACCTTTGGCGTTTTGCTGCAATACCCGGCCACCAACGGCGACATTATGGATTATGCTTCCTTCGCCCAACAAGCACATGATCAGGGGACGCTCGTCGTCGTTTCGGCCGATTTATTATCACTGGTTATGTTGCGGCCGCCGGCCGAATTTGGGGCTGATGTAGTCGTGGGCAACACGCAACGATTTGGTGTGCCCATGGGGTATGGCGGTCCCCACGCCGCTTATATGGCTACCCAAAACAAACACAAACGTATCATGCCCGGCCGTTTGATAGGCGTTTCCATAGACAGCAGCGGCAAACCCGCGTACCGGCTGGCCCTGCAAACCCGCGAACAACACATCCGCCGCGATAAAGCCACCAGCAACATTTGTACGGCGCAGGTATTGCTGGCAATTATGGCTGCCATGTATGCTGTTTATCACGGCCCAGAAGGTCTTAAACGGATTGCCCGTCGGGTACGGCTATTAACCCAACTTCTGGCTGACGGCCTGCAAGAACTGGGATATGAACTTAATGACGAGCCTGTTTTTGATACGCTTACCGTTAAGGGCGGCACAATGTCTCAAGTGGAGATTCGCATCCGCGCTTTAGAGGAAGAAGTCAATTTACGTTACTATGACAATGGGGCGATTGGCATTAGCCTGGATGAAGCCACCCAGGTTGATGATGTGATTACTTTGTTGGATATTTTTGGGGCACGGCCGTCTCAATTCGATCTAGAAACGATGGCCGACGATGTCAATCTGGGGTATGACAGCGTTCACCAACGCACGAGCGACTTCCTGACCCATCCCGTCTTCAACAGCTACTTTTCAGAAACAGAGATGCTGCGCTACATTCACCGTTTACAAGAACGCGACCTCTCCCTGACCCATTCCATGATTCCGTTAGGGTCTTGCACCATGAAGCTGAATGCCACGGCCGAAATGCTGCTCATCACCCTGCCCGAATTAGGACATCTGCATCCTTTTGTGCCCCTGGAACAAACTCAAGGCTACCAGGAATTGTTTACGCGACTGGAAGCGTGGCTGGCAGAGATTACTGGTTTTGCGGCCGTAAGCCTACAACCCAACTCTGGCGCACAAGGCGAGTACACGGGCATGTTGGTCATCCGTGCTTACCATCGGGCTAATGGGAACGCGCATCGCAACATCTGTCTCATCCCCAGTTCCGCACACGGCACAAATCCGGCCAGCTCCGTGATGGCCGGTATGAAAGTGGTGGTAGTGAAGTGTGATGATGAAGGTAATATTGATGTGGCCGACTTGCGATCCAAAGCGGAAAAGCACAGCGAAAATCTGGCCGCCATCATGGTTACATATCCCTCCACGCATGGTGTGTTTGAAGCTGAAATTGTAGAAATCTGCAACATTGTGCATCAACATGGGGGACAGGTTTATCTGGATGGGGCTAATATGAATGCCCAGGTTGGGTTGACCCGCCCCGGTGATTATGGCGCCGATGTGTGCCATCTCAATTTGCACAAGACATTTAGTATTCCACACGGCGGCGGTGGCCCAGGCGTAGGCCCGATAGGCGTGCAGGCACATCTGGCTCCGTTTTTACCGGGACATCCGTTGGTTTCAGGTGTGGGCGGGGAACAAGCCATTGGCCCCGTTTCGTCTGCGCCGTGGGGCAGCGCCAGCGTTTTGCCC